>JASMKV010000486.1 GCA_030749035.1 Myxococcota bacterium | reverse complement strand
CAAAAACCCGACTGACAGGTCCAGGCCCCACGACAATCGCTGTCGTTGTTGCACGACAACGTCGCGCACTGCCCCTCAAGACAAATTTCCGGCAAGGTACAATCACTGTCGACATTGCAAGAGGTCTTTTTCGAAACCCGTTCACAGCTCGAACAACCCTGCAGGCCCAAGATAAATCCAAAGGCAAGCAGACACAGCCATGACAAGTTCCTTGTTCGCATAGAATCCTCAATCAAACCTTTGGTCCGTTATCATTTAATTCGAAAACGTAATGGTGCAGGTACCATCCTTCATCACATACCCTTCGGTTCCAGGACCGCCTTCGTCATACTTCGTATGCGAGGCATTCGTTATCGCCAAGGTCGATCCCGTACCCGCTTCTTTTTCACCATAGAAAAGATTGTGGGCGCCATCGGAAGTATAAAGGTGCACAACCCACTTGGCATTATTCGCATCGTAAAAAACCTTACCATCAAGATATTTATTCTCAACTTCCTCCTGACTGGCGAGGTTCCAGCGATAGTAGCTGGGTGTGTCTCCAGCCGAATTCGAGGTATAAACATGCCCCAACTCGTGTTTTTGCGCATGACATGTACCACCCGGGCAATCATCGTCATCCTCACAAGAATAACCATCATTCGAACCATCACGACAAGACCGTGACTCGGGCGCCACAAACCCGGCCTCATCCAGATTGATTGTCCCGCCGGGCAAGCTGACATCAAAATGGCGGGTATTGGCGGAAGAAGGAGCACCACTGATGTTTTGATCTGCCCGCGCAACAACAGCGCTACAGCTTATCGATGCGGCTTCTTTACAATCAGTAGCGCAGTTTGTATTGCTTTCATCATCCGGGTGACAATAATCATCGCCACAACAATCCGTAGCACAATAATCGGCCCCGGTTTCAATGATTGTGTCCCCCTCTTTGTTGCAAGTGCCATCGCCACAACAATCGATGAAACAGTAAGAATCCTCGTCCGTTGTCTCCGGCGCCAGGCACTTGGTATCGCCACAACAATCAGCGGCGCAGTAAGTCTCGCCCTGATGCTCATTGGCACTTTCATCGCAAGTCCCATCGCCACAGCAGTTGAGTCCATCACCGGGACACTCAGGGTTATCAACAACCGTGAGCGTCAATTGGCTGGTCGCACCTGACGACGTTCCTGCAAAGAGCAGATTATCCAGCTCTTCAAAGCCTGAGGTATTATTCAGGGGGATATCGCTGGCATTTTGTTGATGCACATAATTGTCACAATTGCATTCACCACCCGAATAGGTGCACAATGGATGGCAATCGATCTCCCCACGAAAATATTCGAGGCAGTAACCACTCTGATGTGATGCAAAAGCCCAGGCTTTGATGGGCGCTGCTGGTGTATTGCCCAGCTCAAAAGAAAACTGCAAATTCAGATTGTAGGACTGCATATCTGAAAGGTAAGGATAAGCCGAGTCTGTGCACAACGAATTGGTTTCACCAGAATATGGTTCATAACCACAATCCGCATCATCCGTGCATATCTCGCCCTTACCAAGCGCAAATGCGGAGCCATCATCATCATCATCATCATCACCCCCACCATAAGATCCCCCCATGGAGCCACCCTCATCACCATGCCCCGCCATGCAAGAACACTCCAATTCGTCCCAGAAATCATCACAATACCCCAGCGCTTCGCTTGTACAAGCCGTGCTGTTGCTATAGCCCATCCCGCCGCCCATGGAGTCATCGTCATCATCGTCGTCATCGCCATCACCGGGGCATTCCAGTTCATCAGCCAAGCCCCATTCCTGGTTGACCCCTTGCGAATAGTCAATAATCATCGCATTATCACACATCTCAGATTCATAGGTGATAAGCGGCTGGGGCGTTGCTGTTGACGAAAAAGTGACGGAAGAAATATTAAGATAACGGCAGTTGCCACAGGCCGAACCATCACAATCATTCCCACAAACCAAGCTGTAATAACCCCCGCAACTTTGCCAATCCCGATTCTCGGTCGGGTGACAAACCCCATCACCACAACAATCGGTGGCACAATAGTTGCTATAATCCTCTTCGGTGCTCTCCCCATCAAGCTCCGCCCGGTCGCAAGTCCCATCGCCACAACAATCCGCAGCACAATAATAGGTATCGCTGCTCTCAATGTCCTGACATGTGCCATCACCCTCATCGTCGTCGTCGTCGTCGTCGTCACCATAACAGCTGGAACCACCCCAGTTGTTACCATCGGCAGGACAACAATCATCCGCACAATAACTTTTACCCGATGTGCCTTCAATGGCATCACAGGTGTCGTTGCCACAACAATCGTCCGCGCAATAATAAAGGGCGGTGGTTTTCTCCAGCTGCGAACACTCCCCGTCGCCACAAACATCCGCCTTACAATAATGGGCCGACGTGTCTTCAGGTGCCTGTACCGTGCCATCGCCACAACAATCTGAGCGACAATAGGATGCGGCAAGCGCTTCACCGGAGCTGCACACCCCATCACCACAGCCGCCTTGACTTGGCGCCGGATAACCGGAAGTCGCCGTGCCCGTATTGCTTGTTAAAGTACAATAGGAACCATCCACATCATTGCACCCGCAATTTTGTGCCGCTGACTCAGCGCCCGCGCCATCAAAATATTCTTCACATTTAACCGCGCAGGTTCCCGCGGTCAAAAGCATGGGCGGCGATGGATTCGTCAAAGTGCTCGCTGAAGTCGTTGTCGGACAATTCTTAAGACAATACACCGCGCTCGTCCCCACCAAAAATGGCGTCAGGGCGGTGCCACCAACCGACTGCACACCCCCCGCATCACACAAGCCGGTACAGGTACCAAGGGCGGTAATAATACCATCACCATCGGTCACATCCGCCTCGTTGCATATGGGCGTGGCCCCGGAGCAGGGACTTTCCCGCGGCACACACTGGCCTAAATTGTTACAGGTTTGTCCTGAGCAATATAAATCGCCTCCATCACAACCAAAGGCCTGCCCTAAATCGCCACTCGTGCATTGCACTTCGAGGACACAAGCAGAGCCCAAACAAGTATAGGGCGCATCACATTCGAGTTTCACTTCAAGGCAGGAGTTATTGACACACTGCATCTGGCCTTCGCAGAGCGTATTGTTGGAACCAGGACAAGGCGTATTGCTGTCACAGGCAGGTGGCTGGCATTCATTACTGACACAAACTAAATTGCCGTCACAATCATCCGAAGTGATGCACGCATCTTCACAATCGGGATCGCAGAGGCAATCTGTATCACATACGTCAGTGGTCATATCGCAATCACAAACACACTGCGACACACCATCAATATTCTCGCACTCGGCCGGGGCCGTGCAGGCGACCGTCGTTTCGGTGCAAATGGTTTCACCGCTGTTGTCTGGATCATCGAGACACAAGTAGCCACCTGCGCAAAAATCTGTACCCCAAAACGCACAATCGCCATGGGAGTCACAGGAATAATCCGGATCGCATTTTTCGGTTTGGGCGTTGTAGACATAATGCTCATCACACTCGCAAGCATAGGTGCCATCATCATTGTCATCCAAACAGGTGGAGTTTGCGGTACACGCATCGTCACAATCGCCGCAGTGGGCGTTGTTCGGTTCGCCGTCAACCTCACCACCAATTTGCTGCTCACAGCCATCGGCCCAATTGTCGTTGCAGTTTTTGTAATTCGCCGAATCACAGGTGCATGCATAGGGTCCATCACCCTCACCCTCGCAAGTGGTCTCCGTCTCCTCTTTATCTTCCACAGCACCGCACTCAATATTGCACGAGCCGCAGGTAGAAGAATGCGTTAAATCGGTTTCACAACCATTGCTCCAATCGTTGTCGCAGTTTTTCCTGGTGGCGTTGAGACAAGCACAGGCAAAAGCCCCGGAATCATCATTGCACTCGGAGTCCTGCGGTACACCTGATGGCACAGGACCACAGCTGTTGTCACAAGTGTTGCAATGGGCCTGATTCGGCTGGGTATTAATTTCGCAGCCATCGCTCGCATCGTCGTTACAATCTTTATAACCGTCCTGACAGCCCGTGCAGGCGTAGGTGCCGTTGCTCTGCTCACACTTGGTGTCGTTCACACAGGCATTATCACAGGCGCCGCAGTGGGTGATGTTGTTGTTGGCGGAGGTTAGATTAACTTCGCAACCATTGTCCCAATTCTCCCCATCGGGATCGCAGTTGCCATAGTTGTCCTTGCATTGTTCGCATGATGGGTCATTCGCATCATCGTTGCACTCGGTGTTGTTTTGACACTCTATCCCACAGCCGCCACAGTTGTTGTCATCCGTATGGATATCCTGCTCGCAGCCGTTTTCGGAAAAGGAGCCATCACAATTGTCGTAGCCGGGAGAACAGACGCAAGTGGTACCATTGCAGTAGAGGTTGGCTTGAGCGGCACTAAGGGTTTGCCCTGCTTCGTTGGTGATCGAACACTGCGTATCGTTAGAGCAGTTTTGCCCGGCCACACAAACACCATCCTCAAGAATATAACCGGTCATACAGCCACAGGCACCAACCCCATCCCCATCGTCATCACGACACTGACTCCAGGCACCGCCACTACAAGTCACACCACAACCTCCACAATCGGTGGCGGTGTTCAGTTGCTTTTCGCAACCGTTAAAGGAATTGCCATCGCAATCCCCCCAACCGGTTTCGCATTCGCTGCAGTCCCAAGTCTCACCGCTTTGGGCACAGGCAGTATGATTCGTGCAATCATCCCCACAAGAGGCACAATCATCATTCGTATGCAGGGGCGTCTCGCAGCCATTGGTCCAGTTGTTATCGCAGTTGCCATAGTTTGCGTCGTCACAACCACAGGCATAAACGCCTGGGTTACCCTCAGCACAACTGGTCGCCGCCGTACCATCACCACCACAAACAACGTTGCAAGCACCACAAGTGGCTGCCAAGGTAAGATCCACTTCACAACCATTGCTCCAATCATCGTCGCAATTTTTTTGCGTTGCGGTATCGCAGGTGCAGCTATAATTGCTACCACTGCCCTCGGTACAACTGGTCAGCGTAGCGTCGGCACCACCACAGGTTATCGTGCAACTCCCGCAGGTTTCGACCGCCGTGAAATCCTCTTCACAACCGTCAGCCATGTTCTCGTTGCAATCGTTCCAGGGGTCAACGCAATCGCAAGCATAACCGTCGTTACCATTTTGACAGGAAAGATGGTCAAGCGGATCGCAGGAAGTATCACAATCGCCACAGAAAGTGTCGGTGGTAATGTTTGCCTCACAACCAGTATTGGTCTCACCGTCACAGTTGAGATGATTTGCCGTGCACTCACAAAGATATATACCATCATTGTCCCCACATGCCTCATTATCACCACATATGGTTAGACAACCACCACAGGTCGCCACATTCGTTAAATCCGCCTCACAACCCGGTTCTGCATCACAATCGGCCTTGTTGGCATTGCACACACAAACCCCGTCACTGCAGGACTGGCCGACGGCACAGCTCACCCCATCGCAAGGATCTGAACCTCCTGAATCATCATCGTCATCGTCATCATCGTCATCATCATCGTCATCGTCACCACAGTTCGAACACTGACAGGCTTGGGTCTCCGCATTGCATTCGTAGTTCTCCGGGCAAGTCATGGTCCATTTTTCCGCACAGGCTCCATTGTCTTCGCCCCCTGTAGCACCTAAACAACGCCAAACACCGGTACAATTGTTGTTGGTTTGTCCAGAAGGCACACAATCATTGTCTTCCCCACATCCGGCGGAACAATCAGGGTCGCAATCGCATCCAGTGTCGCATTCGTTATCCGTATCGTCACAGTTGCAGTTACATTGGGGGGTATTCGGCGGCAAGGTGACAGTCTGGCAAACCTGTGCCAAACAAGCCCCAAAGCCAGTACACACATCCGTGCCTAAATGAGAACAATGGGTATCCTCCGTACAGGCCACACAAGTATTCTCATGCGCCTGGGTTTTGCCCTCACACTCGGCACAATTGGCGATGCACGTATCGCTCGTCGGACAACAGTAGGTGCCACCCGTACAGCCATCATCTGGGCAGGCGTTGCTGTTGTCGTCATCATCGTCATCATCGTCATCATCGTCGTCATCATCGTCATCATCGTCATCGTCACTGTCCGGCAAAGAACAAAGGCGGTACAGAGGATTCGGTTCACCACTCGTGTTGTCGTTGTAGGCGCCTTGAATATCGGCGGCCACCACCCCGATACGCGATTTGCCGTCATGATTGAGTGTGAATCGCGCTGTTGGTGAAGCCAGGGTTTTTGTGATGGTCGTTGCTTTGTCCGCATAACCGGTCCAGCCCAGCGTATTGCTCTGATCGATTTCACCCGCATAAGGAAACACGGTTGTCGCATATCCGGTTGTCGCAGAACTGCCTCCACCGTGTTTAAAAGTCCCGGTAATATAGCGGATTTGGTATCGACCTTCTGGGTGCTTATTCTGACTTGAGCCACTAAAGTATCTCACCTCCACTGGACTGGTGATGCTGTTGACCATCGCTGTGCCCACAACGGTACAGGCACCATCATCGTCGTCATCGTCATCGTCATCGTCATCGTCGTCATCGTCATCGTCATCGTCATCGTCATCGTCATCGTCGTCACCAGCACAGGTTTCACTTGTCGATGGTGGTTGCGGTGCTGCCGCATGACAACAGACATTATTTATCTCATCGCACTGCGCGTTGGGCGCGCCACAAGGATTGCCCAGGCTTAAACACTGACCGTCAAAGCAACTCTCAAAGCCGTTACAATAGACCCCATCATCGGTACAATCATCGGGGCTGGTGCATTCGGCGCCATCGTCGTCATCATCGTCATCATCATCATCGTCATCATCATCATCATCGTCATCATCGTCATCGTCGTCGTCATCATCATCACCATTGTCATCATCATCATCGTCATCATCATCACCATTGTCATCATTATCATCGTCATCATCGTCACCAAGGCACGCAGGGTTCGGCTGAACAACCGTCGAACCAAAATCCGGCACCCCGGAGACACGGGTTCCATCGGCATTTTTACCGTAGCTCACGATAATCCAATAAGCGTATTTATCTAAACACTCGTGCGACCATTCACCCCAAATCGCCTGATTTGCAGCACCGCTCTTGGTCGCCTGCGTTGCCCAGCTGTCGTAAGCCTCTTCACTTTTAAATAAGGTCCAATCGTCCCGCACACTTTCAAGATTATCCACAGGCACGATACTCAAATATTGATAGACATCAAAATATGCGCATGCATCTGGATATCCTTGGTAACCTGCCGCCACAAAAGAAAATTCGTAGGTTGGATCAATGCGCCCTGCCACCGGCCATGACTGGGGGTAAAGGGTCGTCAGGGCCTGACAATTCATCACCACATCGTCATCGTCATCGTCATCGTCATCGCCCAACGTACACATATCGCTTGATTCATCACAAAAGGTGACGCCATCGGGGCACGGGTTGCCTGAGTTGCTGCATTGGCCATCCACGCAAGCCGGATGCCCGTTACAAAACAAATTATCATCGGCGCAATCCGCATGCGTGTTGCACCCACAATCTTGTGCGCACACACAGGTGTTCGATGTTGCATCGCAGGTGTAATTTTCAGGGCAGTCAATCATCTGCCGCTGACACACACCGCCACCACAAAAGCCTTTGCTCAAACATTGGTCCAGGAAAGCGCATTCATCATCACGCTCACAAGTGGTGCAATCCCCTGCGCCAAAACAGCCACAAACATCGAACGTTTCCTGACACGATGGTGTATCGATCGCACAGGGGGGATATGCGCCCACTGTTTGACACACACCGTCGACGCAGCCTTCACGGCCATTACAAAAGACGCCATCGGCGCAACCTTCATCGTTCTCGCAAGTTTCTTCGCAAAGACAGCCATCGACTGAACATCGACAACCGGGTACACAATCCACAATGTATTTCGCGCAGGTGTTGTTGTAACAAATAGGCTGACCCACATCACAAAGCTGGCCGCCGGCACACTCATCATGGGTACTGCAGGGCGCACAGGAGGTGTCTCCTGGTACACAGGTGCATAAATTTGCCTCAACGTCACAATAGGTGGTTTCAGCAGTACAGGGATAGCTGGTCCCTAAAATGCATTTGCCTGCCGAACAAATCTCCTGACCGTTACAAATGCTGCCGTCGTTGCAATCGCCGTGGTTATCACACGGCCAATGGCTGCAGATGTCGAGTTCATCGTCACAATAGGGTTTTAAATAGGTGCAAGGGTTCCCCTTATGCACACACTGCCCTTCAACACACAGATCCTCACCATTGCAAAAAAGGCCATCGTCACAATCTGCATTGACTTCACAGGCGCTGGCGGCAAGAGGCGTACATTGTTCAGCAGTGTTCTCGCATATCTCCCCGCCCGCATCGCAAGGGTTGCCCAAGCCAATACATTCCCCACGCAGACAAACCGGGTTGCCTGAACAGAAATTCCCACCACAATCTGCATCTTGTCCACAATCGCATTCGTTGTTGATCTCACAAGGCCATTGGCAGGTGCCTTCCCAGCACGCATGCACATCGTCACAATCGCTGTTCACGCTGCAGCTTTCCTCGGTGCATAAACCAGATGTACAGGCTAAAGAACCAGGACAATCCGCATCGCCATTACAGGGAATCGTCTGACAAACACCATCCACACACAGATCTGTACCATCGCAATCCACATGGATATTACAGCGACGATTTTCATTGAGTGGCAGCAAACAGGCTGGCAAAATCAAAGCGCAAAGAACAAAGAAGAGCGCCCACGACGGTATGGTCATCCCCATAAATTGATATTTCGCCAGCAGCTCTCTCATCAAAATCGCACCAGTCCATACGCGGGCGTTGAGCATTAACCCTGGCCCAGACAAAGCATACCCAAAGCATCACACTCAAGCCACCGCGGCGTATAGAATTTTTAGCAGAAAATTCAGGGTGTTCGAAGCAAAACTTGAGCAAAGCAGAGTTTTTTTCTCAATCTGATCTGCGCACAATAAAATTTCGCTTTAGCCTGTATTCTTCAACACTTACGCCATTGCGCTCGAGCCCACAAGGTGCCCGACATGCCTTGGGCGAGCCAACATGAGCATCAAAGCAAACGACTTAGAGCAAAGCCACCAAAAACGGCCAAAACCCCCACGATCACTTGCCCACCAACGTAGAACCCGGCTGCGGCAATCGCCTCCTCGCGCAAGAGCTTAAAAGCATCCAAGCCAAAGGTCGAAAAGGTCGTAAAAGAGCCCAAAAATCCGACAAAAACAAACAAAGCCCATTCCGGCGAAAGCATCTGTCTGGCCTCCTGCAACCCCGCCAAAAAACCGATGAGCAAACAGCCCAGGAGATTCACCAACATGGTCCCCAAAGGAAACGCGCCCCCCGCCAAACGCTGCACCAAAGTTCCAAGACCATAGCGGCAAAGCGCCCCTACAACGCCACCAAGCCCAACAAAAATCATCCCTTGCATCCCTCAACTCATAGCACTCCCCTACCACAAACCCCAAAAAATGGGCACTTTCACAAAGCCCTTGCGCAATCGGGTCCATTTGATGTATAAGCCTGCGCAGCCCCTACCTTTAATACTCTTGGAGTACCGATGAAATTTCGAGTTTTGATCTCTTGCCTGAGTTTAGGGCTGGCACTTGTGGGTTGTTTTCGCGACGACGGCATGGGCAACAATGACGATAACGCCAACCTTGATTCCCTCCAAGCCGGTAGCGACAATCGCAACGATGATGCGGGCACCCCGCCCTGTCATGAGCTGAGCAAAGAACAATGTCATCGCGCCGATGGTTGTCGACCCCAATGGGGCGAAGAATGCGACGATGATGGCTGCCATGAAGTGGTCAACTGTGTCCCACGCGAGCGTTGTGACGATTGTGAAGATGGCGACGACTGGCATCACCCTGGAAACGATGATGAAAATGAGGACGACTGGGGCGACTGGGGCGATTGGGACAATGAGGAAGGCGATGATGAGGACAGTGACTGGAGCGACTGGTCTTGCGAAGACATCGGACCCGACTACTGCGAATGGGCGCCCGGCTGTGTACCCTACTGGTGGGAAGAATGTGACGAAGAGGGTGAATGCGAAGAGGAATTCAAATGCATCGAAGATGAAAACAGCGACAATGACTGGGGCGACTGGGACGATGAGGAAAGTGAAGGCGATTGGGGCGATTGGGATGATGAGGAAGACGACGAAGGCGACTGGGGTGACTGGGGCTGTGGTGACGCAGGTCCGGATTATTGCGAATGGATACCCGGTTGCGCACCCCACTACTGGGAAGATTGCGACGACAACGGCTGTCACGAACACTTTGAATGTGTCGATGAAGACGAAGGCGGCGATTGGGATGATTGGGACGACGAAGAGGGTGGCGAAGACGATTGGGATGACTGGGATAACGAAGAAGGCGGCGACTGGGAAAACTGGGGTTGCGAAGACTTAGGACCCGACTTCTGCGACTGGGCACCCGAATGTGAATCTCATTGGCATGAAGAATGTGATGATGGGACTTGCGAAGCCACGTTTCAATGCACCCCCCATGAAGGCAATGGCGGGCCTGGGAACAACGAACCTGAGGATAATGAACCAGAACAATGTGACGACATGGGCCCCGAAGAATGCAACGACGCTTATGAATGTGTCCCCCAAGGCAGCAGCGACAACTTTGGCGGTTGTGTGCCCTTTTGGGAGCTGACCTGTTCTTCACTCAATGAAGAGCACTGCTGGGAGCGACCAGACTGTAATATGAGCGACGCCGGTTGCAGCGACAACAGCGCCACCTCTTGCAACGACATCAACGATGCGGGCATGTGCGATGCGGTCCCTGGTTGTATGGCCCTCTACAGCAACAGCTGCAGTGGCTGTGACGATTGGGAATTTGTCACCTGCACCGAACGCGACGAATGCGAGGGACTTGATTTGCCTGAGTGCAATATGGCCCCTGAGTGTGCACCCAATTTTAGCGCACCCTGTGAAGACTGCGAAGCAACCCAATTTGCCGGCTGCGAACAGGCTTAAATTTAGACCCTTTCATAAAACACTTCGATGTACTCCCCTAAAGCTTAGGGGAGTATCGCTTTGCGCAGGCTTTAAGTGGCCTAAAAGTTAAACCCCAAAGCCGCAGCCATGCTCCCGTGAAGCGCCTCCTTGACGAAGTCGTCCCCTGGTCCCTCGAGGGAACAGGACAAGCCCTTTACCCCTGCAAAATGATCTGCACGCTGCACAGCAAAATTTGACCTCAAAACGTTTCTCCAAAAAAACCTTTAAATACAGTATCTAAGAGATGTTTCTGATGAGCAACGTTTTGGCACAAGGTCTGCACTAGCCTAGAGGAGAACGGAACGAAAGATTGGAAAGCATATGCTGATAAAAACCCAGACCGGCACCAAGATGCATCAAATGGGGGCGCATCAAAGTGCCGGTTCTGGACCTCTGCCTGTAAAGCAGCCACACACACGCTTAAGACAGCCCGACATCTTTTCCTCTAAAAAGACAGACACGCAAACCAAACTCAAAGCGACAAGTCCCAAACCGGCAGAGCCCACACGTCCCCAGGGCATCCTCATTGGCACCGGCTCAGCCCTGCAGGAAATCGCTGACGGCAAGGAAGGTTCCTGGTTCGCACAACGTTTCTCACAAAATCTGCAGCAGAGCGCTGGCGATATATTTGCTGTCTTAAACGCCACTTCCAAAGAGCAACTCCAAATGCAACCAAACGCCCGCAAACAATTTCCCAATACGCATTCTCGCGGTGCGGCGACAAGCAACCCCAATGCACAACGCTACGCCCTCATGGTCGCAGCGCATAATTACAAAGCGCATCCGACGCTGCCTTCACTCCCCGGCACGCTCAAAGATATTGAGATCCTGAGCCAAGCGCTTGAACCTTTAAATTTTACCTGTGCACATCTTATCAATCCAAATCGCAATCACTTTTTTGACGCGGCCTTTCAGCTCATTGAAAAAGCAGCGCCTGGCGATGAAGTGCTTCTTTGGCTCTCGGGGCACGGGCAAAAAGATGGTTCTTTTGTTTTCTCGACAACCGAATCCCCCAACACGGCCGTCAACGTGACGCAGCTCCTTGAGCTTGAAGAACTTGCCCAAGCCCGGAATATTCATTTCGCCCTGGTTGTCGACACTTGTTTTTCGGGACAATTGGCCAATCAGGCACGCATGACCCAGCTGACCAAACTCTGGCAACGCGCAAAAAAAAGCACACACCCAAAAAGGCAAGAACTGATGGACGCACTTGTCTACCTCGGTCAATGTTGCGTGCAAGAAGCCCAACTCATCAACAAAAACATGGGCGTACCCAATCTCATATCTGTGACACAGCAAGATACGATAGGCTTACGTGGCGCTGAAGCCATACCACTTCATGCCTATCAAAAACCACAAGAGCCGATAAAAATTCAGGCCCTGAGAAAAGCGCTCAAAGAAGAAACAAGTTTTCAGGCGATACTGAAACGTTTTCATCTAAAGCCTGAAAACTTAAACTCTACCTTGGGCATGGATTTTCTCGACCGATGGAATGAATGTCTTGAAGAAGAGATCGTGCAACTCGAAACACAGCTTAATCGTCATTAAAAGCACACGCACTCGATGTCACTAAAGTCGAATAATCGATATCTTGATGCAGCCCCGTAATGCTGACTTTCTCACTCGCATCGACACCCTTCCAGGAATTAAGCATGACCATGTCATCAAGCCCATCACAGTTCACATCCAAAAGCGCCATGGTGCTTTGTGCGATACCTGTCTGTGCCACATAACCTGCGATGCGCTGGCCTTTATATTTCACACCACGAACCATATAAAAAACCACGGGGCTCACACCAAAATTCGTATGCAACATCGCAATCACATCGAGTGCGCCATCGCCATCAAAATCCTGCGCAAAGGACCGCTGCGGTACAAAAGGAATGGTATCCGTATCGCGTTCCTGTATCTCTAAAACAGAATCCCCTAAAAGCAATTGCGAGCGCACCAAAGCCAAACCGGTACCTAAAGGACGTACACCAAAAATCATCGCCGGCTCTGCATACGCTCCCGTGATGGCTTTTGAATGGGTCAGCCCCCCTGAAAGCACCAAATTCCAGGTTGCGCCAAGCAAACCATCATCGGTCGCCAAAACGACATTGAGATTGCGTTCATCTTCAAAGAGCACCCGGTAGGACATATTATCATTGGCTTGTATACAGGCGCTGTAGGCAAATTCCTTTTGCGAAGAGATGAGTTCCTCGCTTATGCCGCCAGACATCAGGGGCGCAAACGGATGGTCACTTTGAATGTCCTGGCCTTCAAGATCCCGCAAGCCCAAAATAGGGTCCCCGCCAGGCATGGCACGCAAGAGCACTTCGTCCATGGTGTTTTCATTGTGACAATCATCAACGGCTAAAACCTGACTCACATTTCCCACCCCCGATGTCGTATCCGAACTCGAGTGCATCACAATCGCACTTGGAGCCACCGCATCATCGTAAACCATCTCTAAGCGATCCCAAGCCGATGAACGTACACCAATCAACACATCATTATTCACCGCGGCACCACGTCCCTTAAACATCACTGGCTTGACCGTAAGCAGTGTCTCAAGCTGCGTGTGGTAAGTGGTTTGGTAACAGATTTCATGGCGGTCATGTGTCTCAGAACAGCTTTCACTCCCTGAGCCTGTTGCCGAGCCAACCTGTCCCCCACCAAAATAGGTCACAGACAAATCATATTTCACACCATCATCGCTTTGACTCAGATCTTCATAAAGAAGCGCCACACCCGGTTGGCCAAGGGGGCCAAGTGCCCCAACCACAAAACCATGAGGCTTATCATTCGCATCAAAAGCACTTGCTTGACCAAGAGCCATAACATTACCGCTCTTAGGCAAGCTTACACCAAAGGTGTACGTCAAAGGCTCATGGCTTTGCCATTTGGCGACCACTTCGAGAATAAGGGGCCCGGCAATGCCCGGGGGCGCCTTCAAGGTTGACCAAGTGACCTCTCCCTCACCATCGCTTGTCAAAATTTCTTCTTTGTCTGGCAAAACCGCTGGGCGACAATCACTTTTCTGCGTGCAATGCCGTCCATCAGATTCTCCACCTTCACAAACTTGCGTTGCATTACACATCGGCACATCTTGCACCAATCCTGTAATCAACCTAAGTCGCACATCGCGGCCCGCGGTATAAATGTCTTCTTGCTGCTTGAGCGTGACTTGGATCGCATCGGGACAGTTGGTCTGCACATCGTCACAAGAGGCCGGTATATCCCCACCCAGTTCTGCATCATAATCAATGGGCAAAGAAGGGTCAAAAGAGGCCACTTCGGCGCGCAGGCTTACCCAAGTATCAATCGAGACACGCGCATCCACATCCGATGGCGCCAATGCGGCGCAGCCAGCCAAAACCAAAACGAAGTCGGCGCTATAACCTTCAAGCCAAAACAGTTTCGTGCGATGGCGGTCCAAGCCATCAAGCGCATTCTTTGTTTGACCTTTGTTGATCGTAAGCTGCTGCCCCATATGACTTAAGGCTTCTGCGCGAGTCACATCCTGATAAGCAATATCATCACAATCAAAACGCAAGCCAGCATCGGCCGTGAGCGGCGGATAAAGAATATTGACAACAAGGCTCTCCACCTCAAGGGCATCAAATGTAAAGCCCGCAGGTTGATTCACGGTAATCTGCACCTGCGGATCGGCACAGCCCACCAGCATCAACACTAAAAATAGGGTTTGGTATCCCAAAACACGCATCACTTTATGCACCTTATCCAATTTTCATGGATTTGCACGCAACAAGAGACAAAGTTGCTTTAAATTTTATGCATTTAGTGTTTGGCTTTGCCCGCATCGACTGTGTTAGGCTTTGGGCCATGACAGAGATTGATAGACACACGATTGCCGCCAGCGGACTGGTTTCTTCAAATACGGCGACAAAATCTCTCAAACGCTCGTGCATTTGTCGGGTCGCCTCAGGGCCGGACACCGGAACGCAAATAAGTCTAGGCCAGCGTCCCAGTATTGTTGGTGCTGATGGACAATGTGATCTCGTCTTAAGTGACGAACAAATTTCCCGGCAACATATTGAGCTTCAGCTCTCTGAGGCAGGCGTCACGGTCAAAGACCTCGAAAGCACCAACGGCGTTTACTATCAAGGCTCAAAAATACAAGAGGCCCTTGTCCCCGTAGGCGCGAGCCTGCAAGTCGGCGAGAGTGTGCTGCGACTTCTTGAAATGGCCCCACCAAGCATTCCCCCATCAGAACGTGAACGTTTTGGCGCCATGGCAGGACAAAGCATGATCATGCGCGAAATTTTCGCCATTCTGGAACTTGCCAGTCCAACCGATGCCACGGTGCTTATCCAGGGAGAATCAGGTACGGGTAAAGAATTGGTTGCGCGGGCACTACACGACCACTCCGAGCGCGCCAACAAGCCTTTTGTTGTGGTCGACTGCAGTGCGATCACCGAAAACCTCATCGATTCTCATCTTTACGGACATGTCAAAGGCGCTTTTACCGGCGCGCAAAGCGAACGCAAAGGGGCATTCTTAGAAGCCAACGGCGGCACCGTTTTTCTTGATGAACTCGGTGAGCTGCCGGCCGCAGCGCAAGCGAAACTCTTGCGAGTTTTAGAGGCACAAACTGTCCAGCCGGTTGGCTCAGACAAGCAAGTGAAAGTAAACACCCGGGTTGTTGCCGCAACCCATCGTGACCTTTATCAAATGGTCCAGGAAGAGAAATTTCGTTTTGACCTTTTTCATCGCCTGGCTGTGATCCATGTTCTGCTCCCGCCTTTAAGAGACAGGAGCGAGGATATTCCCGGACTCATCAAACATTTTTACGAAGGGCGCGGTTTAGATGCCGGAGACATCGCCGGAGAGAATCTGATCAAACTACAGAAATATTCCTGGCCCGGTAACGTGCGTGAGCTGCGCAATACACTGGAGCGTGCCTGGGTTCTCGGCGGGCCCAAGGGCGCCACTTTTGACAAGCTGAATTTTTGGTTAGGCCCAGATGCGGCGGAAAATCAAAACCTACCGACGGTAGACACCTCGCTGCCCTTTAAAGAAGCCAAAGAAATTTGGACGGAATATTTTGAACAACGTTATTTGGCTTCTGTCGCCGCCGCACATAAATACAATATTTCGCAAGCCTCAGAATATGCCGGTATTAACCGTCGGCACTTTCGCGAACTCATGCAGAAATATGGAATCGAAAAACCATGAGTGAGCGCCTCGAAGCGAAGCAGACCCTCGGCGATTATGAAATATTAAGCACCATCAAAACTGGCGGCATGGGCGAAGTCCTGATGGGCCGTAAGCAAGGTGTCTTTGGCTTTGAAAAGTTGGTCGCAATTAAAACCATTCGTTCTGATTTGCGCAAACATGAAGATCTAAAAAAAATGTTTTTGGACGAGGCCCATCTTCTTTCACGCCTGGAGCACCCTGCGATCACCCAGGTCCATGATTTTGGCGAAAACAAAGCAGACGACATTCTTTATCTGGTCATGGAATATGTTTCCGGGGAACCACTAAGTGAGATTCTCACCAAGCGCCAAGCCGCGCTGCCCATTGGCGTCGCCGTTCGCTATATGGATGAAGTCTTGCGCGGACTGCACGCGGCTCACGAACTTAAAGACTTAAACGGTGAGTCCTACGGCGTTGTTCATCGGGACATTTCCCCACAAAATCTGATTCTCACCTTTGAAGGACGTGCTAAAATTATTGATTTTGGCATCGCTTTAATGCGTGACCGGGAGGCGCCAGCCACCTCGCTGGGCATGCCCAAAGGCAAACCCGCCTATATGTCGCCTGAGCAAATCAATTCAGAACATATCGATCGGCGCACCGACATTTTTGCCGCTGGCGTGGTTTTGCATGAAACACTGACCGGCAAACGACTTTTTCGGGCAGAAAGTATTGCCCAAACCATACGCAAGGTCCTGGACTCAAACGCACCCAAGCCATCCGAGATCAATCCTGGCATCCCACCTGAACTCGATGCCATTGTATTAAAAGCCCTTGAACGTGACCGGGACAAACGTTTCGAAAACAGTTTGGAATTTGCTGAAGCCTTAAGCGCTCTGGCTCCTGACTTTAAAGAAGACACACTCGAAAGTTTTGCGCGCATCGAACTCGCATCTGAACTTGAACAACATCGCTCTAAGCTCCAAGGACTTCTTCACCCCGAAGACATAGACACGACAAGACCTGCAGCCCGCGGTCGCCCTCGCGACATGCAAACCGTTCAAGCAAAAGCATCAAACCCAGTACAGGAAGCCCTGAACCTAAGTCAAAGCGGCGCAACCCCAAAAGCACCACCGATTCAAAGAATACTTACGAAAACCCGCTATATGGTTGACCGTCCGATGGTGCGTTGGATGCTCCCCCTGATCTTTTTGGGTTCCCTGCTTGGCCTGATTGTTTTGTCACAAAAAACACATTCGTCCCCCCCTGGCACCAAAGTGGTGATGAAAAATGGCATGCCCACACTGGTTGCCCCCAAACAAAACCTTAAAAGACAAACCTCCACAAAAAAACGTCAAAACCAAAAAGCCAAAACAACAAAGTCCAACAAGAAAAAAGCAACTCGAAAACATATAAATAAAAAAGCTCCAAAGGCAGCTCAAAAAACCGAGCCCTCTCAAGCCATCACGCCTCCCCCCTCCCCACAACTTCAAGAGCCGAGTCAAAGCATTGAGTACGGCACAGTGACAATCGGCGCCAATCCCTGGGCCCTGGTGAAAATTGACGGTAAAAATGTCGGCAATACGCCTTTGTTGGGGAAACAAATACCTTCCGGAAAACATCTGATTGAACTTATTGCTCCAGATTCAGAAGCAGTAAGATACAAGACTGAAATTGTCTTAAAGACTGGTCAACACCTGCGCATCAAAGCACCAGAGTAAAGCGAACTACCACGGAACGCGCACATCCCCTTTAAGCAAAGATGGGGTTTCATAACTACTCGCATACACCACAGCACCTGTCGCACCTGCAAGGACAGAGCCACCAAGAGCCCATACCCACCACCTCTTATACCAAGGCGTTGGCGGCGTGTATTTAAGAACAAGTTTACGGGGATGTTGCGAATCAGCCCAACGTAAAACCTCATTTCCCGTGGCATCCAGGCCAACAAAATAAAACTCTAAGAACTTATCTTCTCTGGCATCAAGAGCCTGAGGTGGCAATTCCAAGCGACCTTTTTGATGCAAGGGCGCTAAATTAAACTGCAAAAATGTAAAAGAGGGTTCGCCTACCAAGCGCCTAAAAAACAACCCTTGCTTGAGCATGGATTGTCGATCAGCAACCACTTCAAACGTAAAAGGCAAAGGGCGATCGACATCCGTCAGTTCTGGCCAATTGAGTTGAATCTGCGTGGGCTGCTGCGCTTTTGCAATTGTGCGGGCTTTCTCAAAAAGAAAAGTCACTTTTGGCGACAAGGTATAGCTTACGACATATCCTGCATCTAAAGATAAGAGCATATCAAAAGCCGCTAAGCTTTCCTCTTGACGATTTAAATACGCAAAGCCAACAGCAAGATGTTCATAAAGCAAACGCAGGTCCTCATACTGATAAGGTCCTTCTTGCTTGGCCTGCTCAAGATGGGCGATGCCTTCTTCTGCACGAAAATCCTGAACAGCCTGCATGCCTTCGGCTAAATTTGAGGAACCTCCGAACAAAGAAAGCACGATCAATAATGCACCCATGATGCTTCATCTATATCTCAGCCTCATGCGCATCCCAAGCCTCAAAATGATGGGCACTCTAAAGACCACCACGCCGATCTTTACACGCACTTAAGGACGATTGCCCTTGACCCAGGCGTTCTAATCAACATAAAAGGCTTGACTCCTAGCCCATCAGAATTTAGGGAAAGTCCCGAAAAATAAGCTTATTTACACTCAGATTGGAGTATTCACGTGAAAATACTTGTAACCGTTAAACGGGTAGAAGATCCAGAAATCAAAATAAAAATCAAAGCCGATGGCTCAGGTCTTGAATCTGAGCAGATGAAATATGTGGTCAATCCTTTTGATGAAATTGCCGTTGAAGAGGCATTGAGACTGCGCGACACACATGAGGGAGAGGTTGTCATCCTTTCACTTGGCGTTGCTGATTGTGCCCAACAAATCCGCACCGCTTTAGCGATGGGCGCTGATCGCGGCGTCCATGTCCTCACCGATGAAACACTCGACCCAACACTGGCATCTTTGGCCATGCAAAAAGTCATCGAAGATGAGAGTCCCGATATTGTTCTTATGGGCAAGCAGGCTGTTGACGATGATATGGGACAAACAGGCGTCATGCTCGCCGAACGCTTAGGTTGGGGACAGGCATCCTTTGCTTCCAAAGAAGCAAGCCTGGAATCCGAAGAAGAAAAAAGCAAACAAACCGCACTCAATGTCAGTGACAACAAGGTCACGGTTGTTCGTGAGGTCGATGGTGGCATTGAAACTCTTTGCCTTAATCTTCCAGCCCTAATCACCACTGAGTTGCGTCTTAACATTCCTCGCTATGCATCTTTGCCTGGCATTATGAAAGCGAAGAAAAAAGAGATTAAAGAGTTCCCACTGCGAGACCTGATTGGTGATGCACAACCACTTGTTGAGGTTCTCAAAATGGAAAAACCTGCTGCGCGGGCGGCGGGCATGATTGTCAGTGACGTGCCACAACTCATGGAAAAACTACGTAACGAAGCCAAAGTCATCTAAAGGAGTCATACGATGTCAAACGTTCTCATACTTATTGAACATGCTGGCGGAGAGCCAAAAAAGTTATCCCTTAACGCCATCACTTTTGGACAACAATTGAGCGCACAAAGTGGCGGCAGTTTAAATTTGCTTCTCGTTGGCGAAAATGCCGGCGAAGCTGCACAAGCCGTGAAAGGCTACGGCGCAGAAAAAGTTTTTGTCATTGATGACCCGTCGATGCACAACTACCTCGCAGAAAGCTATGCCACCGGCTTAAGCGCAGCGGCTGAAGCTTGCGGCGCAACCTCCATTGCTGGCGCAAGTTCTTCCTTGAGTAAAGATTTATTTCCTCGTTTAGCCATAAGGCTTAATGCCGCAATGGCCAGTGATGTTCTCGAAGTCATTGGTGCCAAAACATTCAAGCGTCCCATGTGGGCCGGTGATGTTCTCGCCACTGTTGAACTCAAATCTGAACGTCAAATCTGTACGGTCCGAACCACCGAATTTGATGCTCCTGAAGCCGGTTCAGAAGCAAGCATCGAAACGTTGCCTGTCAACGTAGACTTAGACCAACTCAAGACTTCTCTTGTCGATCTTAAAGAGATCAAAAGCGAACGTCCCGATGCCACAGTCGCCGACGTCGTGGTCAGCGGTGGGCGCGGTGTAAAAAGCTCAGACGGATTTAAAGTTGTCGAAGAGCTCGCCGACCTGCTCAACGCTGGGCTAGGCGCCAGCCGTGCTGTTTGTGACGCCGGTTGGGTACCCAATGATTTGCAAATCGGGCAGACAGGGAAAATTGTCGCTCCAGATCTGTATTTTGCACTGGGCATAAGCGGAGCAATACAGCACGTGGCCGGCATGAAGGGTTCAAAAGTGATTGTCGCGATCAACAAAGATCCAGAAGCACCCATTTTCCAAGTTGCCGACTATGGCTTAGTCGCTGACCTCTTTGATGCGGTTCCACAAATTATAGAATCCATCAAATCTTAAATTCTATGAAGAAACAGGGAGAGTGCTCCCCAAAAGAGATTACTCTTCCTGACTTTCATCACCCAGGGCTAAAATCTGCGCTTTGCCCACATAGGATTTTGTCTCGTATTTTGTGATTTGACCAATCCGCCGAACAATCTGCGCCATGCGTTCGGTTTCGCGCAAAATAACATCTACAGGCTTGCGGATTTTTACATCATCACCAGTCAAACGTTTGTCTAACATTTCCGCATAACCAAGAATGGACGTTAGCGGTTGATTCAATTCGTGCGCCGCCACACCAGCCAACTCCATCGCCACAACTTGACGTTCACTCATCTGAACACGACGCTGAGCCTCAGAAAGCTTCTCTTCCATCCGCAAGCGCTCACGCAAATCGGTGAAGATCCCCACCGAAGCGGTTTCCTGTCCCTGCTCATAAATAATTGCCCCTGAAAAGCTCACGGGGACCTTTTCGCCATTCTTAGCAATAAGATCACGTCGAATTTGCTCGAGGCGCCCTGCCCCACCTTGCCCTGCCGAACGCATGATGCGCATGACTTGATACGCTTCTTCCTTATCGTAAATAGACGTCACATTAAGATGCCCAACGGCTTCCATAGCAGAATAACCAAGGATTTGTTCGGCGGCACGATTGAAGAGTAAAATACGACCTTTCATATCCGCTGCAACAATCGCATCAACACTGCTCTGAATGAGGTTTTCTAAAAATTCTTTTGTCTGACGCAATTCATCCTCAATCTCACGCAACTGGGTGACATCACGTAAAGTGAGTAATATCCCTTTGCGCTCTTCGATGTATTGAATCGATGAAGAAAAAATAAATGCTTGTTCTTCAAAGGACATTTCAAGATCGACATAACCTCTATCGCTCGTCACATCCTCACCTTGCATTGCCTTGCCTAAGAGTTCTTTGGATTCACCCTCCAGGAAATCGCTAAAGATCTGGCCCTTTAATTCTGCCGCATCACCCTTAAGCAGCAAACCTGCCGATTGATTGGCATAATCAATGACCCCCTCTAAAGAAATCAGAAGCACCCCATCATGCTCTTGCTCCAGTAAATCATAAAACTGCTTGAGGTCGGCCAATTCCTCATCGGCCTTTGCTTGGGCCTTTGCCATGGCACGTCGCTCAACCAACAATTTATCGAGGTCCAGAACATGCCCGATCGAAACTGAAGTCACCAGAGCAATCGCGCGACCCAAGTCCATAAGACGATTGTCAACATCCTGGAGTGGATCGGGGCTACGTAAAAACAAGACGCCAATCACTTCCTGCCCGCGGTGCAAAGGGAAAAGCATCGCCGATCTATGCCGCACTGCTGCTTTTTTAATTTTCGTACGCACACCATGCAATAAGTCATTGGCCAAAACATCCGAAATGATAAGTGGTTTTCCGGTACGCATAATCTCCTGTATTTCAGGGTAATCTTCTAAGCGAATCATCACGGTGTCGAGAAGCGCCGCCTCATGCTCCATCACCACAAAGGCGATATCGCTTTCCGGCTTCAACATCACCACGGAGACCCGCTCAATAGAAAAGATCTCGCTCAGGCGCAAAATAACTTTTCGTAAAACCCCCTGCAGGTCTGTGGCTTCGGCCAATTCGTTCACAAGCGTTAACACCCCTTGCGTTAAGCGCTGCTGCTCCCGAAAGCGTCGGTACTGAAAATAACGTTTTTTGATCGCATTAAGGACAAAGAGCAAATGCTCCTGACTCAAGGCGATACCATCGTAGTTTTCTCCAAGCGCGCCTTGCAAATCCTTAGGCACGCCCTCAGGGTACCAGGCCACAACATCCGCTTTCGGAAAACTCGCGCGCACATCTTCAAGACGCACATCGGTGACATTATGTTCCAGAACAACGGCGTCTAATTCTGGAGCCAATGCTTCGAGATGCGCAACACAATCAAGCCCCGGTACAGGTGTACTGCCGAGCAAGCCGACCCTAAAATCATCCGTCACACCTTTAAGCATCACCGTACCCAAAGACCTTAAGCACATTCGCTCTTTGTGGAAAACGCAATGTGCCTGCCCCCACACCACTTGCCAACAACTCTTTTTGGGGTGCTGATGTGTTTTTTGCCCCTAAAGCCCCGATAAGCGCGACGCCCGTCGGCGTCAAAGTCTCTCCTTGAACATCCACATCCTCCAGCGCCAAACCATGTTCTTGACAGATTTCCCGAACTGCGGGCACAGGGACATCAAGCAAACCATGAGAGGTCTCAACTTGGCCGAATCCTACAGGTATTGGCGCATAGGTCATCTCCGGTGCCCCAAGCTCACAATAAGCAATCGCCGCCCCCAACACATCCATAATGGAATCAAGTGCGCCAACCTCATGCAAATGAACCTTTTCAGCCTCGCCACCATGAACCCGGGCTTCAGCATTGGCCAGGACCTTGAATATTTTTGTCGCAAGAGATTTTGCATCTACAGATGCGGATGAAGCCTCTATGCGCGCCAAAACATCATTTAAGTCCGTGTGGTGTTGCGACTCAGGGGCCATCGAGCGCACATACAAACTTGGAATATTGTTGACCGAAACCTGCTGTGTTTCTAAACTCAGTCCGGGTAAGTTCAAACTCGCAAAAGCTTCTTCAATAGGCCTGGGACTCACTCCCATATCTAAAAGTGCGGCTAAAAACATATCCCCAGCAATACCGCCGACAGGTTCCATATGAAGATGTGTTATTGATTGATTTTTATCACGCATAGAAAACCCTGCTTAAATGCACCCCGAAAAAGCTCCTCAGAAAACATGCATGGCATCAAGCTTGCTCTTTAAATCAGATGCTTCAAAGGGCCGGATTAAATAATCTTGCGCGCCTTGGCTGATAAGATTTTGAAGTTCAGACAAATTGTCGACCGTACCCAACACTAAGATCTTAAGTTTCTTTTGCCGCTTCCTGGACAATTTCACCGAGAAACCCTCTTCGCCACGACACAAATCCACATTAATCAAGAGAACGTCAAGTATACCTTCATCAATTTTTGCACTGGTTTCTTCGCCCGAAGACGCTTCTAAGAGCTCAATGTTTTCTTCATCGGCAAGCATGTCCTTGATTTCTGCTCGAAGAAACATGGCACCTTCTGAGATCATGATTGTTTGTTTCTGCATATCGATACCCTTTACTTTTAAGAACCCTATGCGATTTAAGGCTTCTCCTAAACTCTAAAATGTTCATACGCCGAGATTATTCGTGCTTTTTTGTTTTTTTGGGCCCCTTTTCTGACTTCCCCCACCACACTTAAGCGAATTCCTTTTTGACCTGCTTTTTTTAGCACCTCGTCCACGCTTTTTGGGGCACACGTAAAAACCAATTCAAAATCCTCTCCTCCAAAAAAAGCCAGCCCTAATGATTTTTCACGACCAAAATGTTTAATCAGCACGGGTGCCATGGGGATTTGCTCCTCAAACCAATGAATATGCTGCCCCGAACCTAAAAGATTCTCGGCATCGACATCAAGTCCATCAGAAATATCCGTACATGCGCGTACACTCTTCATTTCCACCAACAGTTTTCCTAAATCAACCTGGGGCACTGGACGCAGCTGTTTTCTAATCAGCTGCTTGGGCTTGTTCAAACCTTGTTCCAGAAGCAAGAGCCCCGCACCGGCACCCCCAAGCGTACCGCTGACTAAAATCTGGTCGCCAAGTCTGGCACATCCCCTTTTGAGTACACGCTTTCCATGCATTTTGCCCAAAGCACTGACAGAAACAACAATAGGGCCCTTGGTCGCAGAAAGGTCACCGCCCACCAATGCTGCGCCAAACAGTGCACCATATCGATGTATTGCGCGTAAAATTGCCATCGCGTCTTTAAGTGTGGTCGCTGCGGGCAACGCCAAAGATGCGCTAAGTGCCCAGGGCTCAGCCCCCATGGCCGCCAAATCAGATAAATTCACCGCTGCGGCTTTATGCCCAAGATCTTTAGGACTCGCCCAAGTCCGGCGGAAATCAATATTTTCAACCAAAGTATCCTGGCAAAACACACTCTTCCGGCCAGTATCCTTGAGAACGGCCGCATCGTCTCCGATCCCCACGGCCACACGGTCTGAAGTTTGTGCAAAGCCTTTCTTGATGCGCTCTAAAAGCGCCCCTTCGCCAACATCGAGCAATTTGATTTGCCCCTGTCCCCAGATTGCCCTCGTCTTTTTTGTTGAACTCATATGCTCTTATCCACAATTCTCACTTCAAAACCCTTGCTCAAAATCCCATATCTGCATAAGAAAGGCCCTATGGCAACATTTCCTCTGACCCCAGAAGGGCATAAAAAACTCAAAGATGAACTCCACCATTTAAAAACGGTGGAACGGCCCAAAACAAGCTTGGAAATTGGCGCCGCCAGGGAGCTTGGCGATCTCTCAGAAAACTTTGAATACCACGCCGCTAAAGATCGCCAAGGCATGATTGAAGCACGGGTCCGCGATCTCGAAGACAAACTCGCCCGAGTGCAGGTTATCGATCCCCTAACCCTCTCGGGAGAACGCGTTGTGTTTGGCGCTACGGTAACGTTACTTGATATCGAAAATGATACGGAAAAGGTTTACCAGCTGGTCGGTGAAGAAGAAGCCAAGGTTGAAGAGGGTCAAATATCGATTACCTCACCCCTGGCCCGGGCGTTGATTGGCAAGGAAATTGGTGATGAAACACGAATTCCTGGACGCGAAGGCCCGCGCATGGTGGAAATAGCTGACGTTGAGTTCAAATAATCTGAAAACAAGCTTTGACGATTTTATTCTCGCATTGTCAAAGCCTCTAGAGTTCGCTGCCAGGAACAACTATCAACAATTGAGCCGGATCAAAGATCTTGAAAAAGGCGTGCTGGAAAACATTCACGCTTTCCCCAAAACAAATCTCTCCGATGCTGAATGTCATCTCATAGAAACACTTGTCCATGCTCTACCAAAAGAAAATGCCTCCCCTGAAAATCGTATTGCCTCTCTAGAGAAATGCCTTGAGATGCTAAAGCGCCATGCGCCATCTGAAAAGAACTCGAGCACCAAAGAAACGCGACACCCCCTCCCCTTCTCTCCCGAAGAATTACGGGCTGTCGAAAATTTAGCCCCTGAGTCATCCCTGCAATTCCTTAAAGGCGTTGGGCCACGCTTAGCTGAAAAGTTTTCTGCACGGGGCCTATACACGATTGAACAACTTCTGCGTTTCTTGCCGCGACGCTACGAGATTCGACGCATCGGTGCCGGAATCGCCCATCTCAACATCGGACAGGGCACAACCATTCGCGGTGAAATCCTTACAAAAGCATTTCGCCGATTTGGACGGCGCTCGACTCTTGAAGTGGCGGTTGGCGATGATTCGGGCGTCATCAGACTCAAATGGTTTCGCGTTCCGGGTAAAACCTTTGCCGAAAAGTTCATCAAAGGCAAAATCATACAGGCCTCAGGACAAGTCACCGCTTATCGAAACCAAATGCAAATTGTCCACCCGGAAACCCAAATCCTGGAACCGGGAGAAAAGGAAGAGAATCTCGAAGATGAAATTATACCCATCTATCCTGAAATCGATGGTATTCGCCCGGCACATCTTCGGAAAGTGATCGGACGCGCCTTGCCCGTTGTGACAAAATTCACAGAGGCCCTACCTGAAGCGCTACTGCAAAACTTAAATCTACCAACCATTAATGAGGCATTGCATTTTTTACATCAGCCGCAAATTGAGATTTCAGACAAAGCCCTACAGAATATGGATACACCTTGGCATCAACGCCTGATCTATGAAGAACTGCTCTTTCTGCAGCTGGCTGTATTAGAACGCAAAGGCAATGCGCCCAAAAGTCATGCGCAACCTCTTTCTGCTAGCCCCCCCCTATTAGACACAGCCAAGGCGCTCTTTTGTGGTACCTTAGCCAACGCTCAAACCAGAACACTTGAGGAAATCGAAATCGATCTCCAAAAACCCATACCGATGAATCGACTCTTACAAGGCGATGTGGGCAGTGGGAAAACCGCGGTGGCCCTTGCTGCTGCTTCTGGGGTTGCGGCCCAAGGCTATCAAGTTGCCATCATGGCGCCCACTGAAATACTTGCTGAACAACATGCACGTATTGCCATCCCCATACTGAAAGGACAGGGCATCCGTGCCGAACTCATTACCGGACACATGCGTGCCGCTGCCAGACGAGAAAAACTTGAGAGGCTAAAGTTTGGTATTATACAAATCGCAATCGGCACACATGCTCTGATTCAGAACGATATCGAGTTTAAAAACCTTGCCCTTGCTGTTGTCGATGAACAACATCGCTTTGGTGTCAAACAACGTGCGCGGCTTCATGAAATAGGTCTGGTCGGTATTGGCAAGACACCACATACCTTACTGATGACGGCCACACCGATTCCTCGTACTTTAGCCCTTACCGTTTACGGCGATTTAGACCTCTCACTGCTCGATGAATTACCTCCAGGCCGAAAGCCAGTTTTGACCAAAGTCTTTCGCGACGAAGAACGCCACAGCGTTTATGCAAAAGTGCGAGAAGCCGTAAACAAAGGCACACAAGCCTTTATCGTTTATCCCTTGGTTAATGAATCCGAAAAAGAAACCATGGCAGGCATCCGTGATGCCACAAATTCGATCGAAGAGTTAAAGTCAGGAAGTCTTTCGGGTTTAAATATTGCTTTGCTGCACGGACAAATGCCAAGCGATCTTAAAGAAGATATCATGAATGACTTTCTGGCCGGCAAGATTCAAGTCTTAGTCGCCACCACTGTTATCGAAGTGGGTATCGACGTCAAAAATGCCACGGTGATGGTGATTGAGCATGCTGAGCGTTTTGGGCTCTCGCAATTGCACCAGCTTAGAGGTCGTGTCGGAAGAGGCGAACAACAAAGTTCCTGCTATCTCTTATCGCATTATAGTCAATCCGAAGATGCTTTTAGACGACTACAGATTATGGAACACACAAATGACGGATTTAAAATTGCCGAAGAGGACCTTGCCATTAGGGGCCCTGGAGACTTTCTTGGGACCCGACAGTCGGGCCTCCCTGATTTGAGTATCGCCAACATCGTGCGGGATCAAAAAACTCTACTTCTGGCACATAAGCATGCTCATGCAATTCTTGCCCTGGACCCATTGCTTGAACTTCCCGAGCACCAAGGCTTAAAGCATCTTATTGAAAATGTCTGGCGCGAACGCTTCAATTTGGCCCAAATCGCTTAATCACACTGGCCTTGCGGCATGCAATAGGATAGGGTTGAGTCCCTTAGTACCATGCCAAATACCGAACAAGATATTGTCATCAACACGCCCATCCAAACGATATATGACATTGTCTGTGATTATGAAAAATACCCTGAATTCTTACCCGAGATCAAACGGGCTTCCCTCCTGCAACGCCAGGAAAACATCGCCTATGTGGAATTTGAACTCGAGCTCATCATGCGCATCACCTACATCCTGGCAATCACAGAAACACCCTATGAAGGGATTCGGTGGGAGTTATCTGAAAGCCGGCACTTAAAAAGTAACGTCGGCGGATGGTACTTGACTAAGGTCGATGAACAAAAAGCCAAGGCCAATTACGACATCTCTGTCGAACTCAAAGGCTTGGTCCCTAAATCCGTCATGCAGCGTTTAACGGAAAAAACCCTGCCCTTAACCCTAAAGAGATTCAAAGATCGTGCAGAAAAACTTTATGGGGAAAGCAGCCCATAATCACGAAGAAGCCTGATTTCCTTGCATTTCTGACCAAGGAGATTGCGTTTTTCGCCCCTTCAAAAGCAAGTCTACAAGCTCCGTGCTGGAGACAATTTGACTTTTGATATATTTACGGCAGGATAGAGGTATTGGTTTTATTTAAAGGATACCTGCGCATATGTTGGATGCATTCATCATAGAAGAACTGAAGCGGCGTGAAAAACAGCAGCACGAAGACGAGCGTCCTGTTTTGCATGTGCCAGAAGCCGATGCCCCGCCACCGCCACCTCAACCCAATGACGAACGCACCCCGACACAAAACATCATCGTCGATCTTTAAGACAAAAAATTCTCTACAATTTGTTCACCACAAGGACTCAGAATAGACTCCGGATGAAACTGCACGCCTTGGGCGCCTGTGGGTTTGTGTATAAGGCCCATAATCTCGTCATCCTCACTCCATGCGCTGACGTCAAAATCTTCTGGCAGTGTTGCTTTTTCAACGGCAAGAGAGTGATAACGCATCGCCTCAAAAGGCCGGCTTAATCCAGAAAAAAGTGCTTGTTGGTGGTGATCAATCATGGATGTTTCGCCATGCATTAAAGATTGAGCTGCCACAATCTTTCCACCATAAATCTGCGCAAGACATTGATGTCCTAAACATACACCTAAGACAGGAATTCGACCGGAAAAATACTGTATCGCAGCCAAAGAAATCCCAGCATCCTCGGGGCGTCCAGGTCCTGGCGAAACAACAAGATAATCGGGCTTGAAATCTCTTAACCCTTCGACGTCGCACCGGTCATGAAGAACAACCTTGACCTCTTGCCTAGAGCAGGAAAAAAGCTGCGCCAAATTAAAAGTAAAGGAGTCATAATTGTCAATGAGAAGAAGCATCACAAACTAACGTTTCTTACCTAAGGTATAGTCGCCAACAGAGAGTAAAAATGTCAAACGCATGCCATCAAGCATGGTTTCAGCCGGCAGTGTCGCATTCACACTTAAACCCCAACAGCGGCAGGCTGACCGATAAGCAATGCTTGCACTGTGCACCAAAAAGCCTCTACCATCATCCTCGCCTTCTAAGACTTCGTCGTCGTTTAAAGGCAACAAATAAGTCGTGCCATAAGACAGAGACAAGCGGCTAAAGAGCGATATCCGCGCACCCGCCTTTACCGAATGGACCCACTCATTCTCCGAATCATCTCCCCCCTGAGCATCCAACGGTACCGCCGCCAATTCATAGAGACTTCTTTCAAAGCGCTCTGCTTGGGGATGCCAATGGCTATAAAGCCCACTCAACTTCAATGGCCCCAAGTTCAACTGTCCGCCGAGACTTCGCTCGCGCCATGGCTCTGCCTTATCCTGCAAGTCCAGAGAACCAAAAGCATTAAGATGTAAAAGGCCAAAAGCATCAAAACCAAGACGCACATCGGTCTGCAAGATACGCTTTGCACGCAATGAGTAAGGCTGTCTTATATTTAAAACAAGTTTACGTTTTTTTATCCCAGTCCAATCTTTCGACCACAATTCTTGCTCAATCCCCAAAACCGCCTGATGTATTTGAGCGCGATCCAGGTGTTCATCAAGGCCATCGAGCTCTAATACATCGCCTTTTAACGTAGGGATCCAGCGATATTCCAATAAAGGCCTGATCGTATGCACCATCTGGCTATAGGCACGGTAGAATGCCGTTCCAACCGAAACATCAAATTGTGAAAAGGTTGAGACATGCGGCTCGAACCCTGCCTGGCTCACCAACGTGTCCGTATGGCCTGCCAGCGAGATGTTAAAAAGCCCAAGACGCCGATGCATGCTTAACCCGGCTCGCCCATAACTCACATAAAGTGCCGCGTTCTCGTCGGGATACCATGGGCCATAGCGAAGCGGATAAAGCATGGCCTTTTTATCTGCCAGCCAGGAACCGTAACGCGTGAGTCCCATTTCGGCATCCCAAAAGATGCGGTTCCAAATTTCTCTGGGCAGCAATTTTAGCTCCACAAGAGGCCCAATATGCTGTGTCTCGTCTTCAGCACCCCATACATTCGAATAATCGTCGGGATTGTTGTTCAAAAGCAAAAAGTAATCTGCCGCCAGGCGCAATGATGTCGCCGGAGGCCGCCAATGCACTTGGCTTCTCGAGGGCATAAATAACGTCGATTGCTCCTCCATCGTCAAAGCAAAATCCGAAAGGATTCTGTCATCAGACATCCAATGGATGGCCGTGCTCCAATCCAGATCCGGAGAAAAGTCGACTTTTTGCTCTAAATCAACCAACACACGATGCGTCAAATCCCATTGTGGACTTGTTTTTTTCCATGGTGGAGGCGCAATAAGATCCTCCGCCATATCTCTGTCAACGGCGCGCTGATATGCATCTGTTTCAAGCCATTTGGCGCTCCAATGATAAGGGTCGTATGTCCAATGCACATTGAATTCGCCTTGAACCGAACTGGATGGTCGATATCGAAGGCGGGTCCCTAAACGCGGCGCCCCCCAACTTAAGAAATCTTCTTTCTTATGCGATCCCCAATCAAAACGCATTCCGGGCTTCAACGTAAGGTCATAGGCTTCGCCAAGCGGCATAAAGAAAGGCAAATCCACCATTGGCGAAGGCATGCGCAAAAAAGTGATTTCTGGCGTTAAAAAACCGGCTGCTCTCTTTTTTAAAGGGACCGAAATCGGTGCCAGCGGTGGCGTTAAGGGCATTTGAAAAAGGCCCAAAGCATGAATCCACATACTTGGCCAATACACGGTTGCCCGTTCGTTGAGCGTCACATTAATTTTCGGTGAATGCACAGTCCAAGACGCTTCTCCGTCGGCACAATCACAAAGCGTAAATGTCCCATCACGCAGGGTTAAATTTTTTTCATCCTCCCGTTCAATTTGCCCCGAGACAAAAGCTTCGGTCCTGCCTTTTGTCGTCGGTCGCTTGAGTAACGATATGGGTTTATTTTCCACCCGTATATCCGCATCGTGAATATTTCCCTTGATTCGATCCGGACCTAAATCAATCTGTGAACACTGTAGAACATTCTTTCCTTCCACCAGTGTCACGTTACCACTGGCATATGCCCCACGAAACATGCCCTCTTCATCAAGCTCCACAAAGAGTTTATCGGACCAAAGACGCATGCCCGGGCACGTCAGAATCACTTGCTCCTCAAGCAAGCAGCCGTCTTGCGTGCAATTCATCCGCTCGGCGCTTAATTGTAGATCTTCACAACTTTTCCCGGAAAAACCGACAAAAGCTGGAGTGCCTTGGGCATGAATATTTTCCGAAGAAGACAAAAAGACACAAAAGCCCAGAAGACTAAACAACAAGTAAGAGGAAAAATGCATCGAAATGGTTCGTGTCTTCACGATAAACGATTAGTTCCGCTCAAAATCCAGCGCCAGGAAATTGTCTCTTTGCAGCTCACTAAAAGTCACCGCATGTCGCAAATAGATTGTGATCTTAACACTTTTTGAGGTGCCCTCAATGAGGGCGGGCTGAACAAATTTCACCGGCGAAACAAAATATCGTGTATCCAAGTGATTGGCATCATTCTGTGTTCGCAAGCGTGTATTTTCCAAAGTCAGAACAACTGTTTTCGGGCTGGAAATATCAATACGGTAAGCAACCGATTCATCGGTCCGAACAAAGACGCGTGATATTTCCTCAAATTGCGCAAAGCCAATCCAAGTGACTTCTTTTTCCTGGCCAATAAAAGGCGCTGGACTTTGAGCCCAAAGCTGCGAGGGTAACAAAAGTACTATAAAACCGAAAACACGTATCATCAAACTAACCTATAATCATATTCAAATGTAGTCCATGCATTATTGCTTTTTGTGTTAACCATCAACCATTCGATGTTCGTCATCCCCTTTGAGATGCGCCATCATCTCACCGACCAAAAACAATGAACCGGTAATCAAAACGATCCCTTGAACGCGCAAGGCAGCTTCTTGAGCGGCGGCAAAAGCTTGAGCACTGGCAGCAAACACTGGACCTAAGTTCACATCGCTAAGCGCTTGGCGTGTGACGCTCCGCCCCGAGGTATTCGGGCAAAAATAAAAGTCAGAACATGCCCCTAAATGCTCCAGCATTTGTATGAGTGGTCTATTGTTGAGTGTCGAGAAAACACAATGAATCGGTTGCCCCACGTATTTAGGATCACTTTTAAGACTCGACATCAAGGCCAAGAGCGCTCCAGGGTTATGGGCCCCATCGAGCAACACTGGCACCTCACATTCCAACCATGTGTATCTTCCTGGCCAGGAAAAATCCTTTGCGGCCTGCAAGAGCATGTCCTTTGTCAGCGAGACCCCCAATTGCCTCAGGGCGTGTAACGCCTCATCCAGCAAAGCAAAAGTGTCCCAAAAATAATGCTGCTCAGGCAATTCAAGCTCCGACCTGTCCCAGGACACACATGGCGTCGCACAAGGCCCCGACGTACGATAGATGGTGGCCTGCTGGCTTTGGGCCACCTCAAAGAGCACCCTTTCTGCTGCATCATGACGCTGCCGTGCAATCACAACATGCCCTGCTTGAGCAATAATACCTGCTTTTTCCCTGGCAATGTCGCCAATGGCATTTCCTAGAAATTCCTGGTGGTCAAAATCGATCACGGTAATCAATGATAAAAATTTAGGTGCAATATTTGTTGCATCCAAACGCCCGCCCAGACCAACCTCGAGGACACTAAAGTCAACTTCTTCCGCAGCAAAATGCAATAAGGCCATCACTGTAATAAACTCAAAGAAGGTGAGTTCATGGGCCGTCGAAATTTCAGCCGCGCGAACTTTTTCGTAAAGCATTTCAAATTGTGCCGCATCAAGTTCCTGGCTTTGAATACAAATCCTTTCGCCAAAACGATGCAAATGTGGAGATGTAAAGCGCCCCACCTTGTAGCCAGATCTTTCTAAGAACTGACTCAAAAGATGCACTGCCGAACCTTTGCCATTGGTGCCCGCAACGACAATGTGTTTTGTTTGTTCTTGCGGGTTACCAAGTGCATCAAGCACCTGAGCCACCCGTTCTAAACCCAGCTTAATTCTACCGGATCGATTGTAAAGTTCTTCCAGAAAGATGTTGGCTTGCGACGATTCCAAATCTAATGCA
>JASMKV010000485.1 GCA_030749035.1 Myxococcota bacterium | reverse complement strand
AACATCGAACGCGCGTGCCAAAGTATGCAGAACTTACGTGACCACCCCAATGTTCGGAATGCGGGGACTATTATCGCCCGGAAGTGGTGCTTTTTGGCGAGATGTTGCCGATAAGACAGGTGCAGCGTTTACAAAACGCCTTGGTGCGAGGCTTTGATGTCATTTTTAGTGTCGGCACCACCAGCGTCTTTCCCTATATTGCCCAGCCGGTTTTACAGGCCCGCCATCAAGACACGTTGACCGTCGAGATTAACCCTGGAGAAACGCAAGTCTCGCGTTATGTGGATATGAAATTTTCTTCCGGAGCCGCAACAACCCTCGATGACATTTGGCAGCACTTATCGCCTTAAAGTCTGGTTTTTTTCAATGGATTGTTTCAGGCCCTGCGATATGTTTTAAGGTAAAAAAGATTGGGCTTTAGTCAAGGAAGATGAATCTTGTCGCAGGACGATTGGACAAAATTAAAAACCGACGGTCTTAAATTGGGCAAAGCTTTGTTTGTTTGCTTTTTGGTCTTTCATGCTTTTGTGAATGTGGTGAGCAATTACCCAACCCGCACGGCGCTTAAAAATGAGTTAAAAAAACCGTTTGCGTTTTATGTGCGCTCTTTGCATCTGCATAAACCCTACAACATGTTTTATACCTATGACCCCTGGTACAAGTTTGATTTGGTGGTGCATGCCAAAGATGGGCTCGGCCAAATCCATGATCTACCGCCGATTTTGCCAGGGCTCGCGCTCATTGAAGGCAAAGGGAAATTGCGGGTGCGGGTGACTTTGCAACGGCTGCTTGGCAGAAGAAACAAGAGGCTGCTGATGTCCTATGCACAAAACCTTTGTCGGGCCATTGAAGATAAAATGGGGCATGAGATTAAAGAAGTGACGATTGAGTTTAAAACCGAACGTTTGCGTAAATTGGCTTTGATCAGAAAAGATGGGGTGGTGGGTGAGCCCAAAAATATTGTGAAAGGACCATTTCGATGCAAAGACCAATAGATGGATTGATGTATCTGTATCGTTGGGTCGCAAGCCTCTTGTTTAAACCGGCGGATGCACGGGTCTATGCTATTGTGCGGATACTTTATACGCTGGTGTGTCTGATTAATTTGGCGCATCTTTGGACCAGCGCTCCGGAACTTTTGACCGATGCAGGGCTGATGTCGTCCGATGCTTTTTTCAGACACAATAAAGCCTTTTCGGTGCTTTATTGGATCAGCGATCCCTTTGGGGTCGCTTGTCTTTTTGTGCTGGCCTTTGTGGCGCTTGTGGCCATGCTGGTGGGTTTTCAAACCAGAGCAGCGTCGATTGTGGTCTTTATTTGGCAATTTTCCTATACGGCGCGTTTGTTGGGGTCTTCGGGTTGGGATTATCTGCTGCTTAATATTGGTTTTGTACTGATGTTGTCACCCTTAGACCAGGTCTGGAGTGTACGGGCCTGGCGCGCCCGGCAAAAGGGCGAGACTTTAGAGACCATGGCACCCCAGTATGGGCTTTTGCTGATCCAATTAGAGATTGTGTTGATGTATATCCAAACGCTTTGGTATAAGGTTGGCGATCCGTATTGGCGTAATGGTGAGCTGGCGACTTACTTTTTGATGGGGACCTATTCCGTTGTGCAGGAGCCATTGCTTTTGAACTTGCCTCGTGTCTCGGTTTTTCTAACGCATTTAACCCTTTTTCTGGAAGTTCTGGCGCCGGCTTTTCTGTGTTTTGCGCGCACCCGTTTGTGGGGTTTTGTGTGTGGTTATACGTTGCACTTTGCGATTTTCTTTTCAGAGGTCCCCATCTTTTCACTGGTGTGTCTCATGTCCTATTGGGCTTTTGTTTCTGGCGATGATTTGGATAGGCTACAAGCGTGGTTTAAGCGTCGGGGTTGGTTGATGAAAACATCTGGTGCTTGAGGATGGATTGTCGAAAAAACGGGTGGGTAAGAATGTTGCTCCAAATCGTAAAGACGCGATTTTTTTTTAAAAAAGGTGGGAAGAAAGCCCTCAGTGCAGTGTGCAGCATACTGCAGCTGCGTTGAACATATCTATGCGCCATATATCTTGTATGTAACCCGAGCACTGCCCCTGCGAGGAACCGAGAGGTATATTATATGGCTCAGAACAACTTGGCTCCGGCGCTTCGCCATCATCCCCACCTCCGGAAAAATCCGCAATCTGGCTTTCGGTCAGGAACTTACGGCATCTATTGGGACTCTCAAAGCACTTCAACCCGGAAATGCTCGCTTCCAGTGCTGTGTGCATCGTTTCTGGCGGGTAGCCTGTACCATCGTCGGTGTTGGTGCTGATTTGGATTCGGCATAGGGGCGTATCGTTATTGCCCGTTATGCGATAGCGATGATCAGCATCATCATCTCCTCTGGGGTCAAACAAGACTTGACCAAGAAACCCATTGTCTTCGAGTCCTGCTTGATCGATAACATCGTCGCAAGGTAACTCGGGCCAAACTCCTTCTTGAATATAATAGACCAGGACCGCCTGTTCGAGGGTTTTAAAATCGTTGCTCATGCGTTCGACCAATTTTTCCTGATTTTGCGCGATGAGCCCTGGCAAAACCACCGTCGCCAAAAGGGCAATCACGGTGATGACAATCATCAACTCGACAATCGTAAATCCCTTGGTCTTTCGTCTTTTTAAGTTACGCATGGCTGCGCCCAGCATAGCACGGGCCGCCTTTAAATGAAAAGATTTGCGCGCTTTTGCCGCTGCACAAGTATGTTCGATATTTCAGGCCTGGCGTTGCCAGACCCGTTTGGTGGGGGCGGATTTGCTGATGGAGAGAATTTGTTGTTTGTTGGGCGAAAAAGTATAGCGGCAGCCGCTAAAGGTGCCCTCTAAGTGTGTTTGCTCAAGGTTGAGCTTAAACGACAGGTAGGCCATGATTTGGCCGTTGACGAGGGGTAGGGTGACTTTTTCAAAGCCCATATCGATGAGCCGCTGCTCACCAAAATCGCGACGTTTCAGATAGATGCGGCCAAAGAAAATCCAGCCATTGAAGGTTTGAAAGCCATCCCCATGTTTGCACAGGCCCTTGAGGCGCGGACCTATCTGCACGAGTTTGATGATTTTATCATCATCCCGCCAAATTCCGGCCACAGGACTCAGCAGCGCCGTGATGGCCCAAAGCAGGACCCCAAAAACAAGCGCGCCCAAAATCACCAGGCGTAAAATATCGTCGGCCAGCATGGGTATAAATTAACCCAAAATGGTGGAGCAGGGCCAGACCTTTAGGCTGATTTTTTTATGCTGGAGGGGGGGGCCCGATAACCGATGACCGACGACCGATGACCGATGACCGATGACCGATGACCGACGACCGATGACCGTGCGAGCCAATACGGAGACTTAGTGCGGGTGCCTGGCAAGGATAGCCGCACTTTAGTCGAGTAGGCGAGTGTCCGATGACCGATGACCGATGACCGATGACCGATGACCGACGACTGATGTCCGTGCGAGCCAATACGGAGACTTAGTGCGGGTGCCTGGCAAGGATAGCCGCACTTTAGTCGAGTAGGCGAGTGTCCGATGACCGACGACTGATGTCCGAAGTCCGAAGTCCGAAGTCCGACGACCGTGCGAGCCAATACGGAGACTTAGTGCGGGTGCCTGTTAAAGGTGCGAGGCGTTGTGAGACTGTCCGAGATGCGAACCGTTAAGAGACTTAAGTTTTTTGCGTTTTGGAAGCAAAAAACTTGTAGTCGAATAGGTGAGTGGCCATAAAGGCGCGTTGAGGGTTAGTCGA
>JASMKV010000484.1 GCA_030749035.1 Myxococcota bacterium | reverse complement strand
TCCAATGGCATAAATCTTAATGTCAAAAGCTTGGGCGACTTCAGCCGCTTTTTGTGGGCTTAAGGTTCCCGCGTTATTGCGGCCGTCGGTCAAAAGGATAAGCACTTTTGATTTTGCCTTAGAGTCTTTTAATCGTTTTACGGCTGTGCCAATGGCCGAGCCAATTGCCGTTGCTTCGCCCGCCATGCCGATTTCAAGATGGTCGAGGAATGTGTCGAGGACACCATGGTCAAGTGTGAGAGGACATTGGGTGAAAGCCTCTTGCCCAAAAACGACCATGCCAATTTGGTCGTTAGGCCGTTTTTGTACAAATTCACCAACAACGTGTTTGACGACATCAAGACGATTTCTACGTTGTGCGATCGGTGCGTGCGTATCCAAATCGAGTGCGCGCATCGAGCCTGATGTATCAATCGCTAAAACAATGTCGATGCCTTCGGTCGAAATTTTAGTTTCTTTTCGTCCACTTTGGGGGCGGGTCATGGCGGCCAGCATTAAGGCAATGGTGATGAAGCGGGATGCTTTCACTAATTTCCTCAAGAATATTTTCTTTTGAAAACCCACTTTCTTAAGTCTTTTGATGCTTGAATAACGTATTGCGCTACGCTGACGCTTCTTGTCGTGTCGGTGCAGTAAAAATGCACCTAAAGTCCAGAGCAGGTAGAGCGGTATGAGATACCAGAGCAAATGTAGCTCAACATGGACCACTAAGCTGCCTCCTCGATCACTTCGTGTGTACTTTCAACAAAAGAAAGGGCCCCTTCGTACACATTTTCCACATCGGTTTCCTGGATTTCCTCTTTGGCGAATTTGATGCGGTCGGTTTTCTCTAAAAATGTCTCAAGGGCTTCGCGTTCCTTTGGTGAGAGGAGTTGGCGCTCTTTCAAGGCGTATTTTATTTCCTCAAGGGTTAAATCGGTCGCGTTTAGTCCAAAGCGATTTTCGACATAAAGACGGATGATTTCGGAGATGGCGAAAAAATATTGTCGCAGGGCTTGGGTATCCGTAAAATCAGTTTGTCTGAGTGTATTTAAGGCACGGTACGCAATTTCATGAGCGGGTATGGGTGGTGCAATATGTGCCATTGTCTTTTTCTGCCGCTTGCGCCACCAGACGATGACTGCACCAAGCAAGAGAATGGTGGCGAGCAATATCCATTTCCACGGTGGCTTTGTCTTCGGCCGTATGACCGATTTCAATTCTCTGATGTCTTGTGCAGAACCGTCTTCGGGGAGCACAGATTGAACCTCCAAGAAGATTTCGGATGTTTCCAGTGCGTGGCGCTTATTTTCATGCTCGTAGGTCAGTGTTAAAGAAGGCAAAATATAGGAGCCGACAAGATCGGCGCGTAATTGATACCAGCGTCTTTGGTAGGTGCGTCCGGCCCTCTCTTTGATTGGGTCTTGACCCATATCAACAATTCGTAAGCCGGCAATTTGTGCGCCGATTTCAGGTATTTCTATTTCGATGCTCGGAAGGTGATCCACCTCGACACCAAAAGTGAGTGTCTCCCCGGTGGTGATGGTGGCTTTGTCGACAAGGCTCCGGGTTTGAACCGCAGGAAGGGATGCAGTCACCTCGTCCACCACTTTTTGTTGACAACTTGTCATGAGTGCAAAGCACACCCAGAGGATAGCATAGCGCATGTTAATCGTTCAAAGCCTCCATAAAGAGTTCTACACCTTTGGACGCAACTTCTTGCGCCAGCATCTCTTGAATGGTCGTGCTTAAGGCCAGCTGCTTATAGTCACGCTCGACTTGCGCTTTGACCTTCTCGAAGGGCAAAGGCTCTTCGGCATCCTTTAATTTAAATTTTTCTTGGTTGGCGGCGTAATGGTTTTGCAGATCGATGTCTTTTGGAGAAATATTTTTTAAGATTTCCTTGTCCATATATTCATTCACCAGAATTTGTTTTCCAAGTTGTTCTAGTTTGTGTGTGTACTCTGGTTGTTTATGCATTTGGAGTTTCCTGGCTTTTTGCGCCAGCAAGGCATCGGCAATCATTTGCTGTAAAAACAATTGTTTTTTCTCTCTGGAGTCGAATTGTTTTGCCATGCCAGGAGGCAGTGCGGACATGGCCTCTTCGATATCTGAGCGATAGATCTCCTCAGGGCCAATTTTGGCAACGAGTTTGTCGTTTTCATCTCTTTTTTTCTGCTCTGCACTTATGGATGTACGTGTGCTTAGTGCATTATTCGCCGCTTGCACTTTTCCCAGTCGCACAAGACAATAAACAATCTTCTGTGCGATTTTGTTTTTTAAGGTTGGTTTTGCATGGCGTTCGGCTCGATAAAGCCAGCTTAGGGCTTTTTCAAATTGGCCTTGGTCAACATAGTTTTCTGCTAAAGAAAATGCGGTGGCCGAATAATCGGGTTTATTTGTGTTGTGGGTCAAATACTGCTCGTAGAGTTTGGCCGATTCATCAGTGATACCGGCAGATTTTAACTGCGCAGCAACATGGCGCAGTGCATTGCCGGACTCGACCCCTGCGACATAATTGCTCAGTTGTAATGCAAGAATCGCTAATAGCGTGACCATGACCAGACCAAAAAGCGAGATATTTAAACTTGTTTTTTGTTTCGATGATTTTTCTGGTTTTTGTGGGGGAGATCGTAATTCCATGTGGATTTCCTAACGGTGGTGTGTTCGAAAAAAACGAATGATTGGATCAACCAAATCTTCGTGTGTGGCGATTTGTAGGTGGGCAATTCCGGCAGAACGAAAAAAATTACTTTGCTCTTCGTGTGTCGATTTTCCTTTGCGTGAAAAGTTTTGGCGAAAAGATGCCGATTCAGTATCGATCAGTAAAACCTCACCTGTCTCGGCGTCCTCTAATTCCAAAAGGCCCAAGGCAGGCATTTCCTGTTCCCGTTGGTCGTAGATTTGAATGGCGTTAAGATCATGTTTGCGCGCCATCACGCGAAGACTTTGACTCAGGGTTTCATTCAAAAAATCCGAGATCATAAAAACAACAGAGCGCCGATGCAGAACCTTGGCCAAAAAGTCAACAGCCAATGAAATGTTGGTGGCGCGTTCCTCTGGTTTAAATGCAAGTATTTCACGTATGACGCGCCAGACATGGGAACGGCCTTTTTTTGGGGGAATAAAATGCTCAATCTTATCGCTAAAAATGATAAGCCCGACCCGGTCGTTACTTTTGATTGCAGTATAGGCCAGTACAGCGGCAATTTCGGCCGCAAGTTCATTTTTGAGTTTGTGTGAGGAACCAAATGAACCGGAAGCAGAAACATCAACCAGAAGCATGACGGTGAGTTCGCGCTCCTCGTGAAAAGATTTAATGTAGGGGGCATTCATGCGTGCACTGACATTCCAGTCGATATGTCGAATGTCATCCCCAGGGAGGTATTCGCGCACTTCGGCGAACTCCATCCCGCGGCCTTTAAAGGCACTTTCATAATTGCCCGCCAAAAGGTCGTTGACCACATGCTGCGTGTGGATCTGGATCGCTTTGATTTTCTCAAAAAGTTCCAGAGGCAATGTTTGGTTTTGTGGCTTTTCGGTTTCCATTAGGGAACATCGACGGTGTTGAATATTTCGCTGACCAGGTCATCAGCACTTAATTCTTGTGCCTCGGCTTCATAGGAAAGAAGTAAACGGTGTCGTAACACATCCGGACCGATTGTTTTGATGTCTTGGGGGGTCACGTAAGACCGCCCAGAGAGCATGGCATAAGCCTTCGCTGCTTTTGCGAGGTTTATGCTTGCGCGTGGAGACACACCAAATTCAATAAGTTTTTCAAGAGCCTCAAGTTTATAAAGGTGTGGCTCTCTTGTCGCAAAAACAATGTCGACAATATAATTTTCAACTTTGGGATCAAGATAAACAGCATCAACCACTTTTCGTGCTTCAAGGATGCTTTCTTGATTCAGAACCGGGTTGATTGTGAGTTCCTCGGTGCTGGTCATGCGCTGCATGATTTGCTTTTCTTCTTCTTTGTTGGGGTAGCCCACACGCAGCTTAAGCATGAAGCGGTCAACCTGTGCTTCGGGGAGAGGATATGTGCCTTCTTGTTCAATGGGGTTTTGGGTGGCCAGGACTAAAAAGGGTTCAGGCAACTTAAACGTTTGCTCACCGATGGTGACTTGTTTTTCCTGCATGGCTTCAAGCAGTGCGCTTTGCACTTTAGCAGGTGAGCGATTGATTTCATCGGCCAAAATGAGATTGGCAAAAATGGGCCCTTGCTTGATGGTGAAATCACCCGTTTGTGGGCGATAAATTTCGGTGCCTAAAAGATCTGCCGGCAAGAGATCGGGGGTAAATTGAATGCGTGAAAACTGTGTTTGGACAACGTCTGCCATGGCTTTGACGGCGGTTGTTTTGGCAAGTCCAGGAACACCTTCAATCAGGACATGACCATCGGCGAGAAGGCCCACGAGCAGTCTTTCAATGAGGTAATTTTGGCCAACGATAATTTTGCCGACCTCAGCGCGTAAGAGATTGAGTTTTGCACTTTGTTCATCAATTTCACGATTTATTTCAGCCGAAAGAGCGCTCATGTTTCATTTCTCCAAAGGTGTTTCTGGGGCTTTGTAAAAGCTGTTTGCAGAGCGGTTTATCGGGCAAAAACAAAAAAAAGTGAAGACTAATCGTTTGATTTTACAGCAATTTGTTTAAGATGGCGCAGCATATGGCGCTCGATGCTGGCCAAAACTTCAGGGTTTGGTGATTGATTGGCAAAGCGGGTTTTTTCAAGAAAATGCTGTATTTCTAATTTGTTATGGCCCAAAATTTCAGGTTTGTCGCTGGCGTCGATAAAAAGGATGCAGGTTTCAAGAAAAAGTGCCGCGTCTGCATTCATTTTTGCCCGTTGCGCGTTTTCACAAAGTTGTTCGAGCAGATGGTCATCGCTGTGCTTTGAATCGCTTTGGCTGCGCGTGCATTTTTTTCGCCTTCGAATCATGACCACCATGCCAAATGCGAGTAAAGCACCGACAATCAGCAGGACATATTGGGTTGTGTTGCCCATATGGGTCCGAGGTTGCACGTTGAGCGAAATACCCTGGTGCCTTGTACTCAGTGGATTTTGTTCGATGCGTGGTCGGTAGTGCAGATCGACAGGCCCCAGCAGAACTTGACCTGATTTATTGGCTTTGAGTGTGACCTTGTAGGTCAGGGCTTGACGGCCTTGTTGTCCAGAAGCGAGTGCTTGCATGCCCATGTTTTCGAGTTCACTTGGCAAGCTGAGTTTGGGCGGGTCGAGAATATAGTCCCGAAGTTGGCCACTCCAAGTGACAAGGATTTTAAGTTCAAAAGAGTCTCCCGCTTTGATGGGCACCTCTGGGCCTTGAAGCTCCAGCCCTGGTGGCTCAAGATCAAGATCAATGTTTTGATCTTTTGTTGGGCTAATGTGTGTTGGCAGACTTTGTGGATCGTATGGCGTTGCGGCCAATTGCGTAAAGAGGGGGATTGTTTTTTGCCAATCAAAAGCGCCGCGCACAAGCGCAACAATCTGTCCTTGAGGGTCGATGATATAGTTAAGCGGTATCGAATTGGCTTTATAAGTGGCGGCAATGGTGCCGATCTTGTCATGCAGAATCGTGAAATTCATTTTTTTTCGCTGCTGGTATTTTCGAAGTGCGTCCGGTGTGCCATCGACGGCAACAGCGAGAATTTTGAGCCCCTTGCTGGCCGAGCTGTTTTCCAGGGCCCTAAGTCCATCGATTTGTGAGGCACAGGCACCACACCAGGTTGCCCAAAAATTAAGCAGAACCCATTGGCCTCGATAGTCTTTAAGACTGTGTGCTTTACCGTTAAGGTCAGGCAGCGTGAATTCGCTGACGGGCGCAGGGGAAGCCAGGGTTCGTATGCCAAATTGATTGAAGAGTTGCAGTGGATGCCCTGCGCTAGGCGACTGCGCATATAGGTTCAGTGTATAGAGATAAACGTGCAGGAGCACCGTGATGCCCATACCGAATGCATAACGCATCTTAGGAATCGGCTTTGGCGACGGCCACACTTGCTGGACGCAGGGTTTCTTCACCAATCAAATAACCCTCTTTGATCACACCAACGATTTCTCCATCTTTAACGCCTTCACTGGCGGGTACCGTTGAAATCGCCTCGTGGTGATTGGGATCAAATTCACGACCCAGGGATTCAAGACGTTTGATCGAATAACCTTCAAGTTTATTCAGAAAAAGTGTGCGGACCATTTCAATACCAGAGAGCATTGAGTCTGCATCATGTTTTTCACGGACAGACTCAATGGCGCGATCCAAAGTGTCGAGAACATCGAGAAGGTCTGAAAAGAAGGCACGGCGCCCAGTTTCGATTTCTCGTGTCAGTTCACGTCGTAATCGGGCTTTGGAGTTTTCAAATTCTTCTACGGCCAGTTTATGCTTGGTTAAAATGTCGGTGATGCGTGCATCTTTTTCGCTTAATTGTTTTTCAAGTTCGGTGATGTAGGTTGGCTTGCCGGTGTTTTCTTCGTCTTCTTCATTCTGGTCTTCTTCAGCCCAGTGACGTTTGTCGACAACACTAATTTTAGGTGTTTGCTCTTGCTCTTGCTCTTGCTCTTGCTCTTTTTCTATCGCTAAAGCATCAGCGCTTTGTGTGGGCTCTTGATCTGATTTTTCGTTTTGTTCTTTATTCATTTTATTTCTCCACTATGCACAAGGGTCAATCGACCAGGGACGCGTGAATGCGCCTTGCGCAAGTTCGCCATGGGGCGCAGGTATTACTTCATGGTCGAGCAATTTTCCAGCACTTTGCGCAACGATTTCTTCGAGAGCAACCTCGACATCGGGTTGCTTACCCCAGAGTGTAAAGAAGCCCCGTCCACCAAAACCGCTGGCCAAGTGTAATCGTCCGAGCATGACGTCGGTGCATTTGAGCGCACTGTCGGCACAGCGTAGAGTGGTCGCGATATTTTCAAACTCGACGATGGCTAAGGCTTCGGCCTCGCGTATGTTTTTGTGCCCATCAAGAACGCGCAGGACACCGGGATGAATACCAGGCAGCAGCATGTGATCGATAAGGCGCGAACCAATAAATTCAATCGCAATTGTGGTTGATTCCTCGATTTCGGCGATTGGACCAGCCATAATGATGATCACTTTACCAGGACTTACCGGTGCACAAGCCAGGACTTTAATCTTGGCTTGCTTGAGGGCCATGTCCTGCGCGGCAAGGGCGGTGGCCATGCCGTCAATTTCCAAAAGCGCCAAGGCTTCATGATAGTCTTTGCCCATAGAGGTGCATCCTACACAAAAGTTGATGTGGGTAAACCGATGTTGGCGTTTTTTTTGAACATTTTTGAACGAATTGGGAGTTCCAGGGGCTTTTTTTGTCCATTTGACGCAAAATCCGCTACACTAAAGATGATTATGCGTTGTTTAGTTTTTCATCGACTGGTTGTGCTTGGGGTGTTTTTGTCTCTTGCATGCTGCCAAAAATCGCTGCCGGTGCTTAAATTACGCTCGGTATTGCTCGATTTACCCGATGACTTTGACAAGGCCCACGACGGTCAAGCCCTTAAGGCGCGGATCCATGCTTATCTGGAAAAACACGGGAGTATTGAGCAGGTTGGACGGGATGCGTCAGAGGGTTTTTTGATGCGCCTCGCCGTTGCCCCCATCGAGAATGGTGCGCAGTATGTGGAAATTCATTTGGCTCAAAAAAACAATGAGCGTGCTTATCAAGTTTATCAAGAAGTTCCTGTCAACAAGAGTGATGGCACGGAAGTCTTCAGCGCTTTTAAGCTTGGCTGGGAGCTGGTGACCTATTTGCGTCGACTCGATCATGGCGATGATCGAGGGTTGCTTAAAGCGCTCAAGCACGAGAACCACCAGGTACGCTATTTTGTGGTTGATCGGATGGGTTTTCGCAAATCCAAGATATTTTTAGAACCGCTTTTAGAATTGGTGTCCCAGGGAAATCCAGATGCAATCTCTTTGCGCGCCATTGGTGCGTTGGTGGCGATGGATGCTAAAAACGCGGTTTCGGCCATCATCGATTTAAGTCGTCGTGGTTCGCCCGAATTTATTGTACAGACGATTTTCGCTGTGGCAGAAATTGGTGGGGCTTTGGCGGAAGGCTATTTGGTGACGATGGCAAGTGGCCACCCACATCCAGGTGTGCAAAGCGCGGCAAAACAGGCGCTTAAGGAATTAGAGATCCGATAAAATAGTTGAGCGCTTTAGGCTGCTCTTTGGACTCTTAGAAAGTAATCTTTTGGGTTGGTGCGCCACCGGCTTTGACGATTTCATCGTCGCTGGCAAAACGCTCTTTTCCTTGCCATTCCTTGCCTTCAGGCACTTTCCAGCTTGAAGCCACCGGAATTTCTGGAAAGGCAATATGGCTGACAAGTTCGGTACCACCGATGGTGCGCAGGCCAAAATCAAAATTGAGTTGAATTTTTTCTGCATTGGGTGGAAGCAAGGGCAGCTCATAATAACCGACCTCAACACCAGGAATGAACTCTTTGACCCAACGTGTCGGTTTGATTTGTAGTGTTGGGGGTTGTCCTTCACCCACAATTTGCGGCACTTCAGCAGGCTTGTTGGGATCTTGGGTGATGCGAATATTGCCTTCAATCATTTTATAGGAAATGGGGCCAAAGGCATTCCAGTGCGAATAGGACAGACGAATGCGTGGATTACGTGTGTCGGCATCCACAGGCTGAATATCGTAGAGATCGAAGCGAAAGGTTTTGTCGGCCACAGTATAAAGTGGACGATACTGGCCAACACGCATCTTTTGATAGAGCTCGAGTGTCCATTGAATACGTTCTTCACGGGCCAATTTTTGACCTTCTGACATATGGCCTTTGGCAAGCATTTCTTCGCCAATACGCAGTTCACGCTCAACATCCAGGAGACCAGGATTTTCCTTACCGAGCTGGTTGAGTTGTGAAAAATAGCGGGTCAGGGCGATACCAATTTCACGTCGATAGGTGTCTTCGGCAAGTTGTCCAAGTCCAGCCAGCTGACTTTGAAATTGGTTTTGCAGGTCAATGACCTTAAGGGTGTAGGCTTGTTCTGTATTGAGATCTTTATACATTTTGAGCGCAAAGCCTGCGCCGCTGACTAAAATACCCAATACCAAGAGCCAAGAGAGTAACGATTTCATGGTCGCCGTCCTTATATATGCTAAATTGTTCTATTTGCTTAGGGGCCCTATAACGTGCCCTCGTTGAGACTACAACTGCCTTCAATGGGAAAATGTGAGAAGAGAAAACAGCTTAGTTTTCAAAGACTTCGAACTCAGTGTTGGTTTCAGGTCCAAAAAGTTGTTTGGCGCCCATGAGTGCTTCATTGGTTTCACGCAGTCTGCCGCTTAAGGCCTGGACAAAGCTCCAAAGCAGCTTCGAGGCGATCACCGGCTCGGTGCGAATAATGTTAAAGAACTCACCACGTTTAATGACCAGGACATTCACATCACTTTTGGCTTGGCAGGTTGCTGAGCGCGGGGCTGCATCGATCATCGACATTTCACCAAAATGCCCGCCAGCTTTGAGGGTGACCAGATGATTCTCACCCTTGGTCACTTCGACATCACCGGTCAAGACCACATAGAACTCTTCGCCTAAGGTGCCTTCACGAATAATAAAATCCCCAGGTACCATTTTTGAAAGCTGCGCTGAACCCACAACTTTGACCAACTCTTTGTAGTTGAGGTGGTTAAAGAGCGGGATGCGGCGAAGCGTGTCGATTCGGTCTGCGGCGGTAATTTGATCTGTCTCCTGTGGTGCAGCGCGCATAATGACGCCGGTGCAATTGTCGTGGGCACCACCATTTAAGGCTTGCTGAATCAAGACGTCGACAGCAGCTTCAAGATCATCTTGTGAGAGTTGACCAATGAGATCCTGGGGCTGTTGAAAGTAGGAGAAAAGGCCGTCTGAGCAGAGGAGAAAAACATCGCCCGGGTCGACATCAAAAACCATGGTGTCGGCACTCACACTGGCTTGCACCCCAAGTGCGCGGGTCAGCACATTGGCCTGTGGATGATTTTCCGCTTGTTCTTGCGTCAGCGCGCCTCTTTTGACCAGTTCGTTCACATAGGTGTGATCTTCAGAAAGTTGATAGAGTTTTTCCTGGCGAACCATATAAAGGCGCGAGTCACCAACGTGTCCAAGCACCCCTTTGTTGTGCCCAATCATCAACACCATCGAGCAGGTTGTGCCCATGCCTGTGCAGTCTGAGTCTTTGCTGGCTTTGCTGTAAATTTCACGACAGGCATTTTGCACCGCTGTTTCAACGGCTTTTTTAATTTCTTTGGCGTCACTGTTAAGGCCGGTGCGTTCAAATCGTTCGATGAGCGGAGCGAGTTCGTGAACTTCACGTTTGAGTGTTTCACAAGCGGTCTGACTGGCGACTTCACCTGCTTTATGGCCACCCATGCCATCGCATACAATATAGAGTCCGAGTTCTTCGTCGACCAGATAAGAATCTTCATTGTTGGTCCGAACGAGGCCGACATTGGTACGTGCTGCGCAGGTGAAGCTCATGGTATGAACTTAAAACAGGAAGCACGCAGAACGGCAAGAACTTATTTAAGGCGATTTATTGAAATTCAATTTCATCGTCTGTGGGGATCAATTGCTCCGGGCGAATTTCATGTTGGGTCAGGATATTTTCACGTTCAGCCAGCCGTCGCCGTGGTGAATCGATGAGGCGATGTCGGCCATTGCTGATGTCCCCATCTTCGATAAGGCCCCGTTCTGCCAGTATACTTTCTAAAATATACAGATCTTCGCGTTGATTTTGAATCTGATTTTGCAGTTCGCCCAGCGAGGTGCCGATGGCGGTCATGAGTTGCCCCTGAATACGGCGTTGGCGGCGATAAAGATAATATCGCATGATGGACAAGACCAAAGTCAGGCCGCAAAGGCCGCTAAGCACTATGATATAGAGATCATTCACCCCTTTAGCTTAACGCTAAAACCTTTGTTTTGGCAAGGCTTGCGTGTAAAAGTGCGAAGGGCTAAGAGAGCTAAAGAATATTTTCAAAAGGGTGAACCAGTATGTATTTAGGGCTTGTAACAGCGATTTTGATAGGCGCCACATCGGTCAATTTTGATCAAGTGTGCAGCGAAGCAAACGAATTTATGGCGGAAATGGTCGCCATCAACACGACCAATCCTCCAGGAAATGAAACACCCCTTTTAGAACGTCTTCGGGGCCATTTGGCCAAGGAAAAGATCCCCACAGAGATTTTCGAAGCGGCAACGGGACGTGGTAATTTGATCGCGCGTCTAAAAGGCAACGGCAGCAAAAAGCCCATTTTACTGATGGCGCATGTCGACGTGGTGGGGGTCGATCCTAAACTCTGGGAAACGAACCCCTTTGCGATGACGATTGTCGAGGATTATTTGGTCGGACGTGGGGTGCTCGATGACAAAGGTATGGCGGCTGTTTGGGTTGAGACGCTTCTGGATTTAAAACGTCGGGCCGTTGCGCTTGAGCGGGATGTGGTGGTGCTCTTAACCGCCGACGAGGAGTCCGGTGGCACCTATGGGATCAAATGGTTGCTCGAAAACAAAAGAGAACTCCTGGAAAATGCGGAGTTTGCCATCAATGAAGGCGCCGGGGCGCGACTTGTCGATGGCAAGTTGCAGTATATTGCCATGCAGAGCGCTGAAAAAATGTATCAAACCTTTACGGTGAGTGCGCAAGGCCCCGGAGGTCATTCTTCAGTGCCTAAAGTTGATAATGCCATTTATCGCCTGGCCAAGGGCTTGGGGCGTTTGGGTGGTTTTCAATTTCCGGCCCGTCTTACCAAAACCACCAAAGCGTATTTTGCGGCCCTTGCCAAAGACAAGAGTAATAAAATGAGTCGTTATGCGAAAATGTTGGTGAAGTCCAAGAGGCGCAACAAATTGCCCAAATCGGCCATCCGTAAACTTGCCCAGAGTCCTAAGATGAATGCGATGCTGCGCACGACCTGCGTGGCGACGATGCTTGAAGCCGGACAACGGGAAAATGCCTTGCCGCAAAGCGCTTCGGCGAAAGTCAATTGTCGGGTTTTGCCGGGTGAAAAAAATCTCCTGAAAACTTTGACGAAAGTGATTGGCGATCCAAAAATCAAGATTGAAGCTTCACGCGAATTACAGGAAGTGCCCGCGACCCCGGTTGAAGGTGCTTTCCCTGCAGCGGTCAAAGCGGTCGCGGCAGTGATGAGTCCAGGGGTGCCAGTGGTGCCTTCGATGTCGGCAGGGGCGACCGATTCGCGGCATTTACGACAGATTGGTATTGCCGCCTATGGTTTAAAACCTTTCCCGGCCAGTGATGAGGATGCTTCGCGTATTCATGGGGCCAATGAGCGCCTCTTGCTCACCAGCTTTCATTATGGCTGCGAGTTTCTTTATCGCACGGTCGAAGAATTGGCGGCGGTGAAGGTTGAAGAAGTGCCTGAGGATGAAGAAGAGCCCGAAGTGGTTGATGATGAAGATGAGTCGGCGGCGGCTGACACACCGGCGATAGAAGGACCGGCTGCATCATCGACGAGTGTGCGTAAGTAATTTTGTTTGTGGGCAACGATGGCCGATAACCGATTTCCGATTTCCGATGGGCGATAACCGATGTCCGACGACCGATGACCGATGGCCGATAACCGAATTCCGAAATCCGATGACCGATGTCCGACGGCCGATAACCGACGACCGATTTCCGAAAACCGATAACCGAAGTCCGATAACCGATAGCCGTGCGAGCCATTACGGAGACTTGCTGCGGGTGCCTGGCAGGTGCGAGGTGTTGTGAGACTGTCTAAGAGGCGCCATTAAGGCGCGTCGAAGACTAGTCGATACAGCCGAGTGGCCGCAGCTTAGTCGAGTAGGCGAGTGTCCGATGGCCGATAACCGATATCCGATATCCGAAAACCGATTTCCGATTTCCGATTTCCGATTTCCGATTTCCGATGTCCGATGGCCGATGGCCGATGGCCGATGGCCGATGACCGATAACCGATGTCCGATGACCGATGTCCGCTGACCTTCTTTTGTGATCCGCATCACATCTTTTAAGTGATGGAGATCACAAAGCTTTTGCACAATATTTTCAAAGTTCACAAGGCGCTTTTGTGCATTCAATAAGCTTTCAATCTTAACTCCCTAAATTTTTTCACAAAACTTTTTTGGCACGAGATCTGAAATAGAGCTCATGCATCAACGCAAACGCACAGGGGAGAATCAGCATGCAACAAGCCGCAAAAATAGAGTACCAGGAGCAACCTTTTGCTCTGAAGCTTATTTCTGCTGGGGAAGAAACGGCAGGTTTTGAACTTAGCGATAGCGTCGAAAATAATAGATTGACTTGTTCTGTCTCAAAGATGTGCAGCAACAATGGGGGGGCAGAGCAAGTCAATCCCGACACGATTGAAGTCAGCGATGGGTGGGACGAAGAGCTCTTTGCGGCCGACAATGCCTCTGGGGGCAAGGGCACTTCAGTGGTCGAATGTCTCATCCCGGCATGCTGGGATGATTTTCAGGCAATTGCGGCGGCGCAGCCAAATGCCCACGATTCAGATTATCAAGATTGGTTCGCAGAATTTTTCGAAGCCTATGAGGCTTTAGAGGCCATGGTTTGGCTTTATGCAGAAGGCTGCGATGAGACGAGGCTGGAGCGTTGACAAAGCTCAGGTCAGTCCTTTAGCGAAATCCGAAATCCGTGCGAGCCGTTGTGAGACTGTCTAAGAGGCGCCACGAAGGCGCGTCGAAGACTAGTCGATACAAGGCGAGTGGCCGATAACCGATAACCGATAACCGATGACCGATTTCCGAAAACCGATAACCGATAACCGTGCGAGCCGTTGTGAGACTGTCTAAGAGGCGCCACGAAGGCGCGTCGAAGACTAGTCGATACAAGGCGAGTGGCCGATAACCGATTTCCGATTTCCGATGGGCGATAACCGATAACCGATAACCGTGCGAGCCAATACGGAGACTTGCTGCGGGTGCACGAAGTGATAGCCGCAGTTTAGTCGAGTAGGCGAGTGTCCGAAGTCGGCTTAAACTTCTTGCAAACGCGGAATTAGGGTTACCAAATTGCAGGGCCTATGACGGCTATCGAGTTGCCAGAGCAGGATATCATCCCAACCATCTTTGACCGCCGAGGGTGAACCGGGCAGAGCAAAAAGATAGGTGCCTTGAGCCACACCGCCGGTGGCCCGGCTTTGGATGGTGGAGGTGCGAATTTTTTCATAGGAGAGCATGCGAAAGAGCTCGCCAAAGCCTGGGATACTTTTCTCGTAAAGGCTCTCGAATGCATCGGGGGTGACGTCGCGGCCGGTTAAGCCCGTACCACCGGTGGCGATGACCACATCGATCTCCGGATGGCTTATCCATTGCGTAAGCTTTTCGACAATGGCACCTTGATCGTCGGCGACAATCTCTTTTGCCGCTAAGCTATGGCCCGCCTTTTGAATACGCTCGGCGAGAATTTGACCCGATTCATCGTCTTTGCTCTGACGGCTGTCCGAAACCGTGAGCACCGCAATGGAAACGGGAATAAAGGTTTTGCTTTCGTCAATACCGGCCATGATATGGCTCTTTAGAGCTTTTTAGAGCAAATGAAAAGGGCCCTTGCATGATTGGATCTTTTTTCATTATAGAGCAGGCTATGCACGAACGTTTCAAACCGCAAGCCGGGCTTTGTCAGGACTGTCAATTTGTCAAAGTGGCG
>JASMKV010000483.1 GCA_030749035.1 Myxococcota bacterium | reverse complement strand
GCGAATGATGCGAGTGGTGTGCTGATTATGGCGGGGCAGAGTCGAAGCCACCAGTGGAGTCTTATTTGGGAAGACATTATTCTCTCTCGTGAACATGGTGGTGGTGTGATTGCCCAAGATGGCAGTTTCTACGACATTGGTGTCGACTTAGGCGCCGTTTCGGTGACGCTTAAAGCAGAAGACGATGCTGCAAGCGCAGGTCATCTTGGTGATGTCTTAGAGATATTGTCTGAGCCTCGACTAGAGGATGAAGCTTGTTCCATCGAAGATTATCAGGGACTTTGTACGCTTGAGCGGCGCATTGTTGGTCAGCAGGAGATTGCGGGGCGAACCCATTACATTCTGGACCAACCCTTAAATCCAGCATGTTTTGGTCTCGATGGCAGTGTGGCTTATCGTATTCGCGCTGCAGACCGTTTTGGTCTCTATCAGGACGACAACCGCATCGCCTATATGCAACCGGGCGAACGTTTTGGGCCAGGTGGTGACGTTGGGCACGATGCCAAAACCATGTTTGCCTTGCAGTCACTCGCTGCGCAATCCTCCTTAGAGGCCTGTGAGCGTTATGAAAGCACCGGGGCTGCAGGCGCCGCGATGGATCCGGTTTTATCGCGAAATATCGTGCATCAATTTCAAATCAGTGAGCCTTTTACGCCTTTAGAAGGGGCCATTACCTATGATTATTCGGGGGCGTCACTTGGCCCAGTGGGCACTTTGCCCGCGGCGATGCTCTTGGTTAAAGACCATTATACGACGCCGATGATTTTTGTGACCTACGCGGGGACGAATGCATTATTCGGGTTTTCGCCTTTTGACATCAAATCGATCAATTTGGCCCGGGACAGCTATCTTTTGGCGGATTAGCGGGAGCTTAGGGCCATTTGGGGCATTTCGTGCTTTTGGGGCGCTTGACAAAACCAGATCCTTACTATAATCGGCCGCCTTAGAGGCTCAAGCGTGAGCAAGACGTTGCATTTATTGCAGAATAGAGGAGAATTATGGCTGTAACAATACGATTGGCACGTCGTGGAAATATCCACCGTCCATTTTATCATATCGTTGCTGCGGACTCGCGTTATGCGCGTGACGGCCGCTTTTTAGAGCAACTTGGACATTATGACCCTGCGAGCAAAGCTCTGGAAGTCAATGTCGAAGCCGCACAGAAATGGTTGGCGCAAGGTGCCCGCCAAAGCAATACAGCAAAAGCGTTACTCAAAAGAGCTGGCGCGATAGTGGTAAAGTGACATGGCCGCAAAAGAATTTATAGAATATATCGCCCGCCATTTGGCAGAAGAGCCTGATGATGTTGAAGTTATCGAATCATTAGGGATGGATGACCAGCCTTTGTTGGAGCTGCGCGTCAATGAAAATGACCGTGGTCGCGTGATTGGCAAGAAGGGCAGAACAGCACATGCGATGCGCGCTCTTTTGACCGCTTCAGCACCAGATGGTCAGAGACCGCGTCTCGATATTGTCGATTAATCGAATCCTTATTTGCTAGGTTGAAACAGGAGATAAAATGGATTGGGTGCCATTTGCCAGAGTGGTGCGTGTGCATGGTGTGCGCGGTGAACTGCGTTTAAGGCTCTATGCGCCGCAAGAAGGCATGCCTGAAAACATCACCGAGCTTTGTTTGGAGCTGCCATCGGGCGAGTCTTTGGAATACGCTGTGGCCAGCATGCGTGCAATTCATGTCGACTTTTTGCTGCGTCTTGTTGGGGTGGATAACCGCAACGATGCGGAAGCCTTACGCGGTGCTGAAATCAAAATACAGAGAGCACTTTTGCCCGCCCTGAGTGAAAAAGAGTTTTATCTTTTTGAGCTTATGGACAGCGATGTGCATTTGGCCGATGCGCCGCAGGAAAAGCTTGGTGTTGTCCATGCTTATTATACCCACGCCAATCAGGATTTAATCGAGATTCTCGATGCGGGCGAAAATAAAAAACTTTTGCCCCTGAATGAAGAGACGATAGGACATTTTGACCGCAACGCGGGGCGGCTCTACATCTATCCGATTGCCGGTCTATGGGATGAGGATTAGGATGGGGATTTTTCGTACAGAGGTCATTACCCTCGCGCCAGACATTTGGCCCGTCTTGCTTGGCTCGGATTCTGGTCTTGTGGGGCGCGCTTTTGCGGATAAGACCCTTGATTTGCACGTGCGGGATTTACGCGATTATGGCAAAGGTGTGCACAAAAAAGTGGATGATGCACCCTTTGGTGGTGGCGCTGGGATGGTGCTGATGGTGGAGCCATTGCATCGGGCCGTGACCGATGCACGCGCCTCAACCCCAGGCCCAGTGATTTTACTGGATCCCAGGGGTGCCCCCTTTACGCAAAAAAAGGCCAAAAGCTTGAGTCAGGGGCCGGGGATGACGCTTATTTGTGGGCGTTATGAAGGTGTGGACCAGCGTATTTTTTCGCATGTGGATGAAGTGTTGTGTGTCGGGGACTTTGTGCTTTCCGCCGGTGATCCAGCGGCTTGGTGTGTGGTCGATGCGGTTTGTCGCCTGCAAGAAGGGGTCTTGGGTAACCGTGCATCGTTGCAGGAGGAGTCATTTCAAGAGAATCTTCTTGAATATCCACAGTTTACGCGACCAGAAACCTATGAAGGGATGCCTGTTCCTGAGGTTTTACGCTCTGGGGATCATGGCGCGATAGAGGCGTGGCGGCAAGAGCAACGCCGCAAGCTCACCCACAGATGCCGACCGGATCTTATTGAAGAGAAAAAGAGCTAATGGTCTTGCGCCTTTAAATCAAATCGTGTTAGTGGGGCAGCGGAAAGAAGAGGCAAAAGTATGACGATCATCGAAAAAATTGAGCAAGAACAGCTAAAAAGAGATTTCAACTTTCGTTCTGGTGATACGGTCAAAGTGCACGTGCGTATTAAAGAAGGCGAAAAAGAGCGTATCCAGCTTTTTCAGGGCGTTGTGATTGCCATGAACCGCGGCGGCTCACGCGCATCGTTTACCGTGCGTAAGCTTTCTTACGGCACAGGTGTGGAGCGTATCTTTCCATTGCATTCGCCGAATATTGAGAAGATTGAGGTTGTGTCTTCAGGTAAGGTCCGTCGAGCAAAACTCTTTTATCTGCGTGGTCTTAAAGGTAAAGCAGCGCGTATTAAAGAGCGCGACACTTATGGCAAGTTGAAAAAGAAATCGGAAAAAGCTGAGGCTCCAGTTGGGGCGAAAGCACCGGCTCCTGTGGCTGAAGAAGCTGCTCCCGAAGAAGTGGTTGCCGTTGAAGAGAGCGCAGCAACAGACACAACGACTGAAAACAACGCGTCTTAAGCTCGGTTCTTAAGGCGGATAAAACACATTCCTGGCACAAACAAAGAGCTTGGTCAGCGCGGGGAAACCCTTGCGGCCGCATATCTGCAAGAACTCGGTTATTCGATTCTGGAAAACAATGTCCGTACCCCTTTTGGCGAAATTGATATCATCGCCCTTGAAGCGGAGACGCTGTGTTTTGTCGAAGTCAAGACCCGCTCCTCGTTGCGCTTTGGGCATCCTTTTGAAAGCGTAGGGCAGAAAAAACAAGAGTGTTTGGTGCGCTCGGCAAAACATTTTTTAAGCGCAAGAAAGTCTCGTTATAAGGCCTTACGTTTTGATGTTTTGGCGCTCGTTTGTGCCAAGAACAAAGATGTTGAGTATCAACTGCTCCGTGGGGCCTTTGAGGCATGAAACCCGCATGTTTGTATATGGTGGCCACGCCCATTGGGCATTTGGCTGACATCTCAGCGCGCGCACTGGAGGTGCTCGCAGAGGTGGACATTATTTTTGCCGAGGATACCCGACATTCGCGCAAGCTTTTGAGTCATTATGGCATAAGCACGCACGTCAAAAGCCTGCACGCGCAGAATGAAAAAAACCGTTCCACCGAGGTCATACGCCTCCTTGAGCAAGATAAGACCATCGCTTATATCTGCGATGCGGGGACACCCGGGGTGTCGGATCCAGGCGCCTATATGGTTGCCGCCGTGGTTCAAGCCGGGCATGTGGTGCGCCCAATTCCAGGGGCATCCGCACTTGCGGCAGGTTTGTCGGTGTGTGGTTTTGCCGAATCTTCGAGCAACACGCTCTTTGTCGGATTCTTAGCGGTCAAGGGTGCCAAGCGAAGCGATACCCTCAAGCAGATTGCGGCCCATCAAGGGATTGTCGTGCTCTATGAGGGGCCCCATCGTTTTGCTAAAACCCTGAGCGATTTAGTCAAAAATAACCCGCCTGAACGGCCACTTTGTGTCTGTCGGGAAGTCTCCAAGGTGCATGAAGAAATTGTGCATACGACCTTAGGAGAGGCTTTGACGGCGCATGCCGACAACCCTAAAGGTGAGTTTACCCTTGTGATAGGGCCGCAGAACACCAGCAAAAAGCCTCTTGAAAACAGCGATCTTAAGGAAAGACTTAGAAGCCTTGTGAACTCTGGTTTGAGCCGCAGGGATGCGGCCAAGGCGCTTGTGGTTCTTGATGGTGCCGCCAAAAAGACACTCTATAAGCTTCTTGAAGATGCTGACATCTAGAAGCCCTGGATGAATAGAGATAAGATATTGACACTTGTCGTACACCAACCTACAATCCCAAAAAATCTCTGACAATTTAAGAAGGAATCTGCCATGAGCAATCTTGATTATGACCACCTGGATTTGGAAATTGACGAGAACGTCGCTGTGCTCAGCATCAATCGCCCGAAAGCACTCAACGCGATTAATGTAGAGGTTCTGAGTGAATTGGGCGCGGCCGTGGAGACACTGCGTGGCCGCCAGGATGTACGGGCGATGATTTTGACTGGCGCCGGTGATCGGTCCTTCGTTGCGGGCGCAGATATTGCGCAGATGTCCGATTATGGTCAGGATGAAGCCAAGACTTTTGCCACGCAAGGCCATCAGGTTTTGACCGCGATAGAAGCGCTGCCTTTTCCGGTCATCGCCGCGGTGAACGGTTTTGCCTTGGGTGGTGGTTGTGAGCTGGCTTTGGCGTGTGATTTAATTTTGGCTTCGGAGAAAGCTAAATTTGGCCAACCCGAGGTTAAACTTGGTTTGATTCCCGGTATGGGCGGGTGCATTCGGCTACCGCGTAAAATCGGTCATGCGGCGGCCTGCGAATGGATTTTTTCCGCGCAAGTCTACGATGCCCAGCAAGCCAAAGATGTGGGTTTGGTTCGGGAGGTTCTACCGGTGGACAAGTTGCTGGACCGGGCCAAAGAACTCGCAGGTGTCATGGCCAAGCAGGGGCCTTTGGCTGTCGCTGCGGCCAAAAAGGTGCTCTACAGCACAGCGGCGTTGGACAGCGCGCAGGCTGGTGTGATTGAAGTCGATGCCTTTGCGGCCCTCTTCAATACGGCCGACACGAAGGAAGGCACCCGTGCTTTCGTCGAGAAACGTCACGCACACTTTCAAGGAAAATAGAGCATGGAATTTTCTCTCACCTCTGAACAGATGATGCTCCGCGATACAGCGCGCGAATATGCCAGAAACGAACTTCTTCCCAACGCCGCCCGTTTCGATGCAGAGGGCGTCTTCCCTGGAGCACAGGTCAAAGGCATGGCCGAGCTCGGCCTCATGGGCATGATGGTCGATGAAGCCCATGGCGGGGTGGGCATGGATGTGTTGTCCTATGCGCTGGCGATGGAGGAGATCTCTGCGGGCTGTGCTTCTTGTGGCGTCATCATGAGTGTGAACAATTCACTCGTTTGTGACCCGATTGAAACCTTTGGCTCGCAAGAACAAAAGCAGGCATGGTTACCTAAGCTTGCCAGCGGCGAACAACTTGGTTGTTTCGCACTCTCAGAACCAGGCACCGGCAGCGATGCAGCGGCGCAAACCTGCAAGGCCGTTCTTGAGGGGGACACCTGGGTGATTAACGGTGAAAAAAACTGGATCACCAATGGCGCTGAGGCTGATGTGTGTGTGCTGATCGCGATGGAAGACTCGAGCAAGGGCGTCAAAGGTATTAATGCCTATATTGTGCCCACCGATATGCCTGGCTTCGTGGTGGCCAAAAACGAAAAAAAATTGGGCATCAAGGCATCAAGCACGTCGCAAATTTCACTGCAAGATTTGCGTTTGCCTACCGATGCACTTTTGGGTGAACGGGGTAAAGGTTTTAATGTGGCCATGCATACCCTTGATGGTGGCCGGATTGGTATTGCCGCCCAAGCCTTAGGGATTGCCCGGCAGGCGTACGAAGAGGCCAGAGATTATTCCATGGAACGACACGCTTTTGGTGCCCCGATTGGCAACTTACAAGCCATCCAATTCATGCTGGCGGATATGGCGACTGAAATCGAAGCGGCCCGTTTACTCATTTGGCAAGCAGCGATGCTCAAGGAACAAAAGGGCAACTATGGTCGGGCCTCTGCGATGGCCAAGGTTTATGCCAGCGAGGTTTCTGCGCGCGTCACCCACAAAGCGATTCAGGTTTTTGGTGGCTATGGTTACAGCAAAGAGTTTCCTGCAGAACGTCATTTTCGTGATGCCCGTATTACTGAGATTTATGAAGGCACTTCTGAGATTCAGCGCTTGGTGATTGCCCGTTCTGTTTTAAAGGAAGGCATCTAGACCGTGGAATTTGCGCTAAGTTCGGAACAGACACTTGTCCAGGAGAACACCGCACGTTTTGCACGTGAGCGTCTCGCACCGAGCGCCAAAGCACGGGAAGAAGCCCACCAAATCGATCATGCTTTAATCCAAGAGATGGCTGAGCACGGACTTTTAGGGGTCAACATCCCCGCAGCTTATGGTGGTTCTGAGGCAGGTGTGGTCGCTTATGCGCTCGCCTTGCGCGAGGTGGCCGGCGCTGATGCGTCGGTTGCGGTGACCATGGCGGTGACCAATATGGTTTCAGAGGTCATCCACCGTTTTGGCTCAAGCGCACAAAAAGAAAATTATATTCCGAAATTGGTGGGTGGCGAATATTTTGCCGGCGCCTTTGCTTTAAGCGAGACGGGGGCTGGTTCTGATGCAGCGGGGCTTAAAACCCGCGCACAAAAAGATGGCGATGCTTGGGTTTTAAATGGTGAAAAAATGTGGATCACCTCCGGTGATCAAGCTGGCGTCATCGTGGTTTGGGCAAGAACTTCCGATGAGGGCACCAAGGGCATCAGCTGCTTTCTGGTTGAAGGCGATACCCCTGGGTTGAGTGCTGGGAAACCTGAAGAAAAGATGGGTTTGCGCGCATCGCATACGGTGGCGCTTAGTTTGGATCATGTTCGTGTCTCTGATGCGCAGCGCCTAGGTCAGGTCGGCGAAGGTTTTAAAATCGCGATGCTGGCTCTTGATGGTGGCCGCATCGGTATTGGTGCACAGTCCTGCGGTATGGCCGCAGCCGCTTTGCGCGAGAGTGTCTCCTATGCACAGGAGCGACAACAGTTTAAAAAGAATCTCGCAAGTTTCCAGGCGATACAATTTAAACTTGCAGACATGGCAACCCACTTGGAAGCGGCTTGGGCCTTGGTCTTACAAGCGGCATGGCTTAAAGAAGAAAACCAACCTTTTTCTCAGCAGGCGGCCATGGCAAAACTCTACGCCAGTGAAAAAGCCAATGCCACAGTACGCGAAGCGGTGCAGATTTTTGGTGGTTATGGTTATACTGAAGAATTTAAGGTGGCACGTTTCTATCGGGACTGCCGGGTCACCCAAATCTATGAGGGCACAAGCGAAATCCAACGTTTGGTGATTGCGCGCGCACTTTTGAAACAAGCGGCGCAGAGTCAAGGAGTCAGCTAATGGCAGGGCAGCATAAAGGACACACGGATGAGACGGCCCCAAGCGCGTTGGTCTCTGCGGACCAAACGATGTCGGGCATGCCGCTTGACGCCATTTATGAACCCGAAGGCCTTATCCCCGAAAAGATAGGCAAGCCTGGCGCTTATCCTTTCACGCGCGGTCCTTATGAGACCATGTACCGTGGCAGGCCGTGGACCATGCGCATGTTTGCCGGTTTTGGTACACCCGAACAAACCAATGCGCGTTTCTTGCGTCTGCTTGAAGCAGGGCAAACGGGCCTTTCAACCGCTTTTGATATGCCCACACTCATGGGACGAGATCCCGATGATCCGCATTCTTTAGGCGAAGTTGGCCGTGAAGGCGTGAGCGTTGCCACCGTCAATGATATGGAACGTCTCTTTGCTGGGATTGAACTCGATAAGGTTAGCGTTTCGATGACCATTAACGCTTCGGCCTCCATTGCTTTGGCCTATTATGTGTTGGTGGCTGAAAAGCAAGGTGTAAGCGCAGACAAGCTTCGCGGTACGATTCAAAATGACATGCTCAAAGAATTTATTGCCCAAAAGGAATGGATTGTCGGCGTCAAACCATCCATGCGTATTATTCGTGACATGCTTGGCTGGTGCACCAAGGAAATGCCTAAGTTTCATCCGGTTTCGATTTCGGGCTACCATATTCGCGAAGCTGGAGCCAATGCGGTACAAGAACTGGCTTTTACGCTGGCCGATGGACTCGGTTATGTGGATGCAGGTTTAGCAGCCGGTCTTGATGTGGATGAGTTCGCGCCACGGCTTTCATTTTTCTTTGATGTGCATAACGACTTTTTTGAAGAGATTGCCAAGCTTCGGGCTGCCCGGCGTATGTGGGCCCGTTTTATGAAAGAGCGTTACGGCGCGAAATCGGAGCGTTCGATGCTCTTACGCACCCACTGTCAAACCGCCGGCGTCTCTTTGACCGCGCAGCAACCTTTAAATAATGTTGCCCGTGTGGCGTTGCAAGGCTTGGCGGCCGTTTTAGGAGGCACTCAGTCACTGCACACCAATTCTTTGGATGAAACCTACGCTCTACCGACAGAAGAGGCGGCCACCGTGGCGCTCCGAACCCAACAGATTCTGGCCGATGAGTCTGGTGTTGCTAAAGTGGTTGATCCCTTAGGCGGATCTTGGTTCGTCGAAGAGCTCACCGACAACATTGAGGCGGCGGCCAGCGAGCTTATGAAGCAAATTGATGCGATGGGTGGTATTGTGCAGGCTGTTGAAGAGGGGTTTCCGCAAAAAGAAATTGCCCGCTCTGCTTATGATTTTCAACGACGTGTAGAGAGTCAGGACGAAATTATTGTCGGCATCAATCGTTATACACAAAAGAGCCAAGGTACCAATATCCCAACCCTAAAAATCGACCCGGATGTGGAGCCAAGCCAAATCGAAAAGCTCAAAACCCATCGCCAACAACGTGATCAGCAGGCCACGGATGCCGCCTTAAAGGCATTGGCGGGGGTTTGTCAAAATCCAGAAGCGAATGTCATGCCAGCGGTCTTGCATGCGGGGCGTGCAGGCGCTAGCTT
>JASMKV010000482.1 GCA_030749035.1 Myxococcota bacterium | reverse complement strand
GTCCATTCCACTTTTGCCGGGAAGCAAGCTGTCGCGAAACCAGTCACGTAAATCACGCCCCATCTCAACTGAGATTTCCGCAGGAAGTTTGTCGAGACCGCGTGACTCCAAATAAAGTTTCGCCAAGGTAGGATCGGCGTGAAGTACACTTGCACCAAGCTCTGGACGGGTTTGCAGTTCGCGGACAAACCAGCGTGACATGGACTCTGCATTCACATCTTTAAGCTTAGGCAAAGCATCAAGCCCCTGCGCACGCAGATACAACCCCTTTAAGCCTTCGTCGCCCTGGACCTTTTGCCAAACTTTGCGCAAAACCAATTCCCGATTGCCTCTCGAAAGCTGCACATCACGCACCCGCCCAGCAATCTCCGCCGCCCGGCCACTTAAAGGCGCCTGGCCATCAATCAATCGGTCCAGTGCCCGATGCACATCCAAATCGTTATAGTCACGAATGGGGTCGGTCCAACGCGCATAATCTGCGCCACCATGGGCCGCATGGCCAGTCGATTCTGCCGACACCACCGCCGTGGCCTTTTTCGACGCCTTATTTTTGAACGTCGTCGCATAGCCTCCGGCAACCAAAGCGCTGCCCACTTCTTTGGATGACTTGCTTAAAAACACCTTGAGCATAGCGTCGACACTAAGATCTCCTGCCGGTTTGCCTGTATCTGTGCTTTTCACTTTCGAAGCAAGTTCGCAAAGCCCTTTTAAGGCACCACTAAGCTCATCGGTGCCTGAGCCATCACGTAATCTCTGTGCCCCTTCGGGGTCCAAGCGGTTGTTGTTTTCAAACACCTTGCGCGAAAAATCGACTTTAAGTAAATTGCCAGCCGCATCAAAGGTCATTTCGGTGGTTTTAACCAGGCGCGCTTCTCCTGGATTTAAGGAAAAGAGGTCGGTGCGCAAACCATCGGGCAAAAACATTTCGCCCTGTTTGCGACCGGTCATATCAAGCGCCGAACCGGGTCTGATGAAATGCGCCACATCCGCCGCACTCACCGCAACGGTCACACTGCCATCGGCATTTTTGCGATAGGAAAGGCCATCGTCTAAGGATTTTGTCTTAAGCCCATCAATGGTCATGGTGATGCCTTCGACCTTAGAGCGTTTAGGGATTTCATCACCAATACCTTTGGCAATCATCGCATCGGTTTCAATCAAAGCGCGCGTTGAAAAGACATCCGCATCGGACATCTTCGTGAGACGCTCGAGAGCGTTTAAGTCCGCTGGCTGCCGGTCGCGAAACCAGGAAACCATATCCTGTGCCACTTTATCGGTCAGCTTCACCGGTGCCTGACTTAAACCGCGGTCGCGCATATAGGCGCTTTTGAGTTCTGCATCGGCCAGAAGCCCGCCGGCAAGTTGAGTGTGGGCCGCTTCGCCGGGCTGTGCGGGGCGAAAATGGCTGGCATACTCGCCATTCCCCTTGACCAAGGCCATGCCCAAGCGCGAAGCCACATCCTGGGTCATCGTTTCAAAATGGGCGCCGACTTCCGGCCCCCTGGCCCAGCTTTCTTCACCATAACTTTTTGCCGCACCATAGGCCGCTTCAACCAGAGCGCCGGTGTTCTTGGGTCGGGCTATCGTGTTCATCATCTTAAGCCATTTGGGCATACCAACTTGCGTAAACTGCTGCGCATCATCGGCAAGCAACTGGCTGCGCACATGCTCAGGCATCGTCTCAATTTGGGTCCGCACCTGCTGCGCATCCTTAAAATATTCGGCGCGCTGCGCTTTGGTGAGTGCTGGTTTGGCATTCTCAATAATGGGTCGCCATTTGGCGGCCAGAACAATCGAATCCTTATAAAAGTCATGCAGCTGCTTGGCCATCGCCGGTTCCAAAGGCCCACCAAAGTCCTTACCCAGTTCTTTGAAATTCGGTTCAACACCAGCCTTAGCAAAGCCATGGGCAACAAAACCTGCCATATGGTGCCCCAGCGTCGCCTCGTAGGCGCGCATCGCCGCCCCTTCATCGCCGCCAGCCAAAAGCACCGTCTCGCGCACACCTTGGTAGTCTGGCACCCCATGCAACAAGGTACCAGCCTGA
>JASMKV010000481.1 GCA_030749035.1 Myxococcota bacterium | reverse complement strand
TGGCCGGGTTATGCGTTTAACCCACTGCAAATCGCCTTTGACCCAAACGTAAACCAAGCCCAAAAGCAAAATAAGCATAAAGATAAGCAATTCAACAAAAGCCAACAGACCATTACCTTCGCTCACATAGCGTTTAAACACCGTCGCAATCGGAAAGACAAAAGCCATCTCCACATCGAAAATAAGGAAAATCAATGCCACAATATAAAAGCGCGGGTTAAACTGAATCCAGGCATCACCAATCGGGCGCTCACCACATTCGTAAATTTCATTTTTATCATCGTAAGGATTATGCGGTTTAAAATACTTCCCTATAACCAGATTGGCGAAAACAAAGCCAAAACCGACCAGCAGAAACATCAACACAACGGATAAATTAAATGCCATGATGACAAGGATTTAATGAGATGTGGGCTTGGTGTCAACGGTTTTGCCCCCAAATTCGGCAATTATCGCCAGATTGCTGGGTTTATCCAATATCGGACATCGGACTTCGGTTATCGGAAATCGGCCACTCACCTGCGCGACTAAGCTGCGGCTATCACTTCGTGCACCCGCAGCAAGTCTTGTAACGGTTCGCACGGTCATCGGCCATCGGAAATCGGACTTCGGGCTTCGGTCATCGGACACTCGCCTGTTCGACTAATCCTCAACGCGCCGTTTTGGCGCCTCTGGGAAAGTCTCACAAGGGCTCGCACGGATTTAGGAAATAGGTTATCCCTTAGCCGCCCAAGAGGGCAAGCCTTGGGTTTCGATCCCTAAAAGCGGCACGGCAATAAACCAAATCACCGCTGAAATCACCAAAACCCCCAATAGATTGATCCAAAAGCCCACCCTGGCCATGCGCTGCATGGGTATTTTGCCCGAAGAAAAGACAATAGCGTTAGGCGGCGTCGCAATCGGCAACATGAAGGCACAGGAGGCCGAGAGGGTCGCCGGCAACATCAAGAGCCGCGGGTCCATCTGCGCCGCAATCGCTGTGGAACTTAAAATCGGCAATAAAAGCGCCGTGGTCGCCGTATTGCTCGTCACCTCGGTTAGGAAAGTCATCATAAAGGCGATCACAACGATCATCACCAAGGTCGGTGTTGAGGCTGCAATCGGCTCCAAAGCCAGGGCCACCCCTTCAGCCAGCCCAGTGGCCGCAAAAGATTTGGCGATACCAATGCCACCACCAATGAGCAAAAGAATATCCCAGGGCACCTTATTCGCGGTCTCCCAGTTAATGAGTGCCTGACCCGGCTTACGCCCCGAAGGAATCAAAAATGCCGCCAAACAAAGTAGCACCGAAATCGCCCCTTCACCAATATATTGGGCATTCTCGACCGGAAAGAGATTCCACCAGCCAGGAATCGTAAAGGCCCCCAAATCGATATCCCGACGGGTGCTCCACAAAATGGCCGCCACCGCAAAAAGTCCCAGCATACGGCGCTCAGCGCTGTCCATCGGCGGTAACTTTTCGCTTTCCGCATCGAGAATTTCCTGGGCATTGCCCAGCTGTACATTGGCCGGCGCCAAAATATGGGTCAAAAGCCACCACACCAGTGGGATCATAATCAACACCACCGGCACCGCCACCGCCATCCATAGTAGAAAGCTCATGGCCGGCGCGCCTTGCGCTTCGAAGGCATCGTAGTTGCTTAAATAAAGCGCATTGGGTGCCGTACCAATAGGTGTGCCTAAGCCTCCTAAAGATGCCGCATAGGCAATGCCTAATAAAAGGGTGAAGGAAAAATTCTTTTCATCCTCTTCACCTACGCCACCTGCATCTTTTAACGTGGCCACCAGTGCCAAGGCGATGGGTAAAAGTAAAAGAGTCGTCGCCGTATTCGAAAGCCACATGGATAAAAACCCGGAAGCCACCATAAAACCTAAGACCAGCCGTTTGGGCTCAACCCCAACCCGGTGGATGATCCCTAAAGCAATACGATGATGCAGATTCCAGCGCTCAACCCCCAGGGCCAAAACAAATCCACCAAAGAGCATCCAGATCACCGGATGCGCATAGGCACCGGCAATCTTATTTAAGGGCATGACTCCAAGCATGGGCA
>JASMKV010000480.1 GCA_030749035.1 Myxococcota bacterium | reverse complement strand
CAGGCCGCCACGGTCTACGGCGCCAAGGCTTTGGGCTTAGCCTGCGGTGCTTTTGAGGTTGGGCAATTTGCCGATGGTTTTAGTCTTGATTTGAACGATCCATCTCTTTGTGGCGGTGAAGAGAACCCACTCTCGACCTGGTATTTTAGCGGCGACTCGCGCGCTTTGCGGGATGTGTTTGTTGGCGGGGATTGTGTCGTGCGCGATGGAGTTCACAAAGGCTATGCGGCGAGTAGGGAATCCTATCAGGCTTTGAGTCAAAAGATTTTTACGCCTTAGTTGCCCTTTAGGTTGGGCTTCATTGACACAGATGTTTTGATTGGCGATGAGCCCGTGGCGTCGGGCTGTCGCTCACCTGATAGAGCACTTGCTTTGGGGACAAGAGGGCGCAAGTTCAAATCTTCTCACCCCGACCAAAGTGTGATCTCATCAATCATTGCCCGTGTTTCAGCATCTACGGGTGTATTTAAAGCCAATGGGATTTTCGTGCCGAAGAATTCGAGATCTTCTGGACTCAAGTCAGGATAGAGAAGCTTTGGTGGATTTCGATAGAGATGCCAGCTTTTGAGCAAAGGGACAAAAGCCAGTATCTTGACGATGCTAAGAATGACCATGGAATCGGTCGCCTCAGAAAGCACCAGTGGTAATTCGGTCTCGCTTTCAGCCAAATTTATACCAAGTAAGATCAGTAAAACAAAGAGACCTAAGGGTGGGAAAAGAACGCAAAGGCCAACGAATGATGCGGCCAGAGATAAGGCTATTTTGTAGGAGCGTTGAAATTTGCGTTTGCGATCCATTTCGAAGAGCCATTCGTGAACCTGAGGATCCATGAGATCGAGCAGGGGCTCATTTGGACATTGGCTGCAAAACCCAGAATCATTATAGCGCGCGCGGCATCCTGAGCAGTAAAATTTTTTGATATGCATTCTTTCTCCAGGAAGAATGCATCAGCAAGAGTGGTGCCAGCCCAAAAAGATGTTTAAAAACAAGAGTCCGGATCTTTTTTTGTGCTTAAACGCAATTTTTTTGTGCCAGATGTGAACTTAAAGCGTCACCTTTTAAAGGATTCCACATTTCGCTTGAGGTAAAACTTTGCCTTCATTTGAAAAATAGCTATGCTCTCGAGTAGCTATGAGTGCTTTTAAGCATACCCTTAACGGCTTCGCTGTTGTTCTTTCAACACTGTTGCTCTGTCTGCTTTGTCTGCATCTCTACGTTCGGGAGTGTAGGGAAACAGGCAAACCGGCCAAACTTTTGCAGAGCTTCGGCGTTTTTCAGTCCTATTTTCGTGATGCACACTTTGATGCGCTTCTTGGGGCTATTGATGCCTTCGAGGAGAAAGAGGGTCATTTTTCTGCTTTGGCCAACACAGAACAGGTTGCGCTGATGAAAAAATCTCTATTCTTGCCTTTGGATGGTCAGGGCCGAGCGAGCTATCGTTATAAACCCAATATACACATTCTTCACGCTTCGGTATGGAATGGCTTAGGAGTGACAACCTTACATGTGCCCTATGACGACTCTTTGCTTGAGCACCTTGCAAAACTTAAAGTCTATTATCAGGAATTGATGTTTGAGACCGATGCATTTGGTTTTCGCAAGACAGATTTTGCAGTCGATTCAAAAACACCCGCCATCTTGTTTTTA
>JASMKV010000479.1 GCA_030749035.1 Myxococcota bacterium | reverse complement strand
GATGCGTTTCAAGAGACCAAAGCGGCACCTCACGTTCACGTGCAAGCTTCTCCAAATCAGGCCACATCGTATAAACCCGCTCTGCGGCAAAATCGCTGTGTTGATTAATAATATTGTAGAGAACCTTGAGGCCCAGGTGGCTCTCTGCCACTTCGTAGACATCTGGAAAAAGCAGCGCCGCCCGGGCACGAAGCTTTTCTTCCTTCACCACACAATTAAGTTCGCCACCAATATATCGTGCTGGCTTCTCTACACTGTTGAGTAATTGATTGATTGCGGTCTGAGGGACCACTCGATGAAATTCCATTTTATACCTCGCAAATGGGAGTCAAACCCTGGTCATGCGTCCTTTTGGACCATCACACGATCTACGCAAGTTGCGGTTATTATGCCTTGCGCACAAAGATGTCCAGTCCCAGCATAAACAAAGGCACAAGACCATAACGGGCCTCTATGATCTTTTTGGTACTTTTTTTTGAATAAAACGCATTGTGTGACGGCGCTCACATCCACAAACATGGGTTCAACGTTAAGGTGGTCTCAACCTCGAAAAGGCAAACCAGTCGCGAGGCTGGGACGCAAAGCCAACAGGCCTCATCAAGAGGCGGCTGGGCCACCGAAAGGCAAGACAATGTGTGATTTTAAAAAACCGTCTACAACACTCCTCTTAACTTTGTGTGCCTTAAGCATCACGTTTGCGGAACAAGCCCAGGCAAACCCCCATGACACACAGCCCATGATGATCGTCATGGATATGTCCGGCAGCATGGGAGGACAACTCAACAATGGTGGGAAAAAAATAGAGGTGTTGCGACAAGCCGTAACAGACAACGCTATTGCCCTCTCCCAAAAACGTCCGTTGGGCCTGATCAGCTTTGGACATCAGAATTTACCCAATGAATGCAGCGACATAGAGACACTTTTGCCACTGGCCGTGGGCAACCGTGAACACATCAGCGAGGCCTTTTTGAAGCACAAACCTGCAGGTGGCGCCCCCTTGAGTCAGGCACTACAAAAAGCGGCCAAAACGCTTGGGCGAACCCAAAGCTCCATCCTCTTGCTGACAGACAGCACAGACAGCTGTGCTGTAGACCCATGCACAACAGCCAGTGCACTCAAGATACAAAATCCGCTTTTGACCATCAATGTACTGAGCATGGGTGGTGATGAAGAACAAAGGGCCGATCTCCAATGTGTTGCCGATATGACGGGTGGCTATGCTTACCAGGTTGAAAGTGCAGACCATCTGCACATCGCACTGGGACAGCTTATGCGTAATCATCACAATTACCAGAGTGGGTTTTTAAGTGCATTGGGGAACGACTCCAAAGTCAACAAGCATGCTCTGGGTGTTGAACTGATCAAAACATATCAGGCCGAAGACATTAAAAAATCCAATAAAACACTTCTGATGGGCGGTTTAGGCCTACTTGGGGGCTCTCTGGTCTATCTGGGTACACGCACATGGGTGAACCATGCATTGCGCCAGGAGATTAAACAATACAACCAAGCCACCTTTCAAGATCCTCAGCGCTATGCTGCCCTGGAGCAACGCCGTAAAATGGTGGGCACTCTCGATACGATCGTGATTGGCGTGGCCATTGGTGGTATTGCCACAACGCTCATTGGCAGCTACCTGTATGGAGAGAGCTTTATTAAGGCAGAAAAGGCTGAAGCAGACCTTAAGAAGTCTAAAACCAAGATTTTAATTGGACCAAAATCCATCGCCTTTCAAACGACTTATTAATTTATTTTTAAAGCACATCTTTTATTCAAAATTTGATGCGTTTTTTTTAAAAAAGATCGTTTTTGAACGCCAAAACGACTTTCACATATGACACATAAGGCACTGTTATTGCTTATGTATTTGTCTTTTTCTGAAGGTCGCTCACACCTCCATAAAAAAAGTGCGTTTTTCTGCCATTCTTGTGAGCGCTGTCACATTTATAAAAAGCCTAATCGCTTAGATTTAGAATGCAAGCACACGAAAAGGCAAACCAGTCGCGAGGCTGGGACGCAAAGCCAACGGGTCTCGTAAAGAGACGGCCGGGCCATCGAAAGGCAAGACCATGGCACAACGCCGACCACATCTTAAACATCTCGCTCTTCTTCTGGTGTTAAGCGCCTGCGGTGAGCCTCTACTCAACGATCTCCCTGAACTCAAAGGTCCTTCCGGTCCTTTAAAAAACCCCACAGCCCAAAGCGCCTACCGCGGCAAAGGTTTCGTCCAAAAAGAAGAAGAAAAAACCATCGATTACAGCATTAGCGAAGAAAATAATGTTCCTAACGCTCAACCACTTGAGCCTCTTGTACCAGAAGCCGATGAAACGACAACAACACAAGTCGATGACAACCTCGTCGTCGAAACTGTCCACACCGAGATTGAACCTATCATCGAAGAAGAAGTCATCGAAGAAGAAGTACTCGAAGAAGAAGTTGTCGAAGAAGAAGCCATCGTAGAAGAAGCCATCGTAGAAGAAGTCATCGTAGAATAAGTCATCGTAAAAGAAGTCATCGTAGAAGAAGTCATCGTAAAAGAAGTCATTGAAGAAGAAGTTGTTGAAGAAGAAGTTGTTGAAGAAGAAGTTGTTGAAGAAGAAGTTGTTGAAGAAGAAGTTGTTAAAGAAGAAGTTGTTGAAGAAGAAGTTGTTGAAGAAGAAGTTATTGAAGAAGAAGTTATTGAAGAAGAGGTTATTGAAGAAGAGGTTATTGAAGAAGAGGAAATCCAGGAACCCGTCATCACTGCAGAATGCGGCGACAGCGTTCAGGATGCTGGCGAAACTTGTGATGATGGTAACACAATCACCGAAGCTTGTGCGTATGGCGAGACTGCATGCACCGTATGTGACGCCAAGTGCCAAAGCGTTGCCGGAGAAACTTCATACTGCGGTGACAGCGTTCAGGACGAAAACGAAACCTGCGATGATGGCAACACAACCACCGAAGCTTGTGCGTATGGCGAAACAGCATGCACCGTATGTGACGCCAAGTGCCAAAGCGTTGCCGGAGAAACTTCATACTGCGGTGACAGCGTTCAAG
>JASMKV010000478.1 GCA_030749035.1 Myxococcota bacterium | reverse complement strand
GCTCGTAACATCTTCGAAGCACATCGATCATCTTTAACAAAACCTTGGCGACACTATCTTGAGGCTCTTTTTGATTTAGACCAAAAGGAGACAGAGACTGCGAAGCAAAAACTAAAAAAAGCAATTCAGCTCAAACCTACACTTTTTGAAGCTCAAATACTGCTTGCGCGATTAGAGAAAGATCGGTCAATCCGCAATCAGAGTCTTGCTGAACTCGGAAAAAACTTCGACAATGCCCTCATTAAACAAGCCTTATTAAAAACCCCTGAACTCATGCCCACCCAAAAAGAAAGACTGCGCATTTTAAATGCTCTTCTCTGGCAAGGACCGACAATAACCAATCCCATACGCTTAATGCTTCTATGGTGCCGACTCATGACTGAACATGGAGATTCGGAAAAAGCGTTATCTGTCCTTCAAAACATACAAAGTGATTTTCCCTCTAATCCGTTACCCATCTTTACCCGCGCCCAAATCGCTGAGCGTGATGGCCATATTGATGAAGCCGTTAAACATTACAAAACAATTATTGAATTAGATTCTAAAAATGAAAAATGGCATATGAAATTAGCCACGCTGCTTCTTAAACATGATCGACGCTTAGAATCGATCAGTGTGATTGAGCGACTTTTTTCCAACTTCCCCGAGGCCCGAAACCACTCTACCCTTCTGATCCTGTCAAAAGCCTTAGCTGATAATGACCGTGTACAAGCGAAACTTTATTTGCGCGAATCTTTACGACTCAAACCGACTGCAGAAGGTTGTCTGCTTTTGGCCGAATTTAGCATAGAAGATAAAAGCTACCGCGAAGCATTAACCCATTTTCGTCAAGCCTACGAGATTGCCCCCCAGAAAATACCGGTCATCTACGCATTGGCCCAATCTGAATTTCAGCAACAAAACCTTAAAATCACACTCAAACTGCTTAAAGAAGTGCTGGCACTCGACTCCCAGCATTACCTTGCCTGGGAGCTTCTCGCTGACACATACAGGGAACAAGGAAACTTAACAGATGCTTTGAAAACATATAGAAAAGCAAGTGAGTTTACCGACGAAAAAAGCCCACTCTATATGAAAATTGCCCGCTTAGAGTTACAAGAACTCAATCGTCTCCAATCGGCGATGCAGACCCTGAAAAAAGCGATTGACGCCGACAATGAAAATGCCGACGCCTATTATTATCTTGGTTATGCACAAAAAGACCTTGGTCGTTGGCAGGCCGCCAGTGTTTCTTTAAAAATGTACCTCAAACTCAAACCTAAAAGCGGCTTTGCTCTGGAGGTAAAACAAGATATAGCCGACTTGGAGAGTCGCAATGTTGAATCAGAAAGACCTTTTTGACAAACCTGAGACCATTCATGAGGGCCTTCGTAAAAGGGGCGTCAGCAAAGGTGAATTAGAAAGATTGACCAAACTGGCAACGCAACGCAGAAGCGCCATTAGCGATCTGGACAACCTTCGCCATGAACTCAATCAAGCCAGTCAACTTATGCAAGAAAAGGCACGTGCTGGCGAACAAGACGCCGTTGAAGCTGGGCGCCAGGAACTCAAATCGCTAAAAACGTCGATCAAAGAAAAAGATGAAGCTCTAAACAAAACAGAGGCGCAATTAAATCAAATGCTTCTTGAGCTGCCCAATATTCCGCACGCGAGTGTTCCTGAGGGCCAAGACGAGAGTCAGAATCGTGAAGAGCGGCTTGTTGGCGAACTACCAAGCTTCTCTTTTAAACCGAAACCGCACTGGGAAATCGGTGAAGAACTTGGGATTTTGAATTTTGAACAGGCAGCCAAAATAAGCGGTGCCCGTTTCGTTGTCTACCGTGGCGCAGGCGCAAAACTTGAACGCGCGCTCATCAATTTTATGCTCGATACAGCTGCCGAAAATGGCTATCATGAAATTATTCCTCCTTTACTTGTCCGTGCACATGCCATGGAGGGCAGTGGCCAATATCCGAAATTTGTTGGTGAATCTTTTGAAACTCTCGACCGGGAATACGCCCTCATACCCACTTCAGAAGTCCCGCTGGTCAATTTACATCGAGATGAGATTATCGAAGCTGACAACCTCCCGATACGCTACACCGCTTTTACACCTTGCTTTCGTCGAGAGGCGGGCGCTGCAGGGAAAGATACCCGTGGCCTGATAAGACAACATCAATTCAATAAGGTTGAACTCGTCGCCTTTACACAGCCGGAAAATGCTGAAGCAGAACTTGAACGGCTCACGGGCAACGCCGAAAGCATTCTGCAAAAACTTGGGCTGCCGTACAGAGTGGTTTCTCTCTGCACTGGAGATCTTGGTTTTGCTGCTGCAAAAACCTACGATTTAGAAGTATGGATGTCTGGGCAAGACACCTATAGAGAAATATCCAGTTGCTCCCTCTGTGGCGATTTCCAAGCCAGGCGCGCCAAAATTCGTTTTCGCAGACACCCTGAGGGTGGCAAAAAAGCCAAACCTGAATTGATTCACACCCTCAACGGCTCAGCCTTAGCCGTCGGCAGAACCCTCATTGCTGTACTTGAAAACGGTCAGCAGGAAGATGGTAGTGTCGTCCTACCTGAAGCTCTCGTGCCATATTTTGGTGCAAAGACCATTGCACCAGCTTAAATTTTACGAATTGTTGTTTTTCTTAGGCTCGGGACGATAGGGCCAAACCCAGTTTTCAAAGGCACCAAGTTTTTTGGTTTGAATCCAAACTTTACCTTGCCCGCGAAAACGACACACCAATCCTTCACCAGAAAAGAAGAGTGATTTGTAACCACCAACTGTGGAAACGTCATACTCAAGACCTTCTGTGAAACCGACAATGTGCCCAGTATCGACCACAAAATCATCATTCACATCAATCTCAATCATCGCACCGAATGTGTTGAACCATAGATCGCCTTTACCAGAGCATTTAATCAAAAAGAGTCCTTCACCCGAGAAAAAGCCACTCATGAATCCCTGCCATTTCGTGGCAACATCAATGTTCATCGAAGAAGCCACAAAAGCAGAGTTCTGTAAAAAAACCGTTTCATTGTTCAAATAAATATGTTCCAAATCGCCGGGTGCGCCTGGTGAAATGCCAATCTCCCCGACACCGCCTTGAGCCGTATACTCATTAATGAAAATCGATTCCCCCGTCAAAAGACGGCTAAACCCACCTTTAAACTTGGTCTTCATCTGCAAATTTGTATCCATCGTGGCCATCGCAGAAGCTTCAACTTTAAGTGTTTCGCCTTCAGGGATCTGCACCGTTAAGAAACTAAAATCCGGCTTGCCGGCAATATTGTATTCAAAATCTTGTGTACTGCTCATCGTCTTTTCCTTTTATCGTGGTCGTCGCTTCAAAAGTGGACCTAACTTGCCCCCAAAAGATGGCGGATTATGACTTTGGCACCAGACCGTACCTGTACCATGAAACTTACAAACGAGGCCTTCCCCACCCATGAATGAATGCAGCCAGCTTTTACCTGCTTTTGTGATCGAAAAATCCAGCGTGTCCTGAAAAGCCACGATGTGACCTGTATCGACCAAAACATCTCCATTGACCTCGATGGGATAAATCGCTCCGAAAGAGTTTAAGACAACCGAGCCGGTTCCCTTGAGATGAATCCAAAACATACTTTCACCCGAAAGCAATGACTTAAAACCCTGCCACCCCAAATCCACATCAACCCCATCGGCGCAAGCCACAAAAGAGCGTGCCTGTACAATAAGATTTTCGTCATTTAATTCATGGGTCAGCATATCGCCCGGCAATGGTGTCGAAAGATAAACATCGCCACCATCATGCCCAGCCGTATAATGGTTAAGGAAGAATGATTCACCGGCAAACATGCGTTTGACCGCCTTAAGCAGACCTCCGGAGCCACCGCGGCTATGGGTTGTTGTATTCATCTGTACATGCGAGTTCATCGCAATCATAGAGCCAGACTCAGCAGTGATTGATTCACTTGCAGCAAGAGATACTTTCGCCGCTGCGTTACCAGGGCCTTGAACGATTTCAATATTCATTCTGATGTCCCCTTTCTAATAAATCTTAGGGTTAAGCCAGCGGCTGAACCCATGCAAAGAGCGGCTTTGAACGACTATTTTGCCATTGCCCTCAACCCGGGTCACAAAACCTTCACCCCCCAAGAGGCTAGAAAATATGCCACCCGCCAATTGTACCTTCAAACGCATTTGCGGCTCATAAGCCACAAGATGCGCTGTATCGACAATATAATCACCTTCAACGTTTTTTTCGACCAACTCGCCATAGGCTCCGTACCATACCGTGCCTGTCCCGGTGGCTTTCAAACGAAACAAACCTTCACGGCCAAAAAAGGAAGCAAAACCTGCCCAGGATAAACCTAATTTGATACCGGGTGTCGATGCGACATAAGCCCCTGGCTGCAGACACACCGCTGAACCGTTAAGCTCGACGTGGCGTAAGTTTCCTGGTGTCCCCTGAACCAGCGTGACACGCTTGGTCTCTGATGAATTATTTTTAAACTCATTGACGAAAAAAGATTCACCGCCAAACCATTTTTTTAAAAATGCCGTTAAGATATTTCCGCCGTTAAAACGCACGCGCATATCTAAATCGGCGGCCATGCTGGCCATCGCATCGGATTCCGCCAACACACTTTCTCCAGGTGCCAAATCCACATGGATATAAGCGAAGGCTGGTGCTCCTTGTATTTCACTCTGCATGCTCGGTGTCCTCCTTTGACCTTTGTTCTTGCTGGACGTTATGTTTAAACGCATCAAAATTCAAGTCGAAGCTGATATAGGAACGATCAACAGAGAGCCCTGCAATCTTCGTTTTCAAGACTTTAATCCGCTCCTTCGTGGCCGGGTGTGTGCTAAAAAATTCTAAAAGCCCATCAACCTTTGCTAAATCTTCATTTGCCTTAGCCTTTTTCTCTTCTGCCTGCATTTTCTCAAAAAATGTCAACATCCCTCTGGGATCGATATGCGCTTTGTGGATATATTCCCACCCTTCATCATCCGCATCCCGCTCTAAATCCCTGGAAAATTTTTGATTCAATAAAAGGGGCGCATTGCTGGCCAGAACCCCCAACAATCCACCGATATCACCTAAAAGAGCTTGCGCAACAATCATCACGCCGGCGGTCTCAATAAGTTTCCGCATGCCGTGCATCTGGGTGATATGGGCTAGTTCGTGCGCAAGCACCCCTAAAACCTCCTCGACGCTATCGGCCTTTAAAAGCAGCCCGCTATGGATAAAAATATATCCTCCGGGTATGGCAAAAGCGTTCAGAGATCCTTCATCGATAATAAAGAACTTGAATTGATAGCGCTGGCTATTGATGCTGTTGATGAGAGGTTGAGTGATTTCATCCAAATCCTCATTTAACTTTTCATTCTTAATAAAGCGGTGCTTAACTCGCATCTGCTCATAAACCGTTTCACCTAATTTTTGCTCCCACTCCGCCGGTATACGTTTGGCCAGACTACCTACAAAAGAGTCTTTCATTTGAAAAAGATAAAGGCCCGCTAAGAAAAGCCCAAAAACACAAGCACCAACAAGTATTGCGGCCAAAAACCAGCGACGACG
>JASMKV010000477.1 GCA_030749035.1 Myxococcota bacterium | reverse complement strand
GAAAATCGCAACGATCTGGTCAATGCGGTACGTTACCTTTCGCGTGAATTGTTCCCGTACAATTGTATTGTTCCTGGACAAAGTGAGAATGGGATCCTGGCAGCCAACGACTTGGCCCAAGCCTTTCATGTGGATGAAAGTGTGATTTTGCGGCACTGGCGCGATGACGGCTCTAAGGATAACGATGTTTTATGTCCAAATCCAAGCCATTATAACGAATTCAGTGGTTCAACCTACAGCTGCGTGAGTTTGGTTGCAGAGATACCCCTGCGTATTGATGATCTGAGTCCGGAACAGGTCCCAGCGATAGTCTTTGCGGAAACTGAAATTCAGCTCATTGATGCGGCCACAGATCTGGTCAACAGCACTGGCGAGAATGCGCACACACGTTATAAGTCAAGACAGCGTTCCAGAGCACGGGAACGACTTTATACGGCCCCTCCAGTATCCCAGCAGTTTGACTTAACCATGCTGGATAACGGGAAGGTCTCTTAAAAAAGACGATATTTTAGCCAGCAATGGCTTTGTTGTACGACTTGACCAAGCGCGAAACACGGCGCGCGGCGGTCTCTTTCTTAAACACACCTTTGGATGCAGATGTACGAATGGCCTTCGTTGCTGCATTTAACGTGCTTTGCAGTAAGTCTTTGTCGTTACCCTCAAGGGCTTCACGAAAAGCACGGACCGTCGTGCGAACTTGGCCTTTAATATTACGATTTCTTAAAGCCCGTCGCGTGTTTTGCATTGCTGTTTTGACCGCTGATTTAGTATTTGCCACGAATTTACTCTCCGGATATCAGTTATTTTGACACTTTGCTCATCCTAACGGACACTAGGGTCCTGATAGGTGGGACGCAATTAACAAAGGATACACAAGGCTGTCAAGCACTGCTTTGATGAATGAGGATGCTTAAAAAACATGATGGATAAGGAAAATCCAGCAGAATTACCCGACTCGAAGGGGCAGGGGGGCGAGAGCCTGGTTCGTCAGTCAAGTACCGTCGGTTTTTTCACCATTCTGAGCCGATGTGCGGGATTGACCAGAGATATGGTCTTTATGCACCTCTTTGGGGCGACACATACCACCGATGCTTTTTTGATGGCCTTTACAATACCCAATAGTTTCAGACTCTTAGTTGCAGAAGGCACGCTCACGGTGGCGTTTTTGCCCGTTTTTTCGCAAGTGCGTGAAGGTCGGGGAATGCAGGCGGCCAAGCGCTTATTTGCGCAGGCTTTTGGGATTTTTCCGATCCTGGTTGGCATTTTGACCATCGTATGTATGGTCTGGACTGAGCCGCTTGTGGAGCTTTTTGCCAGTGGCTTTCATGGTGTGCCGGGAAAATTTGACCTGACGGTGACGCTCACCCGCACCATGTTTCCTTACCTCTTTTTGATCTCGCTGGTGGCCTTGTCGATGGGCGCCTTAAATGCCTTAAGTTACTTCGCACTTCCGGCCGCTGCACCCCTGCTTTTTAATCTCATTTATATTGCCGCCATGCTGAGCTTGGGGCTCACGCTGATCGATCCACCCATGTATGGGGTGGCCTTAGGGGTCATTTTGGGCGGCCTGGGCCAGGTTTTTCTGCAGCTTGTGGGTTTACGTCAAGTTGGTCTCTTGGCGCTGCCAAAGTTCAGATTGAGTCCAGAGGTGAAGCAAATTTTAAAGCTCATGGCGCCTGCCATTTTGTCTCTGGCCATCTATCAAATCAATATTCTCATTCTGCGTAAATTTGCCAGTTATTTGGAAGAAGGGGCGGTCAGTTATCTCTATAATGCAGACCGATTTTTGCAGCTGCCGCTCGGTGTGTTTGCGATAGCGATTGCGACAGCCTCTTTGCCGCGCCTGGCCAAGGCCCACGCGCAAAACGACATGCCAAAATTACGCTCCGCTTTTGCCGAATCCTTGGATCTGACCAATTGCATCACCATCCCCGCAACCCTCGCGTTGTATCTCTTGGCCACCCCCATTGTGACGACCGTTTTCCAGCATGGTTCCTTTACAGCCTTGATGGCGCAAAATACGGCATCTGCCCTGGAGGCCTTTGCCTTTGGCCTGATTGCGATTGCCGGTATTCGGGTCAGTGCCCAGGCTTTCTTTGCCGTCAAGGATACGTCGACACCGATGCTGTGTTCGGCTGTGGGCTTGGCTGCCAACTTCACATTTGCGCCCTATTTGGGCCTCAAATATGGTTTTGCCGGGCTGGCTTTGAGTGTGTCCTTGGCCGCTTGGCTTCAACTTATTGTCGAATTGGTTTTAGTGCGTTTACGCTTAGGCGCTTTTGGCTTCAGAACACTGCTTCACAATGGCTTGCGCGCCCTTGTGGCGAGTACGGTGATGGCGCTTACGCTCTATTTCGGCGCGCGCTATGGCCAGTGGGAAGATGGTTTTGGTCTCTATAACGCCTGCGTGCTCTTGCTCAATGTCGTGGCCGGTTTGGCAGTATACGTTTTGATGTGTTTGCTTTTGCGCCACCAAACCATTGTCCTTCTCCTGAAGGGCATAGGGAAAAAGCTTTAGAAACGGCCAAGTCCAGGTTTTTTCTTGAAAGGGTTTCAGCCCTTATTTCTAACCCTGCATGTGGATTACATAAAAAAAACTGCAAAATAATGGGTTTTACGGGGTACTTGGCGTTTATTTTGCCCAAGTGAGTGTAAACTATGGCAATAATCGCTATGTGGGGAAAAGTAGGATAGGGGCGCTCAATGCCTCCATTTGGGATTCTCATGGACTTATCCACAAGGTTATCCACAGAAAAACCGGGTTTTTGAGCTGAAATATGAGGAAACCTCAGGCTTCCGGGGACTTCGCCTTTTGCCATAGTGTTTCAAGCTGGTCAATATTGAGTTCGCTTAAGTCACGGCCACTGGGTTCATTTAATGCCTCTAAAGATCGAAAGCGTTTGATAAACTTTTCCAACGCCACGCCCAACGCTTTTTCTGGTTCAATACGGTGGTGGCGTGCAAAATTGGCCACCGCAAAGAGTAAATCGCCAATCTCTTCTTCGAGCCTTTGCTTGGACTCGCCCGCCTTGATGCATGCTGCAATTTCAAGCCACTCCTCTTGGATTTTTTGCCCAGCCGCTTGTGCATCGGGCCAATCAAAACCCACTGTGGCGGCCTTTTCACCGACTCTAAAAGCCTTGAGAAGCCCTGGAAGACTTTTTGGGATGCCGCTAAAGCGACTTTTCTGGGCGCCACCTTTGGCTTTGCGCTCTTGGGCCTTAATCTTTTCCCAGTTTTCATATGCAGCCTCGGCGCTATCGACTTTGTCATCACCAAAGACATGCGGATGGCGACGAATAAGTTTTTCGTTCAATGTGGTGATGACGTCTGAAATATCGAAGGAGCCAGCTTCAGAGCGAATTTGTGACTGGAAAACAATTTGCAGCAAGACATCCCCCAACTCTTCTTTATGCGCGTCGAATGCAGAACCATCCATCACCTCGAGGAGTTCATGGCATTCTTCCAAGAGATAGGCCCGCAATGTTTCAAGAGTTTGCTCCTGGTCCCATGCGCATCCTTCGGGAGAGCGCAGGGTTGCCATGATGTCGACCAGTTGAGAAAAAGGCGTAGAGCTTGGGTTCTTTTCATTCATAGTCTTGCTTACCTTTAGGGTTTGTGGTGCAACCAAGTGGATGTTTGTTTCTATGTCCTTGAGCAGGAAAGCGATGCTTTTGTCAACTCTTTTAAAAGGCCTCATCGCATTGAGCATCCTCTTGAGCATCGTTTCTCCTCAAAATCTTATGGCGGATTCCGTAGAGATGCACGACCATCAGAGAGGGGATATTGATACGGCGGCGCCAGCACAGCTGGAGAAGCTTTGGCGCGAACGTCAACACGCCCGTCGTTTAGGTGCGGATGCACGCGCTGAACATAAACTGCAAGAACTCGTCCTGATTAAGACGCTCTCTGGCTGGCCTAATTTCACCTTTTATGCGCAAGCTCTGGTTAACGAAACCGACGCTCTTTTGCATGCGGGCGCCTATGCGAAAGCACGTGACTTGCTTGCCAAGGCCAATCTTTTAGCACCAGAATTAGAATCCGTTTACTGGCAAAAAATCCGACTTTTATGGGCGGAAGATGCAGCATGGATTGAGATGGCAGGGGTTTTACTGACCATCGTCCAGAATCATTGGCAGAATGATCTCTACCGCAAAGTGCTCAAGAACCAGGTTTTTATAAGCGTATCCTTGGGTTTTTTCTTCAGTGTTTTATTGCTCAGCATGATTATCCTCTATCGCCACGCCTTATTGCTCAGCCATGATTTGTCCTATCTCTTTCGCACTGGTCGCAAGCGTCTGGCAAACCACTTCTTGGTGTTGGCACTCATCCTTTTGCCTTTAGTTTTGCAGATGGGATTAGCCTGGACCGTTCTTATATGGATTGTCGAACTAGGTATCTATTTCGCATGGCCACAACGCTTTGCGGCCATGGGACTTTTAGGCATGCTGGCATTGTGGAGCATGTCTCTGGATTATGGTTTGAGTGCTTATGCTTATCCAGGAAGCGTCGCGGAAAACATCTATTATTTGTCGCATGACTTGGGTCCCAATATTAGCAGACAAGAGCAGAAACGTGCAGAGACGCCGGAGCAATCTTATGCGAAGGGTCTTCGCTCGTATTGGTCGGGGGCTTTTGACGAAGCGCAAAGGCGCTTGGAGCAGGCAGAGAACTTGGGTTCACAAGATGCCACACTCTATGCCTTGCTTGGTAATCTGCGCTTTCTTAGTGGGGATTATACCGAAGCGATTCGCTTTTATGATGAAGCCATCAAGGAGGCGCCTCATGAAGTGTTACCGTATTTCAATAAGGCACGCGCCTTACATAAATTAGCGCGTATGGAAGAGGGCTTGGCGAGTCACTTAGAGGCCGTGGATTTAAGCCGTAGGCAAAGCGAGGCACTGCGCAAACAAGTTCAGGCGACAGGAGGTTTGCCTGCAGTCTACACCAAGGTGCCCAGAGAGCTGAAGGAGGTGAGGTGGGACCATCATCACAATGCCCGTTCGAACTTAGTTTGGGCCTGGTTGGGTGGCGATAAAACGAAACGCTCTTATCTTTGGGGGAGTGGGCTTGCTCTTCTTGTGTTGCTCTTGCTTTCTTTTTTGCGCAAATGGCTCAGGCCAGCGCAGCAATGCAAGCGTTGTGGCACCATTGTCTCGCCACGCACCGAGGTTGCTTTGCCGAAACACGCCAGGCGCTGCGGCCGCTGCTACTCTGTCTTTTCGGCCGTGTCACGTGTATCCACACAGCAACGCATCGCCTATGAGAATGCCATTCTGGAACTGCAGCATAAGCGGCAGAGACAGATGCGCTATCTGTCGATGTGTCTGCCGGGGTCCGGGCATATGCTCATGGATGCTTATCTTAAAGGCTTTGCCTGTATGTTCTCTTTCTTATCGCTTTTGTTCCTGAGCATGACTTTTCTCTTGAATATCCCCGAGCCATTACCACTGTGGAATGTGCAGTGGACATGTGAAGGCGTCATCGCATTCACGTTATGTGTACTTTTTTATGGTGTTGTCATCTTTTCAACCAGGAGTCAGAGCAGTGGAACCTAAAGGGCTTTTTAAGCAGCGCTCTGAGCTTATTGAGTATTTAGCGTCCCTGGATGCGAGCGGCAGACTTCTTCTTGTGGGCGATGAGGTTTCCCTGGAATGTTTTGTTCGACAGGGCGTGCTCTATGCTTTGGACTTGCAGCCGAAGAGTCTGGATGAACGTTTGGGCACACTCCTGGTCAGAGCGCAGGCGATATCGCCCGCGGCCTTACTTGAGGTTCTTGAGCTACAAGAAAGGGAAGACAAGCCTCTGGGGGTTTTGCTTTGTGAACGCAAGCATCTGACACAGGATGCCTTGAACGCTTTTTTGCGTAAACAATATCTTACCCAACTTGAATTGCTTGTTTCAGACTTTAGGCCGCTTGATTATACCTTTGATGCGCTTGAAGAGGTGGAGGATACGAAAAACTTCACGCCTCATGTTTCCTTAAAAGAATTCGCACACAACACAGGGGCTTGGCTGGATGCACCACCAAGTTCTGTCGAGAGGACATCCACACTTCGGCAGCGGCAAGATCTGGATGCATTCCTTGCCGCATCTAAAGTTCTGCCGGCAACAACACTGCGCTCACAAAAAGAGACATTACGAGACTGGCAGAATGAGATCGGTGTCTGCGAGCGTGCAGTTTATCACTTGTCGACAGGAGAGCATGATGTTGATGAAATCTGCGTGCGTTTGCCATACTCGCCACAAGAAGTTCGTGTCGCCTTAGAACGCTTACTCGATGCGAACCTTGTGCGATGGCAAAAAAAGACTGAGACAAAAAGCCCAGCCAGCCTTGTTGATGAATTATGGCGCGAGAGAAAACCCTTTTTGGCTTATCGGTTTTTGAGCTTTGTTTTAGCTTTTGGCTTCCTGGCGGCGATGTTCTACCTTTCCTCAGGCAAGGAGAGCTGGGCCATGTCCTGGTTTGGCACATCCGTTGAACGGCTTGTGACACGTGAATCGGTGAAGGATGAGATCTCTGCTTGGCAAATGAATAAAATACGTTTTGCCTTGGAACTTTATCATGCAGAGGAAGGCACTTATCCGGCCAGCCTTGAAGCACTGGTCCTACGGGATTTCTTGCGCTTTGAGGATTTGGCCTACCCATGGCGGCATCACTATGCTTATATCCGTAGCGAAGACGGTTACGAAGTGCTAAAACCGATATATTGAACTTTGGGGGAGGAAGACAAAAGATGCGCAGACTTAGTTTAATGAGCCTCATGCTCTTTGTTCACTTGCAAGCTTGCGAGGGGGAAATTGCAGGGCCCATGCCGTGTACTTATGATTATGATTGCCCCGCAGGCGAAATATGTATCGTTGATGCTGAAGGTGGGCTTTGCGAAACAGCTGCAGCGGGCACAAAAAAACTCTTTGGAGAATTGGAACTCGATTTTAGTTCCGGCAGCGAGGTCTATATGCTCAGCGTTTATGATCTGCCCACCGCTGCGGAGGGTGCCAGCGACTTTGTCAGTTTTGAATTGATGGGTGTCGGCAATGCCAATGCGCTTCGGCTACAAAACCGCGCCACACGATACGCGATGTCCGCCAGACAAGAACAGCGCTGGCAAAGCCAATTTGAGTTTGACCGTGGACGGCGTGAAGGCGTGGCCCGCCGAATTGAAGCGTTGCGTCAAGGCGCCCGTGCAGGCCGTTATATGTCAGGCCCAGAGCGCAATACTTGTGGTGAATGTGGCAACACACAAATGTGTTGGCAAGGGTCGTGTACAGACAATGTGAATATTGCCATGGGTTCCGGAGGACAGGTGAGCGGACAACTTGTGGACGTGGTGACGGCAGGGGACTTAAGCATTAATGTTGTTTTAGACGCTGCGGATGCGACAACAACGACACAAAGCGAGGCCATTGCTGCCGCAACAAGTTTTGCTTCGACATTAGAAAACGAATTGGGCATCCTTGGCAAAAGCTCCTATGACGGCGATTTAGACCGTGATGGTGATGGCCGCTTAACTTTGGTCTTCTCGAACAATGCGTCTAACGGTATTGGCAGCGGCATTGTTGGCTGGTTTGACTATCGCGACTTCTTGCCGAACGAGAGTGCTGATGCCACAGGCAATACGGCGGATGTCCTTTGGTCGAGAGTGCCGGGGTCGGGTGATACGACCATGGCTTCAGCGGTAGGCACACTCGCACATGAGTTTGCCCACTTGTTTTCCTACGGTGTGCGGGTCGAAGCTTCGGGTGAAGCTGCCCGACGCGAAGTGCTTTGGCTGGATGAAGGCATCGCGCATCTGATGGAGGATTTAAGTGGCTGGGGTGATTCGAATATTCCTAATGTGGCGGTCGCTCTGGACAACTGGGCTGATGGCCACTTTGGCACAAAAACAGACACCAATGAGCAGCGTGGGCAAGCGTATTTGCTTTTGCGATACCTGGTCGACCAGCAGGCCGGCAGCGCAAGTGACGCGAGCGCCTCAGCCCTCAAGAGTGCGGCCACGAGCATCGTCTCAAATCTCATTGCGGAGGAAAGCGCAGGCTTCGAGCATAGCCTTTTTGTCAATGCGGGGGCTTCGGGTATCGCTTCATGGTTGCAAGCGATTCATGTCAGCGGTAATGACGATGTCTTGAGTAGCTCACAAACAAATATGTATTTGCCCATCGGCACACACGAAGACACGGGGCAAGCCCAAGGTTTTAGTGCTTACGGCGAGCGCGACACCGCCGATGGTTCAAGTGTGGACCTTGAAGGACCAACATCGGAAGACGTGGATGATTTCTCCACGACTTATGAAGGCGAGGTTTATCACAGTGGCTCTGCCTACTTCCTTATCTCCTCTGCCGAGTCGGAAAAACTCATGTTGTCAGGCAAGGCTGATGCGGCCTATGATGTACACATGCATGCGTGGCAAGTGGAGTAATCAACATCATGAGTGTAGAACGAAAAACTTTTATTGCAGAGTTAGATAACCGCTTGGGTGAACTACGGAGGCATCTTTGACATCGCGGGCAAAGAAGAGACGTTGGCCGGTCTGAAGAAACAGGCCGAAGACCCAAGCCTTTGGCAAGATCAGGCGGCCGCCGCCGCTTTGCAAAAACAAAGTTCCCACTTAGAAAAAACACTGACCCTCTTTCATCGCCTTGCAAAAAATCTTGAGGATTTGCCTGATTTACTCGAGCTTGCGCAAGAAGACCAAGAGATAGCCCAGGAACTCGATGAGACCATCGATAACGCCCAAAAAGAGATTGGCGCGTTGGAATTAGAGCGCATGCTTGGCGGTGAATACGACAACAACGATGCACTTGTCTCGGTCAATTCAGGGGCAGGCGGAACCGAGAGTCAGGATTGGACGCAAATGCTGCAACGTATGGTCTTGCGCTGGGCTGAGCGCAGTGAATTACAGATTGAAATCCTCGACACCCAATACGGAGATGAGGCGGGCATTAAGAGCACAACCTTTGCGGTGCGTGGCGCCTTCGCTTACGGCAAACTCAAAGCCGAGACCGGCGTGCATCGTTTGGTGCGCATTTCACCTTTCGATGCAGCCAAACGCAGGCATACTTCTTTTGCTTCTATCGGCGTATCTCCAGAGATTGACGATTCGGTGGAGATCGAAGTCCTGGATGAGGATTTGCGCATCGATACCTTCCGAGCTTCTGGTGCGGGTGGGCAACATGTGAATAAAACCGACTCAGCCATACGCCTAACCCATGCCCCAAGTGGTATTGTGGTTTCTTGTCAGGCAGAGCGCTCGCAGCATAAGAATAAGGCCAAGGCCTTGA
>JASMKV010000476.1 GCA_030749035.1 Myxococcota bacterium | reverse complement strand
CGGTGGCGTGATTTGTGAAAACTTCACCGGCTCGGATTTCTTTTCAGCCCGTGGCGCCACGGGTTCTGCTGCTTGCTTACTTTGTGTCGTGCTTGCTTTGCGTGGCAAGAGATTTTCATCACGCTGTTTTTCCGCCTCATTTTGGCCTGTCGGTGTTAAGGGCGTCACCACCATCTCTTGATTGAGCGGATCCACTTTTTCCGGTGCCACACCAACATCAGAAGACTCTGTTTTCTGTACCACTTTAAACGCAACATCCTTTTTGCCCGGGTTGGACTCGAGCCACGCCATCAAAAGTGGTGGTGGCCAACCGTATCGCCAAATATACGCGCCCGCTGAGCCGGCAAGTGCCAGGACAATCACCCCCAACAAAAACGCCGCACCGCGACCGGCCGGCTTGGCTTGCGCACGCTTTTGCCTGGCTTCGGCCGCCACAAAGCTTTGTTTAGGCAAAGTATAAAGCTTGGTTGGACTATGGGTGGCTTCAGCCTGTGAAAGGTCCTCGTCAAGCTCAACAATATAACGGCTTTCCTGCGTGTCTTCATCAGGTATGGTGCGCACCTTAACATTCGATTTCTCTGCGCGATCAACATCGGTCGGTTCTTCGGCCATGACAATAAGCGATGGCTCAGTGCGTTCGGTGTCTTCTTCAGAAAGCGGCTTGGGTGGCTCAACAAGGGCCGTTCTTTCTTCTGTTTTGTCTCCCGGTTTTGGACTTGGTGCTGGACCGATACCCGAAATGGTCGCATCCTTGATTGCCGGATACTCGCCTGAATCCACCACCGCCTCACCGGTTTGCGTCAATTCAGCCACCGCATCAATAAAAGAGCCGGCGGTACCAATACGTTCATCCGGTGATTGGGCCAAGGCACGATGAAACAACTGGCGCATCTGTGGGGTTAAATAACGCTGGGCTTTCCCCCAATTGCTGCCGACACCGCCGTAAATTTGCCCCGTCAACATTTCCCCTAAAATGACCGCCAACGAATACACATCGGCCCGTGGATCGGTTTCGATATCTTCCCGCCGTGCTTCAGGGGCTAAGTAATGCAGCGCATTGTCCTGCATTTGTAGCGCCACAAAAGGGCGCCGTGGCAAGCCCTGGAAATGCGGTAAACTCACCACTTTAAGCATATCGGGCAACACAATCACCGCCGCAGGACTCAAAGCACCATGTGCTCCAAAAGAACCCAAGCGATCAACCGCCAAAGCCAATTGGCCGAAAAGGGGCATAATCTCATCAGGGGAAAAGACCGTCCCCCTTTCTAAACGCAAATCGATAATCTTACGTAAGGTCAGTCCTTCTAAATACGGCATCGTATAAAAGAGATGTCCTTTATCGCGCCCATCCTCGTAAACCCTTGCAACATTAGGGTGCTGTACTTTTGTCGCCCTCTTAATGGTGCGCAAAAGCCGCTCTTGCTCATTTTCCGTCTGCACCAAATTGGGAAAAATGCTCTTGAGCGCAACCTGAATGCCAAGTTTTTCATCTCGTGCCCGAAAAAGCCAACCGGTAATGCCGCGCACCATCGGCTCAATAATACGATAACGTTCACTCACCAGATAATTGGGATCATAGGGCGGCTGATCTCGCGAAGAGCGCATGGTGCTTCGACGTGGCCGTGGGCCAGAGCGGCGCTCTGCCAACGGTGCAGCACAGATCATGCAATTGCGTTCACCATCAGGTGAATAAGAGCCACATCGATAACACAGCACTGCTTAAATCTCCCCAACGCGCTTTAAAACTCTATTGCTGACTTATCTTATATGCGAAAAGAGGCGTAGAATAAAAGATTTTCACTCAGCCTTCGATCTAGACGCCAGTCGACCCAAAACCGCCTTCGCCACGTTCACTCTCAGCTAAATCCTCAACAACACTCACCTCTACAGACGGCACCCGCATCACCACCATTTGGGCAATACGCATCCCCGGCTCGACCACAAAGGTCTCCTGACCACAATTCATCAAAATGACCTTCACTTCGCCCCGATAGTCCGCATCAATGGTGCCAGGTGAATTGGGCAGCGTTAAACCATGACGCATGGCCAAACCGCTACGGGGTCGCAGCTGCGCTTCATAGCCCACAGGCAACGCCATCGAAAAACCACAAGAGATCAAAACCCGACCACCAGCTTCGATAGAGACCGGTGCATCGATGGCCGCAGCCACATCCATCCCCGCAGCGCCCGCACTCATGATTTTGGGCAAGGGGATGTCTTTGCCTACTTTCGGATGCAGCGCCTTTATTTTAAGCTCAACGTCTGCCATCAACTCTCCTTAGGCGTTGCCGCCAGAATATGCATGCCTTTGTCCACATGCAAAACTTCGCCAGTCACCGCCGCCGACAAATCTGACAACGCAAAAAGGGCCGCTTTGGCCACATCCTGCGCATCCACACCACCGCCAAGCGGACTCAAATCACCGCTGGCCCCCAACATGGTGCGAAAACCCTTGATGCCTGCCGCCGACAAGGTCTTGATGGGCCCCGGGCTGAGCGCATTCACGCGAATGCCCTGGGCGCCTAAATCCGCCGCCAAATAGCGTACCGACGCTTCAAGTGCCGCTTTGGCCACCCCCATGATATTGTAATTGGGAACAACCTTTTGGGCGCCGAAATAACTTAAGGTCAGCATGCTCGCCCCATTTGGCGATGCGGACAAGAGGGGCTCAAGCGCATGGGCTAAAGCCACCAACGAATAACAGGAAGTCTCAAGGGCCATGCCAAAACCGTCGCGACTCGTATCGACAAAGCGCCCACCAAGCTCCTCACGTTTGGCGCTGGCCACCGCATGCACGACAAAATCAAGATGCCCCAAGGACTTAAGACCATCGGCCAAAGCCTCGACCTGCCCATCCGCATTGACATCGCAGGGTAAAATCAGCGCATCGCCAAATTCTGCCGCTGCCGCTTCAACCCGGGGTTTCAAACGATCGTTTTGATAGGTCAAGGCCAGCTGCGCCCCTTCACTCTGGGCTGCGCGAGCAATGGCGTAAGCCAGGCTGCGCGCATTCGCAATGCCAACAATCAGGCCTTTACGTCCGCTTAAAAGTGCCATGATGGGCCTTTTAACCCGTTTGAGCCAGGAGAGCCAGCCCAATAAAGATAACTTGCGATCCTTGTCCTTAGGCGTTAAGAGATCGCGCAAAATCAAAGTATTCAACACTAAAAAGTGAGGCAGGACATGGCATATACAAAATTGACTCCGCCAACCACGGGTACAAAAATTACCGCAAATGGTGATGGCTCATTAAACATCCCTAACGATCCAATTATCCCCTTTATCGAAGGCGATGGCATCGGTGTCGACATTTGGAAAGCTTCCCAGCCCGTCCTCGATGCCGCAGTGGAAAAAGCCTACAAGGGTCAGAAAAAAATCAACTGGTTCGAAATTTATGCCGGCGAAAAAGCGGTTGAAACCTATGGTGATGACCAGTGGTTACCCGAAGACACCTTAGAAGCCATTCGTGAATATCTTGTCGCCATCAAAGGCCCTCTGACCACACCGGTGGGTGGTGGTATTCGCTCGCTTAACGTTTCACTCCGTCAGTTCTTAGACCTTTATGCGTGTGTGCGACCGGTCCGTTATTTTGATGGCGTACCTTCACCGGTAAAAGAGCCGAAAAAACTCGATGTCGTGATTTTTCGTGAAAACACCGAAGACGTTTATTCGGGCATGGAATGGCAAGAAGGCTCTCTCGAAGCCGAAAGTGTCATTCGCTGGTTAAATAATGGCCCCGTTAAAGCATTGGGGAAAAAGATTCGCACCGACTCTGGCATCGGCATTAAGCCCGTGAGTGCAACCGGCTCAAAACGCTTGATCAAAAACGCCATTCAGTATGCGATTGACAACAACCTCCCCAGTGTCACTTTGGTGCACAAAGGCAATATCATGAAATTTACCGAAGGTGCCTTTCGTGATTGGGGTTATGAATTGGCCAAGCATGATTACCCTGAGCAAACCATCTCCGAAGATGAGCTTTGGGACAAACACAACGGTAAAATGCCTGACGGTAAAGTTCTGATTAAGGACCGTATTGCCGATGCGATGTTTCAGCAGGTGCTCTTGCGCCCGGATGAATACAGCGTCATCGCCACCACGAACCTGAACGGCGATTACCTCTCCGACGCCTGCGCTGCGCAGGTTGGTGGACTGGGTCTCGCACCTGGCGCCAATATGGGTACAGAGATTGCGCTTTTTGAAGCCACCCATGGCACCGCACCAAAATATGCCGGACAGGATAAAGTAAATCCATCCAGTGTTATTTTATCAGGTGTGATGATGCTTGAGCATTTGGGCTGGACCGAAGCGGCTGACTTGATCACCAATGGCATCCAAAAAGCCATCGCGAACAAAACCGTCACTTACGATTTGGAACGCCAAATGGACGGCGCCACGCTGCTGTCCTGCTCGGCTTTTGGTCAAGCCATTGTCGCAAATATGTAAAAGGAGAACACCATGCCTCGTGATTTTACACGTGCAAAAATTTCATTGATTGGTGCCGGTCAAATTGGCGGCAATTTGGCTATGATGGCCGCCCAAAAAGAACTCGGGGATGTCATGCTTTTTGACATCGTCGAAGGCATGCCGCAAGGCAAAGCCCTCGACATTGCGGAGATGGCGCCAGTGCAAGGCTTTGACAGTATTGTCCGCGGCACCAACGATTATGCCGATGTGGCTGGCTCGGACGTGGTCATTGTCACCGCCGGTCTACCGCGCAAGCCGGGCATGAGTCGTGATGACTTGCTGGACACCAATGTTAAAATCATGACCGACGTGGCCACCAATTTGAAAAAATATGCCGCCGATGCATTCATCATTGTCATCTCCAATCCACTTGATGCCATGGTCTACACCATGGCCAAAATTACCGGTCTGCCTAAAAACCAAGTGGTCGGTATGGCCGGTGTGTTGGATTCGGGACGCTTTTGTTATTTCGTCTCTGAAAAGCTCGGCGTGTCCGTTGAAGATGTGACCGCTTTTGTTTTAGGAGGTCACGGCGACGATATGGTTCCGGTGGTCCAGTATTGCTCGGTCGGCGGTGTCCCCCTCGACCAATTGATGTCAGCCGAAGATATCGAAGCGATTGCCAACCGTACCCGCAAGGCCGGTGGCGAAATTGTCGGCCTGCTTAAAACTGGCTCCGCTTTTTATTCGCCGGCGGCCAGCGCCATCGCCATGGCCGAAAGCTACTTGCGCGATAAGAAACGCGTGCTGCCTGCAGCGGCCCTTTGTCAGGGTGAATACGGTGTGGATAATCTCTTTTTAGGTGTACCGGTGGTGATTGGTAAAGGCGGCGTGGAAAACATTCTCGAAGTCAAACTCAACGCAGCCGATCAGGACGCATTAAAGGTGAGTGCATCGCACGTTCAGGATTTGGTTTCTGAAGTCAACAAGCGTCTTTAAAGTTTTTGCCCGTAACAACAGTTTACTGACAAACGCACGAATTTGACGCACAGGTCTTGCCGGTCGATGCGGCAGGGCAATCCATCCACCCGCAGTCCGATGCTGTCACACACGCTTTGCATGTGTTGTTAATGCAATAAGCCGAGTTCTCCAGCCTTTTGTACCCACCAATCCAGGGGGCACCGTAGAATGCGTCTATAATTTCCTTCGCCGGAATTATCACCGCGTTAATACAGTCGTTATCTTTCAAGCAATCACGGCAAACACCCTGCATAGAGCCTTCCTGAGACGTTGCGGCCTGCTGGGTCGTTGCGCTTTCATAAGATTGGGCCACCTCTTCTTGGCTATGCACTTTTTTGACGGCACAATCCTCACCACATTCCTTATTGCCCGCAACGAACGCCCCCTGCTCTTTTAGCTTCTCCTGTTCTTGCTGGACCTGATTGGTGAAAGTCGCATTATACAGACAATAACCGGCCGTCAATTTTTCGTCACCGCTGACGAAATTATGCACGGCTTGGAAAGCAGCGCCTGCAGGCGGCACCTGACGTAATGAATGGGCCATAAAATTTCTGCACTCGTCATAGTTCTTCTCATGGTCTGGCGGATCCTGGTAGGTGCACCCCATGAATGGTGCATTCGGGTTCTCATTGGCATAAGTTTCAGCTGGGGTGGTCTCAGGAACGACCGGCACCACCACCTCATTAAAACGACATTTAAAGATATCCCCAGAATGGGTGAGCTGTTCTAAACCGCCTTCTGCTGCGAACTTAAAAGGCATTGTGTCTGTCTCGCCAAGCAAATCAGCAGTGTTCCATTGCCCGTCAGGATAAACCTCGCGACAAACTGCAAGC
>JASMKV010000475.1 GCA_030749035.1 Myxococcota bacterium | reverse complement strand
GCTTGTGCCTATGCAGACAAAAGCGTGATGGACTGTTCATCACATTGGTCTGTCTCAAGGATGTCCTCTAAGCGCTTGGCCTACAAAATCTCCCCAAGGCATCTTTTGCGCAGAAGATGTGTCCCATAGGTTGCCCCCAGTGGTGACCCATGGGACACGATACTTCCAGCAAAATATTAGCCTAAGTTTTTTAATGGCTTAGGATAATAGCCTGTTCTTGGTGAAGGGTTAGAGCAACACCCGTGCCATGATCGCTGCAAATCACCCAAAGCCTATCATAAGCCTATTTAAAGCGTTTTTATGGCTTTGGCCCCTTGCGCAAGAGCCTTTGACTTGGTACCTGGAGGTCGCTACCCCCAAGATGGATCGAAAACTTTCTGAGCCCTCAAGACACCGCTGAAAAACCCTTGACTCGATGCGTCAAAATAACGAAAGTGGTGCGCCGATTTGTCATAAGCCAAATGCTTGAAAGGAATATATTATGAACGGAAAACGGGTCGCGATTGTTGATGGAGTGCGTACACCCTTTGTCAAATACGCCTCTGAATATAAAGATCTAAGCACCCTCGATATGGGCAAAATGGTCGTGGGCGAGCTCATTGAGCGCACCAACATCGATCGAGAGGAACTCGACCAAGTGGTCTTCGGCCAAGTCGCCGCGCATATGGAAACCCACAACATTGCCCGCGAAATCGTTTTAGGCTGCGCCCTGCCGCGCACCACCGATGCGTTTTCGGTCTCACGAGCCTGCGCCACATCAAGCCAAAGCCTGATTGCCGGCGCCATGTCGATTCTTTGTGGCGATGCCTCGGTGGCCATCACCGGTGGCGCCGAAAGCTCGTCAAATCCTCCCATCAAAATATCCGAAGAGTTGACCGCCGCTTTGGTGAGGGTCAATGGCGCCAAAACCTTGAAAGACAAAGCCAAGCCCTTCTTAGAACTCAAACCCAATGCGCTCTTACCCAATATCCCTTCCATCAAAGAGCAAAGCACGGGCGAGACCATGGGCCAATGTGCTGAGCGCATGGCCAAGGAAAACGCCATTTCACGCGAAGACCAGGATTTGCTCTCCTATCGGTCGCATCAAAATGCCGCCAAAGCATGGGAAGCTGGTCACTACGGCCAGGAGGTCATGACCATGACCATACCGCCCAAGTATAAAACCGTGGTCGAGAAAGATACGCTGATTCGGCCCGATACGAGTCTCGAAAAGCTGGCGAAATTACGCCCCGCTTTCGATAAGAAATACGGCACCGTCACCGCCGGCAACTCTTCGGGCCTTACCGATGGTGCCTCGGCCGTTTTGCTCATGGAAGAAGAAAAAGCCAAAGCCTTAGGCTACACCCCCTTGGCCTATGTTAAATCTTGGGCCTTTACGGCGGTCGATCCCGCCTGGCAACTCCTCATCGGACCGGCATTCGCCATCCCCAAAGCCCTTGGCAAAATCAACATGCAATTATCCGATATGGATCTACTCGATATTCACGAGGCCTTTGCTGCGCAAGTGCTTTCGGTCACCCAGGCCTTAGGCTCGGCAAGTTTTGCCAAAGAGCATTTAAATGCCTCGGCGGCCACCGGCGAAGTCGATATGGATAAGGTTAATGTCAATGGTGGCTCGATTGCCTTAGGCCACCCTTTTGGCGCCACCGGTGCCCGACAAGCCTTAAGCATGGCCCGGGAACTCAATCGCCGTGGCGGTGGACACGCGGTGGTCAGTCAATGTGCGGCAGGTGGCTTAGCCGCAGCGATTATCTTGGAAGCAGCTTAAAGGAGTAATGACAAATGGCATCTGCAAAAAAAATACCTTCCCTAGAGGACATAACGATGAATCTTGAAAACACCAAATTTTCTGTCGACGATGATGGCGTCGCCACCATCACCATTGATGTTGCCGGCGAATCACAAAACACGCTTTCCCCAAAACTCTCTG
>JASMKV010000474.1 GCA_030749035.1 Myxococcota bacterium | reverse complement strand
ACCACTTCTTTAGCAAAACGGGTCCAGGTATCTTTATAGGCACCAAAACCGTGCAACAAAAGTAAGGTCGGTCCCTGCCCACCTTCGAGATAGACAATCTCGTGTTCACCCACTTCGATTTTCTTTTCTTTTAACATGGCTGCGCTGCGCTCTCGATCTTTATGCCAATGAAACATCGCCTTGCCTAAAGAAGCACACCCACAAAATGACAGAAGCGACAAAAGCGTTATCATACGCACGAACACGGGCTGCTTACTCTTCATAGCCTACAATCTGCCCCCTGCCCCTCTGGATTGCAATATGCTTTTCAATTGCTGCCCAGAGTACTACAAGAAAGCATGGCGAAGCGATGCGCAATCATTGGTGCAGGGCCGGCGGGCTGCGCTGCCGCCTATGAACTCCAAAAAGCTGGCTTCGACGTGACACTCTTTGAAGCCAATGCCCAGGTTGGTGGTCGTACCCAAACCTGGCGTGAGCAAAACTTGACCCACGACAGCGGTGCTGGGTTTTTCACCAATTTTTATCCAAATCTTAAAACCTATATTGATGAGCTCGAGCTGCATGATGAAATCATCACCCTCTCACGCAACAACGGTCTGGTCCAAAATGGTAAGGCCGCCTTTTTACAATTGGGTTCCCTACAATCCTTTTTGAAGTTTCCCTATGCATCCATAAGGTCGAAGTTAAGTATGCTGCGGGAAACGCTTGCGATGACCTTAAAGCACCGCCACGACCACCTCTACGACTGTGAAACATTGGCCGAATACGATGACGACAGCATTGCCGCTTATATACGCAAGCGCTGCAACGACGAAGTCTACCACGCCTTTATCCGCCCTGGCATCGAGCCCTTTTGGTACTTCTCCTGCGAAGAGGTTTCTCAATCTTTACTTTTAGCCCTGCAATCCAAAGCCGCCGATGCCAAGTTCTACACCTTTGCCAAGGGCATGGATACCTTTTGCCGCAGCGTCACCAAGGATATGCAAGTGCATACCAATACCGCCATCGAAGACATCGCCTATCAAGACAATGAATTTATTCTGCAAACAAAGGCTGAATCGTTCCGGAGCGATTTTTTGGTTATTGCCAGCACCGCTTCGGTGGCAACGAAAATCACCACAAACCTGGAGAAAGATATTCTCCCTGAAGGGCAGCGGATGTTTTTGTCTGAGCAACGATACACCCCGAATATTCACGCCGCCTATCTTGCCCTGCGCCAAGACTGCCCACAGCAACCCAGCAGCCTCTGTCCCTCCGGGCCGGGCCAACATCATATTGCCGCCATTGGCTTTGGCTCCCTCAAAGGGCAAAACAGCCATGAAAGCTTGCAGGGCAAAGAGCTGGTGGCGGTTTTCTTAAGCGGTGAACAAAGCCGAGCCCTCTTAGATAAAAGTGAGGCAGAGCTCTACACCACCATGTGGCAAGAAGCGCGCAAGTTTTATCCGGCCCTTCCTAAAGAAGTGACACCGTTTAAACTCATCAAGCGTGCAGAAGCCATTCCGGTCCACAGCGTCGGCCGTTATAAAAAAGCCAAAGAATTTTGGCAGCAACAACAGGCCCCGCTCCTTTTTGCCGGTGACTATTTATCCACCGCCACGATTGATGGGGCGATTTGGTCAGGAAAAAAAGCTGCCGAGAAAATAACAGAAGGCCTTTAATACTTATTGAAATAGCCCGAGAGGGGTACAAAAGAGGGCAGAGTTCCGTTGGCTTGCGGGTCGAATTCCAGAACAAAATTTGCATCGCCAGGGATCCCATAAATTTTGCCGTTTAGACCCAAAACTCCTTGTGACCAACGTTTGCTCAAATCATCACCACAGTCGGCACTGCACACGCTCTGATCTTCGAACAACAAATCACAATTACCATCACCGCATGACGTTCCACTTAGAGCAATATTGGTCAATACGCTGGCGCTCGCTGTTTCTCCACTCGGATCAATCTCGAGCACGTCCGGGCTATTATAAGGGATACCGTAAATCTTACCATTTGCTGCTAAGACCCCACCTCTCCACTTTGCATCACCAGAAGGCAAGGTATCGCCAATCTCGACAACCGTATTGGTTGTCGGGTCGATTTCCAATACCTGATCAGTCTTACCTGGAATCGCATAAATTTTACCATTGGGCGCCAGAACACCGCCGGCATACTTAAAATAATGATTCGTATGCATGCTTGTGATATCAATATAGGTCATGTTGGCGATATCTTCAGGATCAATAATAAGGATTTCCAGTGCGCAGCTTGGAATGACATAAACTTTACCATTCGGCGCCAACACACCACCTGACCAACGGTAAGGTGTATTCTCGGAACAGATGTACTCACCCTCACCCGGCTGCGTAAGACCGGCTGGTAAATCGTACTCCTGTGTAGACCAAACACCATTATCGTAATCAACCACCAAAACCTTATCCCGCCAATTGGGTATGCCAAAAATTTTGCCATTGGGTGCCAACACGCCGGCGCTCCATTTATAATCCGTTTTAAAATCCTCCGGATCGAGAGGATATTCTTGCCCCTCCAGTACTGGTGTCTCATTCACCGGGTCGATGACCAAGATCTGTGCG
>JASMKV010000473.1 GCA_030749035.1 Myxococcota bacterium | reverse complement strand
CCACTTTGCGGGATAAAATTCTGATCCGGATCTTCCGCATAAAGCCTGGCCTCAATCGCATGCCCACAAAGGCCCACGTCTTTTTGTCGGATGGCTAATTTTTCACCCGCCGCAATCCTTAACTGCCAGGCGACCAAATCGATGCCGGTGATCATCTCAGAAACCGGATGTTCCACCTGAATCCGCGTATTCATCTCAAGAAAATAAAAGTTGCCATCACCATCGAGTAAAAACTCAACCGTTCCTGCACCAACGTAGCCAACACTCTTGGCCACCTTAACCGCCGCTTCTCCCATGGCTTGTCGTAGCTTTTCGTCAACGCTCGGGGACGGTGCCTCTTCAATCACTTTTTGATAACGACGCTGGCTCGAACAATCCCGCTCACCAATATAGAGCACTTCACCGTGCGCATCGGCCAGCACTTGAATTTCAATATGCTTTACGCTGGTCGCTGCTTTTTCAAGAATCAGCTCATCACTGCCAAACGCATCCTGAGCCTCGGAACGAGCCCCACGCAGCGCAGCTTCAAGGTCTCTTTCTTGCGCCACCAAACGCATCCCACGGCCACCACCACCGGCAGCCGCTTTGACCATCAATGGAAAACCGATGCCTTGGGCAGCTTTGATCAGCGCCTTATCATCTTGCGCATCACCCTCGTAGCCTGGCAAACAAGGAACCCCCTCCTTGTTCATTTTAAGTCGTGCCTGTCGCTTATTGCCTAAAGCCTCCATCGCATCTGCATCTGGGCCGACAAAATTCAGTCCCGCTTTCTTACAAGCGCGCACAAAGTCGGCGTTTTCTGCCAAGAAACCATAGCCCGGATGCACCGCATCCGCATTCGTCGCTTTGGCCGCCGCCAGCACCGCATCCATATTCAGATAGGAGTCCGCAACCGCCGCCCCGCCGATACGATAGGCTTGGTCCGCAGCCTCAACATGCATACTCGCCGCATCCGCATCGCTGTAGACCGCCACAGTCTCATAACCAAGAGCACGCGCTGCCTTCATCACCCTTAAGGCAATTTCTCCACGATTGGCGATTAATACACGTTGCATTTTGCTTTAACCTACTTTCGTTTCTTTACATCCGACCGACGCCAAAAG
>JASMKV010000472.1 GCA_030749035.1 Myxococcota bacterium | reverse complement strand
TGGGTTTAGGGCTTATTATCCTGGCGTTTTTTGCTTCAAGGTTTTTAGGCTTCAAAACTCTCTCGTGGATCCTCGATAACTTTATCTCATCGATTTTGCTTGTCGTTATCGTTGTTTTTCAAAACGATATCCGTCGCGGTTTGCAACGGGTCGGACGGCGGAATTTCTTTGGTGCCATGGGTTTTGGCTCTGCGACTTTTTTGGCCGATGAATTGATGAAGGCCACCGAGATTATGGCCCGCGACCGAACCGGCGCGATTATTCTGATTGAGCGCGAAGCCAATTTGAGCGAATTGGCCGATACGGGGGTGCGTTTGGATGCGAAGGTCTCTTCCTCGTTGCTGGCGCAACTCTTTGTCACGCCAGGTCCCTTGCACGATGGGGCACTGATTATTCAGGGCGCGCGCATTACGGCGGCGGCCGTGTTTTTGCCTTTGAGTCAAAATCCGCAACTCAGCCCTTATTTAGGCACCCGTCATCGCGCGGCGGTTGGCGCCACCGAAGAGCTGGATGCCTTGGCGATTGTGATTTCTGAAGAGCGTGGTCAGATTGCGCTGGCGGAGTCGGGGGTCTTGCATCGCAACTTAGAGCCGGAAAAACTCAAAAGCATGCTGCAAAAATATTTTGGTGAGCACAAAGATGCGCAAGCCAAGGCCCAGGGCAAAGCGGACAATGCCGCAGCACCGCAAAACGAAGAGGAGGCGTAGGTTATGCCACTGCCTATCGTGGGTCGACATTTTAGCCTGAAGCTCTTTTCTTTTTTGGTGTCCTTGCTGCTTTTCTTTTTTGTGAGTGTCGAGAGTGTCACGCCTGTGGAGGTTGATTTTCCGATTGTTTATGACGTTCCTGACGATATGTTGATCATGGGGCGGGCGCCGACTTCTATTCACACCACCTTGCAGGGGCCTTGGGCGGCGTTTCAGGATTATACCAGCCAGGACGTGGAGCCGATTGTGGTCAAGCTTGAGCAGGTTGGCCCGGGTGTGTTGCGTCATCGCATTCAAGCCTCGGATATTCTGGCACCGGCGGGCATGAAAATCATCGCTTTTCGGCCAGCAGAGATTGAACTGAGTTTGGACCGAAAGTCTGAACGTTTAATCCCCGTGAGCGCGGATTTGATCGACAGGCCGGCTTTTGGCTTTGAGATTGCCGATGTGCGGGTTGACCCGAAGGCGGTGGCGGTGGAGGGGCCGATTTCCATGGTCCAAACATTGGACTTTGTATACACCCGGCCCATCGATATTTCTGGTCGGGAGAGTTCTTTGAGTTTAGAGATTGACGTGAAACCTATGAGTAATCCATTGCGGCTCAAAACCAGTGGGGTGCAGGTGCAAATTGAGATTGTGGAACAGTTTGTCGAGCGTACCTTTGAAAATGTCCGGGTTCAATTAAGCAATGCGCCTGAAGGCTCACGGGTTTCGCCAGAAAAGGTGGTGGTTTACCTCAAAGGTCCACGCAAGGTTCTGGGGACACTCAATGAGAAGGTTTTGGTGGCAAAGGTTGACATTAAGGAGGATTTACCGGCAAGTGGTGACCTCTTGGAGAAAGCGGTCAAGCTTGAGGGCGTTCCGGAGCGTACGCTCTGGACAGGCCTGGCACCAAAGGTGAAAATACAACTGCCCAAGAGACGTTGAGTAGGGGGAGAGTTTTTTAGATCATGAAGCGTAAATTATTTGGCACCGACGGCATTCGGGGAACCGCGAACCAGTGGCCGATGACCTGTGAAATGGCGGTAAGCTTAGGGCGTGCGGTCGCTTATCATGCGCTTGTCGGAGAACATCGACATCGTATTGTGATTGGCAAAGATACCCGTTTGTCCTGTTATATGATGGAGATGGCTTTTGCCTCGGGTGTATGTTCGATGGGGGTCGATGTGTTTTTGGTCGGACCGATGCCCACACCGGCGGTGGCCTTTTTGACCAAGAATATGCGTGCCGATGCGGGCGTGATGATTTCTGCGAGCCATAATGCTTACCAGGATAACGGCATTAAGATTTTTGCGCGCGATGGTTTTAAACTGCCCGATGAAATTGAAATTAAGCTTGAAACCTTGATGGATGATGACCATGTCGAATCGATTCGTCCAACCAAAAGCGCGGTGGGCAAAGCCTATCGGGTTGAGGATGCCCGTGGTCGTTATTTGTCCTATGTCAAAACCGTGTTGCCCGAGAGTCTTAATTTTGAGGGACTTAAAGTCGTTGTCGATTGCGCCAATGGCGCCGCTTATCAAGTCGCACCGCGCGTCTTAGAGGAGATGGGCGCCCGGGTGCATGCGATTGGCGTTGAACCCAATGGACGAAACATCAATCACGGATGTGGTGCGCTTTTTCCTGATAAACTTCGTGAGGCGGTTTTGGCTGCCGGGGCCGATATTGGTATTGCCCTTGATGGGGATGCGGACAGGCTTATTGTGGTCGATGATAAGGGTGATGTGCTTGATGGCGATTGCATTTTAGCGATTGGTGCCAAGGAGATGCTCGATAAAGGAACCCTCAAAGAAAGCACCCTGGTTTCGACGGTGATGTCCAATTTAGCATTGGATAAGGTGATTACGAAGATGGGCGGAAAAGTGATTCGGACGCAAGTTGGGGACCGCTACGTGGTTGAGGAAATGCGCAAAGGAGGCTACTCCTTTGGTGGCGAGAACTCAGGCCATTTGGTTTATCTCGACCATGCCACCACCGGTGATGGGCTTTTGGCGGCATTAAAGTTGATTGCGGTGATGCGCGAGGCCGACGCACCACTTTCAGAAATCCGTAAAGTGCTTAAGCCTTTCCCACAGTCGTTGGTGAATGTGCAGGTGGCGAATAAAACGCCTATTGAAGAACTCGACAGCGTGCAGAAAGCCATTGCTGAGGTTGAATTGAAGCTCGCCGGTGAAGGTCGGGTGATGGTGCGTTATTCGGGCACTGAACCCAAGGCTCGGGTGCTTGTTGAAGGACCCGATGCGGGGCAAATTGAAAGTTGGGC
>JASMKV010000471.1 GCA_030749035.1 Myxococcota bacterium | reverse complement strand
ATTCGTATGTGACCTTACGCGGTGCCGGCGAACATCAATCACACCTTTATTTTCCACGCAGCGAAGGCATGTCGGAGTGGAGCAGGCAAGCCCATATCCTTTTTGAGCCCGTAGGCACGTGGGGACACGGTGCGTCAAGCGATGCAGCGCTGATCCTTGATGCTCAGGTTTTTGATACCAGCGTCATTGTCGATACTTTAGGCGCTTTGGCTCTTGGTCAGGATATTGTTTTAGGTGCGGAAATTAGCGCCGCATTTCGCGCCGATTTTAACATCACTTCTGAATGGTCGAGTGCCAATGGTCAGTGGATGCCGTTTTTCCATCGCAAAATCACCTCGATTCAAAGCGTGAGCCGCGGTTACCGCATCGAATTTGATGTGCCCCTGCGCTACGCACTGAAAACCCGTGACAACGCTTCTGTGCGGATTCAAAGCAATCTCTTAAACAAAGTGGGTATCGAGTCTTTGGCGGTATCCAATGCGGTTTCTCGCGATGCGGCCTGGAAAGTTGATCCAGAGGTTGCCATGAGTTCGACAAGCCTGATGGCGCATGTGCATCTCCTGGAGATGAATGGTGTCAAAAATAGTTTTATGCATAAAATCAAATCGTTTGAGCCCAGCACCTTTGGCTTTTCTTACCAAAGCGGTAAACACTTACAGTCCGGTGGGCTTGATATCGCAAACTCGAAAAATGTGACTGTTGCCGAAGTGACCATGAAAAACGCCCAGAACAGGGGGCCCGATGGCAATGGCTACCTTTTCAAGGTTGCACGTTCCAATGAAATCCTGGTGCGTGATTCGGTTGGCCAAAGCGGTCGACATAATTTTGCGGTGAACAATCATTTCGGCACGAGTGGCTGTGTGTTTTTGCGCATCTATTCTTCTGACGCCAATAAATATCAATGGTTTGCCGGTGGCCCCGTCTGGACTTCTCCGGGGAATTCGGATTTCCACAAGGCTCTTTCAGCAGCCAACCTGGTCGACAGCTCAACGCTTCATGATGGTTGGTCAGCCAAATATTACGTCAATGGATTCCCACACTATAATCCCAATGCAGGCCATACCTCTTTTCAAAATGTGTTTTGGAATAATGGCGGCTCGGGCACCGTGGTCTCACACCAATTTCATTATGGTTATAATATTGGCGCGCGCGGTTCCTTAAGAACAGATTTAAATGGCCAGAGTCAGACTTCCCCTCAGGATTTCTTTGAAGGTGGTCGTAATCTGATGGTGGGCCAGGATATGGACCGTAACATTGGTGAAAAACTTTTCCCTTCGTCTCTTTATGAGCACCAATTGGTGCGCCGTAAAGGTGGCTATCCAGGAGTGAGCCCGGTTGTTGCTGGACCCCAAAGTACCGGCTGTCCATGGGGGATGGACCTTGAAGGCTTTTATCTTAATGGTACACCGATTTGTAAGTCTGTCCTGGCAACAGCGGTGCGCATTTGTAAGTGCGTCAAAGAGGATGCATTTATCTACGGTTCGCAGTGTCTCTATAATGAAAATGGTCACTATCGTGCCCGGGAACTCAAATCAGGATCTTGCAGTGATTGTCCATTTGGCATGTCAAAAATTGGCGAATATCAGGGACGAAATGTCTGCAAGCCGCTGATCACGACCCC
>JASMKV010000470.1 GCA_030749035.1 Myxococcota bacterium | reverse complement strand
AAACTGTCAGAACCAGAGAGACCTATGGCTCGAGAAAAAGACTATGCACCATCGAAGATTTGCCTCGCGCTGATTTGCTACGCTCTTGTTTATCTGACCTTGGCTTTTGTCTCTTACACAAAAGAATCGGCAACCTATGATGAGGCGGTTCATTTGACCGCCGGGTATGCCACACTTAGTGAAAGCGATTATCGGATAGATCCGACACACCCTCCCTTGGCGCGCATGTGGTCGGCGCTGCCCTTGCTCCTTCTTGATGTGCGTTTAGATAAAGAGATTCCTGAGTGGAAGCGTGGGGATTGGTGGGAGATCAGCCACGCTTTTGTCTTTGCACAAAACGATGCGGACACTTTGCTCTTTAGTTCACGTTTTATGATTGCGCTTCTTGGCTGTGCCTTAGGCGTCTTGCTCTTTGCTTGGGCCCGAATACTTTTTAATTCGCATACTGCTTTTTTGGTTCTTGGTATGTATGCCTTTGAACCGACACTCTTTTCACATGCGCGTTATGTGACCACGGATATGGGCCTGACGGTTTCTGCTTTTACAGCTGTTTTTTCAACCTGGCTGCTTTTTCGCTTACGTTCCTGGCCGCGCGCAGCCTTCTTTTTGCTGGCATGGGCGTGTCTGCCCTTAAGTAAGTTCTCGGGCGTTTTGTTTCTTCCAGTCCTTGGCTGTGCTTTCGTTTGGCGGGGGCTTTCAACGCAACCCTGGCCTGGAAAACTTGGGTTTCACCGCTTGACAGACGGCGCCAAGGAGCGTTTTGCTTTTATTGCGGCTCTGTGTATGGGACTGGCTCTTGTTTTTGTCTTTCTGGTTTGGGCTTGCTATGGTTTTCATTACCGCATCACGCCTGCAGATGCTCCCCCCATGGTGTTTAATCCATTGCCCCAGTCAGAGACATTGGAATCGTTCTGGCTCGTTCTCTTAAATACAATTGACCAATATCGGCTTTTGCCGAACGCTTTCACGCAGGGCTTTCTAGCCGCCCTTGTGGAGACGCATCGTGGAGGATACCTGCTAGGTGAGCAGGGCCATTGGTGGTATTACTACCCCTTTGCCATGTGGTTTAAAGCACCAGGCATCTATTCGGTCCTGGCGTTGTTCTTTGTGGTCTTTTTTAAGCGGTTTGATGTGGGGGTAAAGAAAGAACTCTTTTTTCTCGGTTCTTTTGCGCTCTTCTTTATCGCTTTTGCGATGACCCGAAGCATTAATCTTGGGGTCCGACATGTGTTGCCCATCTATCCATTTATTATTCTTGGGCTTGGTGCGGTGCTGCATTATCTTCTGGCGATAGGGCGTTCGAAAGTAAGCTGGGCCCTTGTTGTTGTTTTGGCTCTCGAGTTTGCGGGTTCTTACCCACAGACCATCTCCTTTTTTAGTCCCTATATTGGTGGCTCGGTTGTCGGCCATCAATACCTCACGGACTCGAATTTGGACTGGGGGCAAGGTTTAAAAAACCTTGAAGCATGGATGGGCGAGCATGGTGTGGAACATGTTAATCTGAGTTATTATGGGACAGCTGACCCTGGGTATTATAATATTCCGTATACGCCTTTTGGGCAAAATCCATTTTCCATCAAAGAGACTGCTCAGGAGATGCGCTTGCCCGGTTATGTTGCGGTGAGTGTCAGTCATTTGTCGCTCAACAAGGATGGGCAATACAACTTTTTGCGTGCAATGATTCCCGAGGAACGTCTCGATGGGAGCATTTGGCTTTATTGGTTGGAAAAAATGCCAGGCAGATAAGCGAGTCTTGATTGAGAAGACAAATCGAGTTAGGCTTTGAGCTGTTGTTTTTATGATGATTTCCCCAGCAAACCCCAAAGCAAGTTACGATAAGCGCGCAGCGCTTATCAAAGAGGCTCTTTCTCGTGTGCTCGAAAGTGGCATTTATCTTCATGGCAATGAAACCAAGGGCTTTGAAAGTGAATTTGCACACTATGTGGGCGCGCGCGTTTGCTTGGGTGTGGGCAGCGGTACACAGGCATTGTATTTGGCACTCAAGTGCTTTGATGTTGGTTCTGGTGATGAAGTGATCATGCCGGCACATACGGCGACAGCATCCTTGGCTGCGGTGGCATTGACCGGTGCGAGAGCGGTTCTTGTAGATGTTGAGGCGGATTCATTTACGCTTGATATTGAAGCAGTCAAAAAAGCATGGACACCGCAGACCAAGGCCATCATGCCAGTGCATCTCTACGGGCACCCAGCAAGGATGGACGAGCTCATGGATTTCGCCCAAGAAAAACACCTTCGTGTTGTTGAGGATTGTGCTCAGGCTCATGGCGCAGAGTTTTCCGGTCAGCAGGTGGGTTCTTTTGGCGATATTGGATGTTTTAGCTTCTATCCGACCAAAAACCTTGGGGCGTTTGGGGATGCGGGTGCGCTGGTCTTTCGGGATGATGCTTTTGTCGAAAAAGCCAAAGCCCTTCGGGAGTATGGTTGGAAAGAAAAATTTTACAGTGAGGTCCAGGGTGTGAATGCCAGGATGGATGAGTTGCACGCGGCTGTGCTGCGGGTCAAGCTTGAGTCTTTGAATGAAGACAATGCGCGTCGCAGACAAATCGCAAAAACATACAGTGAGGGGCTTGAAGGATTGGACCTGATGATCCCTCAAACCGCTGCAAACGTCACGCATGTTTTTCATCAGTATGTTGTGCGTTCTGTGCGACGGGATGCTTTGCGCAGCTTTTTGCATGAGAAGGGGATAGGGACAGGAATACATTATCCCCATGGCTTGCATCAGCAGCCGGGCTTTCAGGATGCCATCCGTGTACCGGGCAGTCTTGCGTGTACAGAGCGGATGCTTTCGGATATTGCTTCTTTACCCATGTATCCCGAATTAGCAGAAGAAGATGTGCGTCGTGTGATTGATGCGATTCATGCATTTTATCATGAAGGTATTTGAATATTGTCGCATCCAGGGATAGGTAAATGTTGTGAGCTGTGAATTAAGTTTTGTCATCCCCGTGTTTAACTCAGCACAGACCATTACTGCTGTGGTTGAGGAGATCCGTGCTGCTTGCGATGATGCCCAGTACGAGATTGTTTTGGTCAACGATGGATCTTTGGACGAAAGCGAAGCGGTGTGTTTGGGCTTGAATGATAAGTATCCTGAAGTTTTGACTTTCGTGCATCTTACGCGAAATTTCGGTGAGCACAATGCTGTGCTGGCGGGTTTGCATCAAGCGCGTGGTGCTTATGTCGTGGTCCTCGATGATGATGGACAGCATCCCGCTGCTGAAGCATTACGTCTTTATGCGGGTATTAAGGAAAAGAATACGGATGTGCTCTACGGACATTATCGGGTCAAACGTCATTCGTTTGTGCGCAATGTGGTGAGCAGGATTAATGACAAGTTGGCGAATGTCATGCTTAAAAAGCCATCGGAAATTTATCTTTCGAGTTTTAAGATCATGAGTCGATTTGTTGTCGACGAGGTTTGCAAATACAGGGGGGCATTTCCGTATATTGATGGGCTGGTTTTTAGAGTGACGCAGAACATCGGTCAGATTGAGGTAGAGCACCGCGAGCGTCTTGCTGGAGAGTCGACCTATACGTGGAAAAAACTTTTTTTGCTTTGGTTAAATATGTTTTTGAACTTTTCCATCAGACCTCTTCGGCTTGCGGCTATGGCCGGCATATGTATGTCTTTATTCAGTGTGGCGGCATTGATCGCCATCGTGGTGGATAAAATCTGGATCGATCCGAACGTGACCGTGGGTATTCCCACTGTTCTGGTGACAATTGCACTATTTAGTGGTGTTCAGTTGATTATTTTGGGCGCCGTTGGTGAATATTTAGGTCGGATTTTTCTCGACCAAAACGGCACGCCGCAGTTTGTCGTGCGTTATCTCAAAAGGAACGATGAACATGAATGATTTTTTTTTAGATAAGCGCGTATTGATTACAGGGGGAGTCGGCTTTATCGGCTCTAACCTGGCGGAGCAACTCGTTTTACAAGGCGCAAATGTGACCTTGATCGATTCGATGTTGCCCGAATATGGCGCGGTCCTGGGGAATATCGAAGCGTTTCGAAATAGGGTGGATGTCAACTTTTCGGATTTACGTGATGCCCATAGCTTGAAGCATTTGGTGCAAGAACACGAATACATCTTTTGCCTGGCCGGACAGGTCTCACATCTCGACAGCATGACAGATCCGCTCACCGATTTGGCCATCAATTGTGCAAGTCAGCTGAATCTTCTTGAGGCTTGTCGGTACAACAACCCAGAGGCGCGTCTCATTTTTACGAGTACGCGTCAGTTATATGGCAAGCCAGAGTATCTGCCCGTCGATGAAAAGCATCCGAAGGTGCCAGTGGATATCAATGGCATCAATAAGCTGGCCGCAGAATC
>JASMKV010000469.1 GCA_030749035.1 Myxococcota bacterium | reverse complement strand
GCACTCATTTACGATGCTTTAAGGTTTGTGACACCGGTCATGCACGCACTTATTCCCATTAACGTGGCTGAACCCTATTATATTGAGCAGGCGCTCTTTGGTTATGCGGGACCCAATGGAGAGACACTGATTCCAACCCAGTATTTTGCCGATGTAAGCCATCCTGTTCTCGATTTTGCCGCCGCCTTTGCGTATTTCTTTTTTGTTTACGAAGCGATTGCTTATGCGTTTTATTTGCTGGTCAAAAACCAAAAACTTCTGATGCATTTTGGTGCCGCATTTCTATGTGTCTCGCTTTTGGGATTCGCCACCTGGTACCTCTATCCGGCAGCACCACCATGGTATGTGGAACTCTATGGCTTGGGGCCGGCAATCATGGACACACCGGGGAATTCGGCGCGCCTGATTCGCGTCGATCAATATTTAGGGCTGCCTATTTTTGCTGAAATGTATGCGCGGGCATCCAATGTTTTTGGTGCCATGCCATCGATGCATGCGTGTTATCCTTTGATTACTTTTCTCTATGGACGGAAAATGTTTAAGGGGGCGATATTCTGGGGCATGGTGGGCTTCTGGGCGCTTGTGAGCTTTTCTGCTGTGTATTTAAATCATCATTATATTATCGATGTATTGCTTGGTTGTTTTTATGGGCTTTTGGTCTATTTTATCTTTGAAAAGTTTTTCCCTTATGAGGAGGCATAGATGGCCAAAACAGCATCTTTTAAAAATGCACCCTGGATGCGGGATGCTTGGTATATCGCCTGTGAAGAAAAAGCGTTAAAGAAAAAACCGTTGGCGCTGACGTTGTTGGAGGAGCCTTTGGTCCTTTTTCGCTCCAGTTCTGGCAAGGTGGCTGCTTTAGAGGACCGTTGTCCGCATCGTTCCGTACCGCTTTCCAAAGGCCGTGTGTGTGGCGAAAACATTCAATGCGCCTATCATGGCTGGCAGTTTGGTGGCGATGGCGTTTGTCGCTTGGTGCCTGCTTTAGGCGATAAAATGGAAGCACAAAAAGCTCGGGCAAGAGCCTATCCTGTCCGGGAAAAGCACGGTTTCTTGTGGGTGTATATGGATGCGGAAAAACCACCAGCGTCAGAGCCTGTCGGCTTTCCTTTGCGCGAAGTGAAAAGCTATCAGTTTTTTCGTTATGAAATGGATTTTGATGCGGGCATGGTGGCCACGGCAGAAAACATTTTGGATGTGCCGCATACCTCTTTTTTGCACAAAGGACTTTTTCGTTCCGGAAAGTTAAAACCGATTGATGTGGAAATACGTAATCATGCAGACAGAGTCGAAGCCGAATTTTTTGGTGAACCGAGACCCAAAGGCATTGTCGGCAGTATTCTTGCTCCCGGTGGCGGCGTTGTGCGACACGTTGACCGTTTTATTCTACCTTCTCTTGCACAGGTCGAATATGCCTTGGGCCCCTATAGCCATTTGATGATTTCAAATTATCTTTCTCCTATCAATAGGGATGTTACCCGGATGTTTAGCGAGATTGGTTTTCGTTTGCCGGTCGGCGGGGGGGCGGTGAAGCGCATCGTGATGCCTTTGGCGAAAAGGATTGCCGATCAGGATTATGATATTCTCGCGGCGCAACAGGAGACGATTGAGAAGTTTGGCGAAGAAAGACTCTTTTCGACGTCTGCGGATGTTTTAGGGCCAAGGATTTTGCAACTTTTAAAAAGAGCGTCGAAAGCCGATTCGAAGCCGTTGCGTCGTACCAATCAAAAACTCACGATGTATGTGTAGGTGTCTTGATGAGAGCGGTCATTCAAAGGGTCGGACGGGCGAAAGTTTCGGTCTCAGGCGAGACGACCGGTGAAATAGGCTTAGGCCTTTTGATCCTTTTAGGTGTCGCACCAGAAGACGATAAAACGATTGCGCAGCAGATGGCAGATAAAATTGTCAATCTGCGCATCTTTCCCGATGCGGAAGAGAAAATGAACTTGTCGCTCCTGGATGTGCAGGGCTCTGCACTGGTGGTGAGTCAGTTCACGCTCTTCGCCGACTGCACGCGCGGGCGTCGACCTTATTTTGGTGATGCGGCTGAACCCCAAGAGGCCGAGGAACTCTGCGGTGCGTTCAAACACATGCTGCGCGACCAAGGCCTGTCGGTCGAAAGTGGTCGCTTCGGCGCGATGATGGATGTGGAACTCCTCAATCATGGGCCGGTGACGATTATTTTAGACAGCCAGGAGCTTAAGCGTAAACGCTAAGTGTTTTATGCCGCATCTTCCAATACGAAATTGAACAAACATTGTTCGCTGCCCGCATTCTCAACCACGTCCATAATAAGCGTGTCGACGATAAATGGATCGCCGTCGTTATATTCATCGCCAGCGAAATAAAGCTGTGTCGTTAAGTCCTTATAACCTTCGGCGCTGACTTTCACATGGATATGTGCTGGTCGATAGGTGCCACCGTTGGGATAGTGGCCCGGATGAATGGTTGTGAAAGCATATTGACCTGAGGCGTCTGCATAGAGGCGTCCGCGTAAGAGATAGGCATCACTTGTCTCGTCATAGTCACCCGCATTGTCCGCCTGCCAAACATCAATCAAGGCGTTGGTGATAGGCTGACACGCCGTATCGAGCACCGCA
>JASMKV010000468.1 GCA_030749035.1 Myxococcota bacterium | reverse complement strand
GCGCGTGAATTCATTGTTTTTTAAACCATGCGCTCAAGAATTCCTGAACGAAAGGATGTTTGCTGTTTTTAATATCTTCGGCTTTGCAATCTTCAACAATCGCACCCTCATGTATAACGGCAATGTTATCCGCAACATTCAAAGCGCTACCGACATCATGAGAAATGACGACACTTGTGACATTAAGCCGTGAACTTGCATCTAAAATCATACGGTCAACATCGTCGGTTGTGATTGGATCTAAACCTGTTGTGGGTTCATCATAGAGTACGCACTGAGGTTGTAAAATAATGGCACGCGCTAAGCCGACACGTTTTCGCATACCGCCGGAAAGTTCAGAGGGGAATTTCTTTTCAATACCTTCGAGGGACACAAGTTCCAGTGCATTGGTCACTTTGGTTTTAATTTCGGATTCATTAAAATCGCCATGTTCTCGTAAGGGAAAGGCGATATTTTCAGCGACTGTCATCGAATCAAAGAGCGCAGCTTGTTGGAATACCATGCCAAACTTCTTGCGAATGTGAAGCATGTCTTTAGCTGAAAGACCGACAATATTTTGTCCATCAACTTTAATTTCACCCCGATCTGGCTCTAAGAGACCAATAATATGTTTGAGCAAAACCGTTTTACCTGAACCCGATGGGCCTAAAATAACACGTGTTTTACCTCGTTCGACATGCAAGGAGATGTCTTTGAGGATCATTTGATTGGCGAAGCTCTTAGAAATTTGATTAATTTGGATCACGGCTGCTTGAGTATAGCCTTAAAGTTCTGTGGGAGAAATATTCGGACAAAATTTCCGTTTATACTTCAAAAATAAGCAAAAGCGCCGTGAGGACGTAATCCAGGACAAAAACGGAAATCGAGCCAATGACCACCGCTTGGGTGGTGGCCATACCGACACCACGCGCACCACCTTTGGCGTGAAAACCCTTAAAACAACCGACAACAGCGATTAATACCCCAAAAATAAAAGCTTTTTTAATACCATGGGTGAAATCATAAGGATCTAAGAACCATTCAATACGTGAGAGAAAAGCGCCCTCATCAATGCCCAGCACGCCGATCGCAACCATATAAGCGCCAAGGCCGGCAACCACATCAAAAATGACCGTGAGCGCGGGGACCATTAAGGCGCAGGCAAAAATTCGAGGTGTCACCAGGTAGCCTATAGGATCGACCGCCATGACCTCCATGGCATCGATTTGTTCACTTACCCGCATGGTGCCAAGCTCGGTTGCCATAGCGCTGCCGACTCGCCCGGTCACCATAAGTGCGGTTAGGACCGGGGCCAATTCCCGACTGACCGCCAACATGACCGTCGACCCGACCATACTTTCCATGCCGACTTGCTCGAGGGCAGAGACCGTTTGCAGGGTAAAGACCGCGCCGGTGAAGACCCCTGTAAGTAAGATAATAAAAAGCGAGCCTACGCCGACAAATTCAGCTTGGGCAAGAAAGAGTTGATACCTGAAAGGTGGGGTAAATACAGCGCGTAATGCACGCACAAAAAACCCAAGCATTTGACCCGTATCTTCGACGATGCGAAGTGTGAAATCACCGGTGATTTGGGCAAAACGGGTTGGTTTAGCTAGGGCCTTTGTGCTCATGCGGACGTTGTTCCTGTGTAAGTGCGTTTAACGCGGGATGAGATGCCACAGAGAATTTCATAAGGGATTGTTTGTGCCCAAGACGCGAGCTCCCAGGGGGTGATCGCTTCTTGTTGTTGTTGCCCAAGGAGAACAACTTCATCATCAAGCTTTGTTCCCGGGATGTCAGTGATATCGACAAGGGTATGGTCCATACAAATTTGGCCAACCACAGGGGCGCGCCTACCCTGAATGAGCACGGTGGCTTTGTTAGAAAATTCACGGCGATAACCATCAGCGTATCCTACAGGCAAGATGGCAAGGGTTGTGGGCTTTTGCGCGCGCCAGGTTCCACCATAACTGACCGGGGTATCTGCAGGAATCGCTTTAATATGCAATGGGCTGGTGTGCCAGTGCATGGCCGGTTGGAGTTCGATACTGGCCGGATGCGGGCCAAGTGGATTAATGCCATAGAGTGCCAGACCAGGTCTAAGCATGGTCTGGTCGGCCACCTGTAGGTCCAGGGTGGCGGCGCTGTTTGAGCAATGAATGATCTCCGGTGTGAATTCAGCTTCATGGATTGTGCGGAGTGCGCTTTTAAACCCCTCGATCTGGTGTTGATTAAATTTTTGATCTTGCAAATCGGCGTTTGCAAAATGGGTTAAGACGCCTTGCATATGTAGAGTAGGGTGAGCTTGAAGCTGCTTGAGCACTTCGTTGAGCGCCGATAAGCTGACCCCTAAGCGTGACATACCGGTATCTATTTTGAGATGATATGTGGCAGCTGTGTTTTTTGCGGCACGGGCCAGCAGTTCGATTTGTTCTATATTGGAAATACAGGGCACCAATTGATGTTCAATCATGTAGTGATAAGCGTCAGTTGGTGCGGGGCCCAAAACCAGGATAGGTGTGTTGATGCCATGCTTACGCAGGGCCACGCCTTCTTCGCATAAGGCCACGGCCAAATAAGCGGCTCCAGCTTCGCTAAAGGTTCGGGCTACTTCAGTGAGCCCATGGCCATAGGCGTTGGCTTTGACCACGGGGCAAAGTGAAAGCGGATGCCCATGCAGCGCAACGGCCTTAAAGTTCGCGCGAAGTTGTTCAAGGTCGATATTGAGGGTGGTCTGACGCAGGGACATGGTGATCTATTCATCCCAGAGCCTGCGTCGAAGTCAAGTTTTGATCTTTAATCCGATAAAATAAGGATGCTTTGTTTAAGGCATTCCCGAGCCAGCGGTGCAGACTCCGACAAAATCGCCAGTACACATCATTGAAGAAATGGCGTCACAGGATGTACCAGAGGGACAGGTTGGCGCGACCATTTCCAAGAGAAGGTCACAGGTTTGTTGACAACTCATTGAGCAATCCCCGCCACTCATACATTCTATACAGTTGGTTTGTGAACAGATTGTACCACCAGGGCAATCTGTATTGCTTGTACACGCATCGCCGGAATTACCAATACTTTGAGATGAGCAGCTATGGGCGCTGTCACATCGACAGCTGGCAGCACCATTACATTGGCCGCTGCAGTCATTGTCGTTTCGACAGCCGCTTTGGCATGAGTTGGTGAAGAGTTCACAGTAGGTTCCAGCCGCACATTGTGAATCCTGAGTACATTCTGCGGTGCCATCAGGAAAACAGGCCGGAGGGTTTTGGCTGGTGTTGCAAGAGTAACCTGCCGCACAATTGTTGCTTGAATCACATGCTGTAGGGTTGACGCAATATCCACCATCACAAACCAAACTGTAAGGCGTACAGTTATCTTGCGAAGAGCAAGCAGTTGCCGGCTGGCATGTGCCATTGGCGCAGTAATTGCCACTCTCGCAATCGCTTGCCTCTGCACAGCTTGTTGTTGAGGGTTGGCAGGCGCCATTGTTGCATGTACAGGCGCCGGCTTGACAGCCACTCACACTGCTGCAATCAGCGTCGATGCTGCAGCCACCCAAATTCACGTTATTGGGATCGATACAGCTGTTGTCGGTATTGCATACCCAACCTGCAGGGCATTGCTCATTAAAATAGCAGTTGCTTGGTGGTGCGGTACAAGCGCGCGCCTGTTGGTTACATACTTCGCCAGGAGGACAGTCGGTGCTGTTGTTGGCTGGGTCACATTCGAGATTCGTATAACAGCGGCCACCAATACATTGTTGGCCAATCACACCACATTGCTCATCACTTGCACAAGGTGCGCTGCATTGTCCTGTTGTGCCTGCACTCCATGGTCCAGAGCTTGGGTATTGGCAATATTCATTGGCACCACATTCGCTGTCGGTCCCGCAACTCGAAGACACACACGCGCCATCAACGCAGCTGCCACTGCCGCAATCGGCATCTGCCGTACACGTATTGTTGAGTGTCTGAGTCGGTTCGTTGGTTTCGGTTGTGCTGCCTTGCCCTGCGCGTCGACCACCGCAGGCGCTAAGGGTTAAAGCCAAACCGATAATTGTCAGGTATTTGAAAGTCCGTTTTACCATGTAGAAATCCCCCGCTTTTTGCATGCCGCTATCGTTTGATAAAGCACACAATATTAAGCTCTTAGATGCCAGCATTTACCATTATCGTCCCAAGTCGTAGGGACGTTGCGTGCAATTGGGAGGGCTGTTTAACCAATTGATCCTGCCACGTAATATCTGCTCCGAGCGGGCGCGAAATTAACCTCTAATCGGCTGATTTGTCAAAGGAATTCGTTTACAAGCGGAATTATTTTGTGATGTGAGGATCACTGTGGGCGAGGGTTAGGGCATAAACCCTTTGGATGCCAGCTTTTTTTAGGCTTTGGGCCGCACTTTTGAGGGTGGCGCCAGTGGTCACCACATCATCAATCAGAAGTATATTTTCGACTGGATTTTGCGCATCCGCCTTAAAGGCATCGGCCATATTGCTTTCGCGCTCTTCCTGGCTGAGACCGCTTTGAGGGGCTGTTTCGCGGGTGCGTTCAAGGATATAGTGTGGTTTTTTTTGCCAAATTTGGGCAATTTTGCGTGCTAAAACGGCGCTTTGATTAAACCCACGTGTTTTGAGGCGCTGCTTGCCCAAAGGCACTGGAACAATATGGGTGCAGTGTTCTTTAATGGCCTGAATATGTTCGTTGGCGCATAAAAGTTCGGCGAGGCCATGCAGCCAAAACTCCTCTTTGGCGAATTTAATACGATGAATGGCTTGTTGGAGTGGCCCACCAAAGAGATAGGGGGCCCAAAGTCGCTCAAACGCAGGTGGCGTGTCGAGACACCGTTTGCATGTTTGGGGCAGGCCTGGTGCATCACAAATGCCGCATCGGGGTCCGTTATTCGGAGAGAGCAACTCATAACAAGAGTCGCAAAAGCCAAAACGCCCGTTGTTTGCGATGGGACTTTCGCAACCAGCACAATGATTGGGAAAAAGCGCTTGGCTTAGATGTTCAAGCATTGTGAAAAGATTTACGCCGCATTTTCAAGGAGCGCAATAAGTCGCTTGAGTGCATGGTTGGCTCTGTTGAACTCAATTTTTGATTTTGATGCTTTATAAATTGTTTTAAGCTTTTGAAGATCGCCTTTTTTCAGGCGACTCAGGCTTTGGATGGCGGCAATACGTACGGCAGCTTGTTCATCACCCACGGTTTTGACGAGTGCTTCCTGCGCATCATTGGCCTTAAGCCAGCCGAGTTCCAGGGCCGCTTTTTCACGCACGCGATAGTTGGGATCGACGAGTTTTGTTTGCCAGCATTGGGCTTTTGTACCGCATTCTTGCGCTGCGATGAGTCTTACCCTCTCCTTTTCAACACTGGTTTTTAAGGCGCTGGCGAGGCGGTCCACATCGCCTAAATTTTGGGCATTGCCCAATTGTGTGGCGCCCACAAGAGCGATTTTCTTGGCCGCATCGTCACCTTTAAGGGCATAGGCTATCAGTTTTGTTGTAGAGTCTTTTGCACCAGTCTCTACCAGCGCTTCAACGGCGGCTTGACGAATGTTAAAATCTGTATCAGCAGCCAATCTTTCCAGCGTTTTAATACTTGTTGTGGTGCCCATATTTCCCAAAGCAAAACAAAGTTCGATGATGGCGCCGGGGATACTGGCAAAAATAGGGACACGAGTGCGCTGCTCAAATTTTCTATAAAGCGTGTTGATGACCTTAATAATATCGGCTTCGGCTTGAGTCACATGGAGCAATCCCAGCACTACACCAGCTTTAGCCTCAATGGCACCTTCAGCAATTTGCCCACCGCTTGGTAGACGAATCTTTTCAACGGTTTCATTTTTTCTGTTGAGCGTATCAATTAATTTGGGCGCAATCGATTGGCCAAGCTGCACGAGCGAAAAACGTGCTTCATTGTAGAACGAGATACCAGGCACTTCAACATAGAGCATTTCAATGAGTGCATCAGCAGCTTTGGGGTCGCCCAAATCTCCCAATGCTTGAATGGCTGTTTTTCTTAAGAAGGGCTCGGCATCGTAGAGGGCTATTTGAATCAGAGAATCAGCAGCAGTGGGGTTCTTAATTTTACCCAATGCCCGAATAATTTGCTCTTTGGCTGCAGGTGCAGCAGTGGCAAGAAGATTGATCAGCGGCTGGGCAGCTTCTTTGGCTTGGAGCATGGCCAGTGCACGCGCAATATTCATATTCGTTCTGTTTTTAATTTGGCTTTTGCGATCGCGCCCAGAGCCAACTGCATAGTCAATTTGCGCGATAAGTTCATTGGTGACCCGATTTTGACCAAGTTGTCCCAAGGTATAGGCTGCGGTGGGTTGCCAGGCGCCTTCTTTTTTAAACCATTCGAGTACAGCATCAACGGTTTTAGGATCGGCCATTTTACCGAGTTCTTTTAGGGCTTGTTCACGTGTTTGTTTGTCGTCGAGTTTGTCTACCCAATATTCAGCACTTGTTGGATCGGTGGGTGTGGAACAGTTTATAAAGGTTAAAAGGCAAAAAATGATGCTTAGATTTAAGCGCATGGGCTATCTCCTTGTGATTCTGGAAAGCGACATAACGTTAATGCGCCCAGTTGGTCAATGGCTCCTTTTGAGGATTGAGCTTCATTTGGGCATGTGCTAATTCCTCAAGGGTAGCGGCCGCTTTGGCCGCAATTGGTGCTTATGAAGGTCGTGGTTATGCGTGTTCAAGAGGACATACGATATTGGCTGGGGTTGACGCTCTTATGTTGTTGTTTGGTAAGCACAGGGGATGCCAGGGGCGAAGTCTCCACCAACAAAGAAAGTGCGTACTTGCAGCGCCTTATGGATGCGCTGGAGCGAGATGAATCTTATAAAGTGCGTTTGCAGGCGGCCGTGTTGATTGGCGGTCAAGGTGCAAAAAAGGTCTCGCCTGCATCTCGTAAGATCACCGTTCAAGCGCTTATGGACTCTTCCAAGAGCGATCCACATTATACAGTACGGGCTGCGGCGCTTTTGGCGATTGCCAATATGGGCGCTGAATGGGGAATTTCACATATTCTTAAACAGTACGCTTCAGATGCTGATGACTATGTGCGTCAGCAGGCATTACGTGCTTTAGCAAAGTATGACAGGGGAGAAGCGATTCCTTATGTTGTGGCCCTTTACAACAATGAACCTGATGTCAGAATTCGTCGGGAAGTTGTTCGCTATTTGGCATCTGGGCTGGAAGTTGGTGTCGAAAATATTTTGGTCAGAGCTTTGGGGGATGTGGATGTGGTGGCGAATGTTGCTCAAGAAGCGATTCGCTCGATGTCGACAGAAAAAAGTATCGCGTTCCTTAAAAACGCTCTGGCGCACAAAGAACCGAGTGTAAGGCGTAACGCGATCGATTTGCTGGGCTTTCTTGACAACGCTGAGGCAGCGCATTTGGTTTTGTCTGTGTACGAGCGCGATATAGAAGCCGATGAAGTTCGTCAGGCAACGCGCTTTGCTTTACGTAATCTCAAAGCCTTTTTGCCTATTGATAAAATCTTTGCTGATGTTGAGAGTGATGACAAACATGTCCGCGCAAAGTCTTTGCGCTTGCTCGGGGTCATTGGTGAACTCAAAGCCGTTGAGCAGTTGCGTGCAGCGCTTAGTGACAGCGATGTTTATATTCGTGGCACGGCGGTGATGGCTCTTGGCGAATTAGGTGAAACCTCTGTTGTTGGTGAGCTTAAAGATTTGCAGAACGATCCAGCCAATCAACGTATTTTGCATTTGATTAAGCACACGCTTAAGAAGCTAAGCGACACTTAGACCCAGGAGAGGCAGCATGACTTTAAAGGGAAATCTTGCGCTTATTGGTGCGGGGAATATGGGTGAGGCGCTTTTGCGAGGTATCTTACATGCGCAAGAGATGCAGGCAAATCAAATGATGGCGACCGGGCCCCGACTTGAACGTCTTTCAGGGCTTGCAGAGCGCTATCAAATCAGAACAACGCAGGACAATGTCGAGGCGGTTACGGATGCCGACATCATTATCCTGGCGGTGAAGCCACAGATTATGCAGGAAGTTCTGCTGGGTATAGCACCGCATGTCAAAAGCAATGCACTGGTTATATCGGTGGCTGCAGGTGTGACCATTGGCACCATTGAGTCTGTTTTAGGGGTAGAGGCACATGTTTGTAGAGCGATGCCGAATACGCCTGCGATTGTGGGTGCGGCGGCGACAGCCTTGGCCGTTGGCGCGCATGTTTCTGTTGAAGAAGTTGAAGTCGTCAAGAAAATTTTTACAGCCATAGGCTCAGTGTCTGTTGTTTCGGAAAGCCTTTTAGATGCGGTGACAGGTTTATCTGGAAGCGGTCCAGCCTATGTTTTTATGATTATTGAAGCGCTGTCTGATGCAGGTGTGAAGGTCGGTTTACCGCGTTACGAGGCACAGAAATTGGCGGCACAGACAGTTTTAGGCAGTGCGCAATTATTGATTGAAACAGGTGAGCACCCCGGTGTGCTTAAGGATCGGGTCACCAGTCCAGGAGGCACAGCCATTGCCGGGTTGCATACGCTAGAAGAGGGTGGCTTACGGACAACCTTGATCAATGCTGTGGTGGCAGCCACTGAGCGCTCGCACGATCTTGGTAAGCGTTTGTCGCATAGCGATGAATAACTAAAGTTGTAGCAGAATATTTTATGCCTTTAACGCGTCTATATCATGAGGATGTAGCACTATGGCGGAACTGGCACTACAATTTTGGTCCTTTGGGAAACAAACGGAGTCTCGAACTCAACCTATTGTAATGACTAAAGAAGTTTCAGATGATGTTCTGGTTGAGCAGGCCTTGGCCGGTTCCGAAGCAGCCTTTAATACGATTATTGGCCGTTACCATGAGCGTCTTTTTCGCGTGGCTTTTGGGTTTTTAAAAGATCGTGGTGAAAGTGAAGATGCTGTGCAAGAGGCCTTCACGCGTGTTTATCTTAAGCTTGGAAATTTTCAAGGAAAATCAAAGTTTTACACATGGTTGTACCGCATTCAGGTCAATTTATGCCTTGATGCGCTGCGTCGTCGCCGTCGTGATCGCCGCGTTTTAAGTGAAGAGGCTCTTGTTGAGCATGCGGGGCAAATCAGTGGTGAACTTTGGCCAAATTACGATCGCAGTGCACCTTTGGCTGAAATTGAACGCAAGGAGCTAAGTCTTTGGCTCGACAAAGCTTTGAAGGATTTGCCCGACATTCACCAGGCAGTGCTTATTTTGCGTGAAGTTGAGGGAATGAGTTATGATGAAATAGCCAAGGTTTTGGATTTGAAAAGAGGCACAGTCATGAGTCGTCTTTTTCATGCGCGCAAGAAAATGCAGGAACAACTTTTGGATATGCGTGTGAGCGCAGAGCGTAAGGTTGGTTGAGGTAAGATCGATGGGTAAGGCACCACAGATTCAAGATATCGATGTATCAGCTTGGCTTGATGGTGAATGGGATGGGGATGATGCGCAAATGCGCCAATATCTACGTGAAACGCCAAGCGCTCAAGCGATGCTTGATGCATGGCAGAAGCAGGGTAAAGAATTCAAGCAAATGGTTGGTGATTTAGCGTCCCCACAAGAGAGTGCACGTGCTGTTGTTGCCATTCGCGCGCGTATTGAAAAACAACAAAAGAATCCACTGGCACGTCTTGCCTTGCTTTTCGAGCTACGTCCAAAATTTGTTTGGGGTGTGGCCTTTGCGCTTTTACTTGGTGTCTTGTCGGCACCTCTATGGGTGTATCTCTGGGTCAATTTTATTGATGGTTCTGTTGTCCGTGAGGATGCGGCGGTTGTGAAAGGAGCGCCGGCAGTGTTACCCGAAGAGCTTCCAGCACAATTTGAAATCAAATCTACGGAAAAAAAATAACACCTATTTTACGGCTTGATTTGAAGTCCATGAAGTTTCGCCCAAGATGAATTGTAGAACATTTCAGGGGTTGCATAATATTCAATTCGGTCGCGGTAACGTTTATCTTCTAAATGAAGGCCAGAAATAGGAGTCTGCAGAGCACCCGTAAGGGCAAACATGCGTGGAAATCCATGCCCCCCAGCTGAGCGTACGCGGGTTCGTATTTGTAGGGGATTTTCTTTTTGAAAAACAGCGTGAACTGTCCAGGTGAAGGCTTCAAAAGGCGTTCGCCAGCGAGCTTCATGAGCGTTGGGCAATGCTAAATCGATTTCACGAATATTACGCAGATGAATATCAGAGGGGTAATCGATTGAGAAACCCAATAGTTGGTTTTCCTTATTCGTTTCAGCCGTCTGTGTTTTGGATTCGCGTTTGGTACGTCCCTTAATCGCCCAAAAATTTACAGATACAAGTTCTTGTCCATTTGGATTCTGAATAAGTAAAAATCCAGCATTCACCCAGGCCGGGTCAGGACATGTCGGTAAGAGAAAGGCATCTTGATAGTAAAGCGGGTCTTGCAGCCACTGTGCAATTTGCTTGCGTTCTTCCTTGTCGGCGTAAGATATTGTGACCAGTGGGTGTGCCATGAGCCTAATCCTATTGAATATAGCCAAGTGCTTGCAGCACATCGAGCATTTCAGGAGTGATTTTGGCCTCTCCCGTTTTATACTCCAGTTTTTTAGAGGTGCGCCTTTCCAGTTCTTCACGAAATTCACGAATAATTTCTGGACTCTGGGCGGCGATGTTGTGCAACTCTGCAGGGTCATCTTGCAAGTCATAAAGTTCTTCATGGCCTTTAATAAAAGGGTACGATGGTAAAAGATGCTTGGTTTTACGATGTTTGATGTACTTATAGCGTTCTGTTCGTAAACCAATGAGATTGCGGCCGGCGTGTTCTATAAAAGCTGTTCTAGGAGGCTGTGCTTTGCCTTCTATAAGAGGCCAGAGTGAGCGCCCACGAATGGTTTCGGGAGAAGGCAGGTCAAGGTATTCTAAAATGGTTGGGAGTACATCAACAGTTTCAATCACATCGTGTACGACAACGCCGTGATGCTTTGAGTTCGGAAAATACATAATCAGGGGGACCCGCACCGTAGATTCGTAGAGTCCCGCATGCACAAAGTAGAGATCATGTTCACCCAGTGATTCTCCATGATCGGAAGTCACAATAATCGCGGTTTTGTTGAGAAGCTCACGTTCTTCCAGAGCGTCCATAAGGCGCCCAATTTCATCATCTACATAGGTTACGGCACCATGATATTGACCGATGACCCAATCCAAATCACGAATACCCCTAAGCCAGGATAAAAAGAATGGATGATCGGACATATGCGAGGGGAGAAAATTCCAAATATCCTGGAGTGAGGTTATTTCAGGGTTTTTCTCATCGCCATGATAGTAAAAGCGATCATAGGGTGGTGGTGGCTGATAGGGGGTGTGTACATCAGCCAAATGGACCCAGCTAAAAAATCGTTGTTCACCTATATGGTCGAGCCAACGCACCAACTGGTCCAGGCTCGGTCCAGCTTTGCGCATAAAACCACTGCGAACAATATGTTGAAAGCCCTGGCCTAAATTAGAAATTTCAGGGTTTAAATGCTTCATATTCACGATAGCGCTGGTGGCAAACCCTCTGCCAAAGAGCATTTCGGCGATTGTTTCAGGCTCATTACCTAAGGCTTCAAAGTTTGAATAGACATTATGATCTTGCAGATAAAGGCTGGTAAAGAGTGATGCATGTGATGGGGTTGTTGTTGTCGAGGGTGCCATGGCCTGCTGAAAGAGGACCCCATGTTCAGCCAATTCACTGAGATTGGGTGTCTGAATACGTGGATGCCCGTAGGTTCCCAGAACATCGGCCCGCAATGTATCAATCGTGATGATGATAATGCCGGCAAGGTTGGTGTTGTCCGGTAGAGAAACGCTTTCTGTGTGCGAATAAAGTCTTGATTTGACCGAGTCTTCAGCAGGTGTGCACGTCCAAACCCCGGCTAAAAATAAAAGTAGTGTCCATCTCTGGCAACGCATGCGCCGCACCATAAGCGTTGAGGATCGCTGAATCAACCAGCATTCGGGTAAAATGCCTTAGAGACGTACGTATGACTTATGGTCTTTTGTTTGTAAGTCATGCTTGAATACGTCTGGGACATTGACACCGCATGCGATGCTGGATACTCGATGGTATGGCTGAAGCTTTATCGGTGTTTGACTATTTCGAAGTGGTGTTGCCTAGCATACTGCGCTGGAAGGGTCCGGCTGCGTCAGCACTTGGGATCAATGTTCTTTTTATTGTTAATGGTAAAGGGGGCGGCACATGGACAATTCGATTGCGCCCGCCGACAGCAGGTGTTGTCGCAGGCAATGAATGGAAAGCAGATTTACAAATTAAAATCACTGCTGAGGAAATGGGAAATATTCTGATTGGAAAATTTGATGCCACCAGAGCCATAGCCGCAGGTAATGTCGATCTGAGTGGTGATTTACGCTGTTTGCGTCGAATCGCTTTTCTCTTCCAGATGGGTGGGCATGAAGCAGAGATTCGTTCAGGCACGGCAAGTCAGTAAAACGCATGAAAGCGTGAAACAACAAACACGAAATTGAATCATAGCATGCTTGGAACGATTGGACACTCATTGTTACTTTTAGGCTGCGCTTGCGCGAGCTGCGGAATTATTTGCGGCTATTGGGCCGGATTTAAACGTGACGTCCGCATGTTTAACTGGAGCAGTCGCCTTATTTATCTCTTTTCTTTTGCGATGTTGGTTGCCAATGGGGTGATGGTTTACGCCTTGCTTATTCATGATTTTTCGATCTCCTATGTTGCGCAAGTCGGAAGTCGAAGTACGCCAACGCTTTTTACGATAGCGTCTCTATGGTCGTCTTTAGAGGGTTCCATACTTTTTTGGGGACTTATTTTAGGTGGCTACATTAGTATTTTTAACTTTTCTTATAGAAATCGTTATCGGGCCTATATGCCTTTTGCCTTGGGCACGTTGCATATTATTGCCCTTTTCTTCGCATTGCTTATTTCGGGCCCAGCCAACCCTTTTGAACCGGTTTTCCCTGTGCCGGCTGATGGACCCGGCCCGAACGCCCTTTTGCAAAATCACGTGCTGATGTTGATCCATCCCCCCACACTTTATTTGGGCTATGTGGGCATGAGTGTCCCTTTTGCCATTGCGGTTGCCGCTCTTTTAAAAGGCGAGCTTGCTGAAGGTTGGTTAAAGCCTCTGCGCCAATGGACTTTAATTCCTTGGGCGTTTTTAACGGTGGGTATTATTTTAGGGGGTTGGTGGGCTTACGAGGTTTTGGGCTGGGGTGGCTACTGGGCTTGGGATCCAGTGGAAAATGCATCTTTTCTACCTTGGTTGGCGGCGACGGCCTATTTACACTCAACGATTGTTCAGGAGCGCAAAAAAATCCTTAAAGTGTGGACTTTAAGCCTGGTTTTAAGTGCATTTCTTTTGACGATTTTAGGAACTTTTATGACACGCAGCGGGGTGTTTAATTCAGTACACTCATTCACACAGAGTTCCATAGGGCCAACTTTTCTTGTTTTCTTAGCGTTGACTTTGATTTTTTCCGTGGGACTTTTAGCGGGGCGCTCACATCTTTTAGAAAGCGAAGGTCGTGTGGGGGCACTCTTCAGTCGCGAGTCGGCTTTCCTTTTAAACAATTTAGTGTTTGCGGTGTTTACCTTTACAGTGCTTCTCGGAACAGTTTTCCCTTTGCTTACAGAAGCTTTTAAAGGCGTACAGGTCAGTGTTGGCGAACCTTATTTTAACAAAATGGCCGTGCCTTTAGGTTTGATCTTGGTTTTTCTCATGGGAATCGGTCCAGTTTTGCCGTGGGGACAACCGCGCATTGATGCCCTAATAAAACGATTTTTAGCGCCACTTGGAGTCGGTATACTGGCCGTTCTTGGCGGTTGGTTTTTGGGCATGCACGATGGCATGGTTTTATTCACGTTTCTTTTGGTTGGATTTGCAAGCTGTGTAAGCTTTATTGAAATGTTTGTGCCGGCATTCACGCGCGCACAAGAGCGGCGAGAGGATTATTGGCCAGTTTTTTGGCGTATGTTTAAAGTTAGTCGAAGACATTATGGGGGACATATTGTTCATTTAGCCGTCTTCATCATGGTTACGGCGATTGCTGTTTCACAGACCTATAAGACCAGTGTCGAAGCTTCTTTGACCAAGGGTGAATCCATGAAAATTGATGATTATGTGATCACTTATAAAAATACAGAAGGGCGTCAAGAGCCCCACCGCTTTAGTGTTGGTGCACTTGTAGAGGTCACGAAGGGCGACGTTTCGATCGGTGAAATGTCACCAAAGCTAAATTATTATCAAACTCAAAGAGAACCTATTGGAACACCCGCGGTAAAAACCATGCTTTCTGAGGATTTATACTTGAGCCTGCTTTCATTTGAAAAAGACCGTTCCAGGGTTGCCATCAAGGCTTATGTCCTACCCCTTGTGGTGTGGATTTGGGTGACGATACCTCTTTTTATTTTAGGGGCATGCATCGCATTTTGGCCAAAACCCAGACGTGCGCAAGCACTTAAAGGTTAAAGTATGAATTGGCGTCGCACTTGGATTGGAGTTTTATTGGTTTTGCCTTTTATCGGCTTATTGGCTCTGGGCTTTGGCACCGATCCTCATGCTGTGCCATTTGTTCTAAAGGGAGAAGATGCCCCGTCTTTTAGTCTTCAGAGTCTTGAGGGGGAGCCTGTTGGACTAAAAGATTACCGTGGCAAGCCTATCGTCATGAATTTTTGGGCATCCTGGTGCGAGCCGTGCAAGCTTGAGCACCAACTCTTGCAGAATGCTGCCCGGCGCTTTGCCGAAGAGGTTGTTTTTCTAGGTGTGGTTTACCAAGATACACCAGAAGCAGCTCAGCAATTTTTAGCCCGGCATGGGAATCAGATGACGCAGTTGCTCGATCCTGAATCAAAAACAGCCATTGATTATGGTGTCTCAGGGGTTCCTGAAAGTTTTTTCATTAATCGCCAGGGAAAAGTGATCCATAAAGAACCGGGCGTGTTGCGCCCAGAGCGATTATTTTCAGAACTAAAGAAGATAATGCAGGATTAAGGTATGAAAGAAGTGAAAATACTCATGACCATGGTGGTGGTTTTATTTCTTTGTGTGAAAGCCCAAGGCTCAAGCGCGTTAAGCGCAGAGCAAAAGATTAAAGCGGAATCGATTGGCGCTGTTTTGAGGTGCCCTGTATGTCAAGGGATGCCCATCGCGGATTCGCCGGCAACGATGGCGGTCGAAATGATGGACTTGGTGTATGAGAAAGTTGCCGCAGGTCAATCCGAAGAAGAAATTATAAATTACTTTATTGGACGCTATGGGGAATGGGTTTTGCTTAGGCCAACGACAAAAGGTTTTAATCTTTTTGTTTGGATTCTTCCACCGATAGCATTGCTTTTGGCATGTCTTTTGATTGTTTATCGGGCCAGACGGGCAAAGGAAAAAGAGACAGGACAAGAGCAAGACACACTGGCGAGTAAAGACAGCGATGATACCATTGAGGCTATTCGTCGGGAAGTTGAAATTTAAGGGTTTAAATTATTCATGTGGGAAATATTTAAAGAGGAATGGTTGCCGGGCGTTTTGGCGCTCTCTTTTGGCGCTTGTTTTGCATTGTGGCTTATTACCCGCACACGCAGAAGAGATATTGGTGAGGATTTAGATGCAACGTTGGCTGATTTAGAGGAAGCCGTCGAGCACGCGATTGCGCAACTTCGTGATTTAGAGCAGCAAAAATCTTTGTTGGAACATCGTGTTTACGAGGAGCAAAAATCTGAGTTTGAGAGGCGTGCAGCGGATGCCATGCGTGAGTTAGAGGGAAAACAAAAAAAATTAGAGCAGGAAAAAAAGATGAAAAAAACGACAAAAAAAGATTCTATAAAGGGCGAAGGCGCTACGGGGGTCGTTGGTTTTTTTGCCTCAAGACCTCAGCTTAAGGGGTTTGTGTGGGGAGGGATTTTAGTCTCTTCGATTTTTCTTCTTTGGCGTCTTGTGGAAGAAGAGCAAAAACCACGCGTAGAGCCGATGCAACAAACTCAGAGCAGCAGCATTGCGCAAAAGGATAATCCGCATACGGGTGACGGGGAATTGATGGAGTGGATTTCGCAGCTCAAGGAAAATCCAAAAGATTTGGATACCATGGCTAAATTGGTGAAACGTTTGCTGCGCACACAAATGTTTAGTGAGGCATCTATTTTGATTGGGCGCGCGCGTGCAATTGATGCAGAGCGGGTTGATTTTCGGGTTTATGAGGCTGTTTTAAAAAGTGCTAAAGGCGATCAAGAAGGCGCGAATACTGCCTTGGATGCATTGGTTTCAGCATATCCAGATGCGGCTGAAGCTTGGTTTTTTCGAGGTATGTTGGCGATGCAAAGTGGTAAGTCAGAACGCATGCAAGAAAGTTTTGAACGCTATGTTGAGGTGGCCCCTGAAGGTCCTAAAAAAGAGCGAATCAAAAAAATGTTGGCTGGGGGCGGCATTCAAATGCCACAAAACTAATTTGCAGATGATGTCGGTTTGGCACTAAGCAGAAAAAGCCTTGAGCCCCTTGATTTTTTCTCTACCAGAATAAAACCCAATTCTTGTGCCGTTTGCGCAAATACATTTAAAGCATCGTTTAATGTTTTTCCTTGAAGAAAAATACTCATTTTTGCCTCAGGGCGATTGCACCGCATATTTGGCATGACCAAAATCTGCGCATTTTTAATGGTTTGATTGAGTGCCATAGCAATATGACAAACAGATTTATCGCTGTAGCTGTCGACCGGATTTTTATAGCTTCGCTTGGCAGGATAGCCGTCCTTATCAAGATCAAAATGAACTTCAGGGAGCCAATTTCCATTCAGAAAATCAGCCTGCCAGCGAATATAGTCATCAGGATTTAGATTTTCCGCCATACCGCCAATAAATAGGCTTAAGGCAGCAGGGCGTCGTTCGGTGCGGTCATCGTTTCCGGGCTTTTCAAGGATGTTTTGCCATTCGTCGAGAAACCACGCCAGAAGTTCAGCGCCTCGTTGCGCTTTTGCCCGACGCAGTCCTTTAATTTGCATTTCTCCTGTCTTAATAAAAAGAGCTTTCGTGGCTTTTGGGATGGGTACAATTTTTTGCCCCTGAGCGACCTCTGCTGTCTTTTTGTATTGTGCGCTGCTCTTAAGTTTGTCGATGTTCTCCTCTTGTTCTCGAACTTCTTTTTTTAGGAGCGCCAGCTCCTCTTTTGCTTTTTTAGGCTCTTGTTCTGAGACGCTAATACCGACAAAGACGCCAAGAATAAAAAGGCCCAGACCGATAAATGTTTGTCGAAATAGATTTTTTTGGGAGGCTGGCATTTCTGGGATCATTGGCTTTTCATATTTCGGTAAATCCTTAGAAAAATATTTATCGTTTTTTGCCATTGTTTAATTATTCTCTTGTACGAGTGTCATGAGGTCGTCAGGGATATCCCAATCTTTGGGTTGATCTTGCACCTTCCAGCGCTTGTGTTGCCAAAGCCATTGTTCCGGTTTTCTTTTCAAGTCTTCTTCAATAATGCGATTGATGCCTTCAGTGTTTATCCGTAGACTATCTTCAATGGTTTGCGCGGAGGTGTCCAGTACAAATTCTGCACGATAACGTATTTCATGCTCGCCAGCTTTGTTCAGCATTGCGGTTTGACAAGGAATAATAGGGGAGCCGGTCTGCAGTGCAAAACGTGTCGGTGCGGGTGTGGTTGAGGCCAATTGGTTAAAAAATCGACAAACCAAGCCTCTATGGGCGGGCATATGTTGATCGACAACCATATAGACAGCCGCTCCAGAAGAGAGCGCTGCAATAATTTGTTCTTTGGAGCGCCTGGTGGCAAGCCGCTGCACACCAAATTTCTTTAATGTTTCAAAATAGAATTTTTCAGCAGCCTTATTATGAAGACCTTTGGCGATGACGTGGACGGGGACTCCCCGGACGGCTTCGGCGCAACCACATAAAACAATATGGCCAAAATGGCCCGCAAACACGACAACCCCTTTGTCTTGGGCTAAGGCGCTTTCCAGATATTCGTTGCCACGAACCTGAAGTGTTTTTAGCAGTTTTTCTTTGCTCATATATCGCAGTCTTAATGTTTCTATGCCGAGGATGGCGAGCGTTTGATAAGAGCGAAGGACAATTCTTTTTTTCTCTTGAGCGCTTATGGTGTCCTTATAAACACGCTCTACATTTTCCTGCGCAACCTTACGTCTTATTGGAATAACGTAATAAATAAATCGTCCTAAGGTGCGTGCCAAAGCGTAACTCAGCCAGGGGGGGAAGAGGCTAAGCCCAAAAGCAATCAAATGAATCAAATAATACATGGCTTTAAAACTTTTTACCTTACTCAATCCCAAAAAGGAAAACCCTTTTACCTTTAATCTTTCGTAATAATTTATTGCTATTTTCCACGGTTACGGAAATGATGGTGACCACATCCGGTCAGATGGAGCTTGTCAGCGATGAATCGAATTCGACGGTTCTTGGGAGAAATAAGGGATTGGGCTGAGCCCATTCGTGGAGAAGACTGGCTGCGCATTGCAAGCCTGGCGGTTCTTATTTTCCTGATTCTGGGCAGTTACGCCATCGCCCGGCCTGCCACCGAGTCTTTGTTTTTGGGGGAAAACGGGAGCCAGTCCCTGCCTATGGCCTGGTTGGCTGTTGCGTTGGGCAGCCTTATCGTCGTGACCCTCTATAACCGTTGGTCGGCGACCACCGATCTTGTGGTGCTTTTTGGTGGGGTAAGCGGGATAAGTGCGGGGCTCTTGGTCGTTTTGTTGGGCGCAACGCATGCCGGTGTTCCAGGGATGAGCTGGGCCCTATATCTATGGAAAGATCTCTACATTGTGGTTCTCATCGAGATATTCTGGTCTTTCGCCAATACAGTTGTGCCCGTAAAGCAAGCCAAGTGGCTTTATGGCCTTTTCTGTGTGGTGGGATCTCTGGGCGGCATGGCGGGTAATCTTGGTGTGGGGGTTCTTGCCCGAACGTTTGGCACACAGAACACTTTGTGGGCAGTCGTGCCCTTGCTTCTTTTCTCTTGGGGGGCATGTCTGGTCCTGGTCCGCATAGGTTCGCCAGCAGCTTCGAAGAGCCCTGTGGCAAAGTTGCAACACTCCTTCGTGGAAGGTTTTCACGTGCTGCGCAAGAGTCGTGCCCTTTGGTTGCTGATGCTGCTTATCGCAACGGTTCAGGTGGTGATCACGCTCATCGATTATCAAATTAACATTGCGATTGAGTCGAATTATACGAACACCGATGCGCGTACCGCTGTGATAGGTCAGATCTACGCCGCCATCGATGTTGCATCGCTTGTCTTACAGCTCGCGACCGGACCTATTCTTCGGCTTGTTGGGGTGCCATTGGTGCTCTTGTTGATTCCCGGTTTGCTTGGCGCAGCGGTGGTGGGATACGCTCTTGTGCCACGTTTTGCCGCGATTGCTGCGGCAAAAGTTGCCTCTAAGGCTTTTGACTACTCTCTTTTTAGAGCAGCGAAGGAAATTCTCTATATTCCAATGAATCGAGAGGAGAAAACCCGTGGTAAAGCCTTTGTCGATATGATGACTTACCGCTGTGCGAAAGGTGCGACGAGCCTCATGCTTCTGGGTATCATGGCCCTTGGGGCACCAGGTTTTACGCTTGGTTTAACTTTGGTGGGCATCGTTCTTTGGATCGGTGTTACTTTTCGTTTGAACAGACGCCTTGCGCCCAAGGATGAGAGAGCGTAGCTCAAGCCTATGATCAAATTTGTACCGGTTTTTTTGTGCTCTTAAAAATAGGGCCACAAGCCATAATACAATGGGGATAATGGCCAAGTAACCGGTTAAGTGGGCGATGAACGAAGCACTATAACCGCTGTCCATCAGATACCCCGAAAGCCAGCTAAATATCGAAATGAAGAGGGTGATCCCACCAAACTCATAAGAGAAGACACGCCCATGATATTGTGCATCGCACTCGTTGTGTAAGAGAGTGTTGCTAAAGACCCAAACCATGCTTGTGCCCAGGGCGCCAAGAAAGAAGGCCAGCAGGGCCTGCCAGAAGGTGCTGCTGTAACCAAGAAAAATATAGGCCAAAGCCGAGCAAGTAAACCCTACGATAATCATTCTGCGAAGAGTACTTAGCTTATCTCCCACAAAAATACGTATGACCATGGCGCCGACAACAGCGCCCAGGCCTCTATGGGCATAGAGAAGTCCGACAAAGAGCGGTCCAGAGTATTTTGGAAAAATATCGGTGCCATAAATAGGGATAAGCACAAAGGCGCCCCCTAAAAGACCAATCATAGGTTTAAGCGAGGCCAGAATAAGTAAATATTTTCTTGCCCAAAGATACACCAGGCCTTCACGCATGGTTTGTTTGCTGCTCTCTTGTTTTTTTGGTGGCATGGCGGGTAAAGGCCAAAGCAAGGCAAAGGCCCACAAAAAAGTTAAAGCATCGCAGAAAAATGCGGCAGAAATGCCCAACTTTTGTGTGACCAGTCCTCCTAAGGCGGCACCGATGGCCAAGCAGATAGACCAGGTGCCACCACCGAGCGCATTGGCGGTGGCCAAATGATGTTTGGGCACGACCATGGGGACAATGGTGCTTTTGGCCGGGGCAGCAACACCTTCACAGCCCATCATGATGAAGGATAAAATGTAGAGTCCAGCCAGGCTTTCAAAATGATAAGCAGGAATTAAGGCGAGCGCTGTAAGCAGACGCACCACATCCAGGATAAGCAGTATTTTTCTGCGATCGTAACGGTCAATGAGGGGGCCAGCCATGGGGGCAACCAAAAAGCCAGGCAGCATTTTGACGACCATCACCAGGGCAATGGCTTGTGCGCTGTTGGAAAGTTCCTGAACTGCAGTATAAATGGCAACCGTATTAAACCAATCGCCGACAAAGGAGATAAATTCACTTAACCAAACACGGGTAAAATGAGGATATGTGTTAATAAGCTCGCGATAGCTGATAGGATTTTTTTTGGTCTCTTTAGACAAGATGGATCGATTCGACAAAGTTTTTAAAACATACTTTGTGGTACGTATACGATATCCCCCGGTTCAAGGCTAAAATTGGGGCGCTTGCCCTCTCCAATGGATCGCACCGAGACTTGTATGCGTTGTTCTTGCCCTTCAATAAGGCGGGTTACAAAGGTTCCATTTCGATCTGCAAATTTTGCAAAGCCTCCAGCCAGGGTAATGGCCTGTATGATATTCATTTGATTTTCGTAATTAAATGTTCCTGGACGTTGGACTTCGCCAAAAACAAAAACTTTTTTAGAATTAAATTCTTTGATGAATATGGAAACCTGTGGATCAACGAGATAGGCTTTGAGGTTTTCTTTGATTTTATCACTTGATTGGTTGGGGGTAAGGCCTTCAATGTTAATATTGCCAACTAAGGGAAAGTTAAAAGAGCCGTCGCTGCCGACGCGGTAGGTTCCAGATAAATCTTCTTCCTGAAAGATGCGGACTTCGAATATATCGCCGGGCCCTAAAGTTGGTAGGCCTATGGTTTGCAGTGCGGGTTTTACGGCATCTTTTTCTTGGGCTGTTGCCGGCCCTCCCGTGGACGCTTTTTGGGTTGCAGGTGTATGTGCGCAAGCCAGAACACAAAGAAGGCCAATCCCAATGTTTATTTTATATGTCATTTGTAAGAGCATTTTTTGTCACTATAATTTATTCCGGAAGCGGACGCTATCTTTCGTTTAATAGGATTTTGCAAAAAGTACGCGTTTTTTTGTGGGTGCGCCACTTATCATACAATGTCCAGGCTCTTCGGGCTGATCCAGAGGAATGCAACGGATGGTCGCCTTTGTTTCTTCTTTTATTTTTGCTTCCGTTTCAGCACTTCCATCCCAGTGCGCGTAGACAAAACGGCTGTTTTGGCCGGCAAAAACATTTTTAAACTCATCATAGGTATCAATGTTTATTGTGGATTCTTCGCGCCGGGTTTTGGCGCGCTCAAAAAGCATTGTTTGATACTTATCCAGGTAGGCTTGGATTTTTCCTCTCAGGTTATCCATACTTAGGGGTGTTTTTTCTTGTTCAAGTCGACCTTTCATCATCACTTGATTTTTTTCAAGATCACGGGGGCCAATTTCAATGCGCATGGGTGCGCCTTTCTGTTCCCATTCGTGGTATTTATAGCCGGGCTTATAATCTCTTTTATCGCAAACAGCGCTGATGCCTTCGGCCTTGAGTTCCTCTTGAATTTTATCACAAGCGCTGAATATTTGATTTTCGTCACAGTTTTTCGCCAGAATGGGTATAATGGCGACCTGCACAGGTGCCAACTTGGGTGGCAAAACAAGCCCATTATCGTCTGAGTGGGTCATGATAAGTCCGCCGATCAAGCGCGTGGAGACACCCCAGCTGGTTTGCCATACGTGCTCACTTTCACCTTTTTCATTTTGAAAGGTCACGTCAAAGGCTTTACCAAAGTTTTGTCCGAGATCGTGACTTGTACCGGCTTGTAAGGCTTTTCCATCTTGCATCATGGCTTCGATGGAATAGGTTTCCAGGGCGCCAGCAAAGCGCTCCGATGCGGTTTTTTCGCCACAAATGACAGGCATGGCCATCCATTCTTCGGCAAATCGGGCATAGATACGCAACATGCGTTGGACTTCTTCTTTAGCTTCTGCATGATTGGCATGCGCGGTGTGGCCTTCTTGCCAGAGAAATTCGCTGGTGCGTAAAAACATACGCGTGCGCAATTCCCAGCGCATGACATTGGCCCATTGATTGATCAGCAGTGGCAGATCGCGATAACTCTCGATCCAACGCTGAAAGAAGTGGCCAATGATGGTTTCGCTGGTGGGTCTGATCACGTAGGGCTCTTCAAGCTCTTTGCCGCCGGCGTGGGTCACCACAGCAAGTTCTGGCGAGAATCCATCAACATGCTCGGCCTCTTTTTTGATGAAGCTTTCAGGGATGAGCAAGGGGAAGTAAGCATTTTGATGTCCCGTTTCTTTGAACATATCATCGAGTGCGCGCTGAATTTTCTCCCAAATGGCGAAGCCGTGAGGTTTGATCACCATCGCGCCTTTGACGACTTCTGCGGGCTCAGCCAAATCGCCTTGTCGGATGACATCAAGATACCAGCGCGAGTAGTCCTCGGCACGTGGTGTAATGCGGGATGCAGATTGTTGAGACATCGTAAAACCTCTTCTGTCTTTGCTATACCTGTGCTTTTTACCTGATTTTTAGCTGCTGTCCAGTCTGAGTTGGGCTCTTCATAGCAGTAAAGATCCTTTTATGTCTTCAAATAGATAGGGTTTTTCTTGGAGAAGGCTTGACAAATTAGTGCCGAAAAGGTTTTACCCACGGGTAATCCACATAATGTGGCCCTTAGCAGGAGATGAAAAGTGGCATCTTTAGGTAAAATCCATAAGGTACGTAAGAAGCTTAAGAATAAAAAAGCAGGCAAGAAGCGCAAGCTTCAAATTGCAAAGCAGGGCTCTACGCCGAGCAAAGAAGCCCTTTTTGGCGACAAGCCAGCAACTTAGATTTATAGCGTCTTTCTGAATCCAATATCACTGTTTTTGTGCTTGTGTGTTCTTGAACGACACATGTGTGGGACGAATTTTAGTGTTTTGCGACTAGCCTTTGCAGGCCAGCATCGTTTCACATACCAGAAAAAACCAAAGTCCAAGGAGCAGCAACGACGACCATGATCGTTGGGCCACTGGGCTTTTGTCGGTAAAATTCTCTGTATCAAAATTGAATCCGAGTGATGTTTTTTCTGCACCCAACTCTTTTAATATTTGTCCGGGGCTTATTGGGTTAAAATCGGATTCGCTTAAGGAGGCGTTCAGCGCCGTGTTGTAATTTGGTGATGGGCGCCAAGCCCCAATGCGTTGTTCGGCTTTGTAGTAACCCAATTCCTGGAGATCAGAGAGCAATACGGTGTGCCCGGTTTTGCTGGTGACTTCTGTTTCAATACGTTCGCCTGAAGGCGCAATATAGGCAAATCCATTTGTTTCTGTGGGCAGGTTAACCTGTATTGAATCATTTAAGCGCAATTGTGCTGGTGTGGAAGATTCCATGGCTTTCCCCAGATAGCGAAGGCATCTTTGAATAAATGCGGGAAAAACTGTTCTCAGGGCTAGATCGCTTAAATCCATGTCGAGGGAAGTGGTTAAGAGTAAGATGCGCCCGGCATTATTTTTCCGGCCCTCTATTAAAGCCGGTGCCTGATTGTCAAAGCTTAGGAGTATTCGTGTTTTTTGTATTGAGCCTATTTCAGTATGAAAATGACCGGTTGTTTGTGTGGCGCGCAATGACGCTTCGGCCGCCTGGTCCAGTTTGACAAAAATAGGATGGTTTTTATCAATTGTGGCTATGGCTAATGGAGAATGACCAGATTCAGCAGTATTGATCTGATAAAGATCCCGGATCGGGTGAGGGATAATGCTTTTGAATGTAGTGTTAAATGTTTCAAATTGAATTTTTTTGCCCATAGAAAATAAGATTCCGCCGCCCTGATTTAGATAGTTTTGTATTTTGTTGATGATTGGAGGTAATAAATAATCAATATTGGCCAAAAGAATAGCGTTAAACTTATCAAAATCCATATTGTTTAGGGTGGGTTCCTCGCTGTGCCTGACGTGCAAGTTTATCGCTGGATCGCCAGCGGGTATAGCGTCGATCGCTTTTTCAACAAAAAACAACTCATCTTCAATGGGGACATTTCTTGGGTCACCACTTATGGCTAAAACATGAAGTGGTTTATAAACATGCACGACAAATTTAATTTCGTTGTCGATAGAATAACTTTCATCGCATTCGTCGTTAAGCTTAAGTACCCCATAAAAGACTCCAGGGTTTTCAAAATGATGTGTAAATGTAAGCGTACTGGTTTGCTGTGCATGCAGGGTGACAAAGTTTTGTTGAACGATCTCTTCGTTTATAGAGAGTATGACTTTACATTGATTGATTTCCTTGGCGCCATAATTACGCACACCAATTTTAAATTGCCTCTCCAGATCACTGTTGGGGGAGCGTTCGATTTTAAAGTCAGTTAAGGCGAGATTGCTGAGGGGCTGAAGTTCTTTGCGGTTTGCGGCATCAATAAAACGCAGTTCAGGTGCAGGTGTGAGGCTAATATGTGGAAGCAGCTCTAGAGAATTTCGACTTAAGTCACCAAGAAGAATTAAAGTGGCATGTTTGCCGGTGTCGCCCAGAAGATGAATGGCTTGCTCTATCGTGGAGTTTAAACTGCCTTCTGCTCTAATTTTAATTTCTTTAATCTCTTGTTTAATTTTACTAAAATCAGCACTCAACTTGTTTTCGGTGGTTTTTCCGCTTTGCAGTACGGCGACAAGATCTCCCGGCTGCAGATGTGAAATGAGTTCGATGGCCCGGTCTTTTGCATGCTTTAAAAGGCTTTTCCCATCGAGGAGATAAGACATTGATGGCGATGTATCGATGATGAGAATGAGGCGTTGCTGCTTGTCGTTATCGCTGATGAGCGCACTTTGAGGCACAGGGCGTGCAATGGCGAGGGTCAGACATAAAATAGCCAAACAACGCAGTAAAAGCAGCAAGAATTGCCGAAGCTTTTCTCGACGTGCCAAGCGTTTATTGACAGATAGCAAAAAATCAAATGCGGCAAAATTTAAGACAGGCGCTTTTTTCTTACCAATAAGATGAATAATTAAGGGCAGTGTGATGCCCAAGAGCCCCAAGAGAAGCCAAGGATGAAGAAATGCTATTTCGGCCATAGCTTTATCTCTTGTTTTTTTATTGCGCCATCTTTGTCAATGGATTTAAGTAGTCCGACTCTGTTGAGAGTATAATGGTGGATTTTTTATCAAGCGTTGTTTTGTAGCTCTCAAGACTTTTTAAGAGTTTATAGAGCTGTGGGTCTTGATTATGCGCCGCAGCATAGATGTTTGTGGCTGTCGCATCGGCGAGGCCTTTAATGTCCTGCACTTTTTTATAGGCTTCAGATTCAATTTTTTGCAGTTCCTTTTGCTTCATACCCAAAATTTTAGCGCTTTGACCTTCTCCTTCAGAACGGTATCTTTCTGCGATGCGATTACGTTCCGAAATCATTCTTTCAAACACTTTCTTTTTAACGCTGTCCGTATAGCTTACAC
>JASMKV010000467.1 GCA_030749035.1 Myxococcota bacterium | reverse complement strand
AAGCGCTTCATCCTTGGCTTGGAGGCGATTGGTTCAAAGAAAAACTCAAATCATCTGAATTGCGTTTGTGGTGGTGCCGAAATATCGACAGATATTTTCTAGAAAAATTACCCCACAACAAAGTTGTGCAAAAAAGTATCGCTGAGCATCTTGAGAAACTCCCCAAAGACCAACCCTCACCATACCGTGATGTTGCCCAACTTCAATTCAAGCATCTCGTTTGGGGCCCCTTGGGTCGTATTTTTGGACAACCAAGCCGAAATATTCATATGTCCGGAAGCAGAGGAACCATTCAACAAGCCAACAGCTTTATGGTGAATAATCAAAAAGTCTTCGTGGGTCCTGCTTACCGTATGATATGTGACATGAGCGAAGATTGCATATGGACAACAATCCCGGGTGGTGTACACGAAGATGAAAACCAATCCGTATATTGGCCAGCGATACAACAATGGCAAGATGGCATTTACCATCGTCTCGTGCCGCCTCAAGACGATGAGCCGGTAAAGGAGTCTCTATGATTGCAATTCTTCTCTGTAGTCTGTCTTTAAATACCGTTATTGGCCCGGAAATTGATTATTTCTCAGGAACATCGATCAACGAAAAAAGCCTGGATGTTCTACCCACAGCCCGTTACTTAAACGATCTTGCCGATTCGTGGATGGTGCAAGTGGTTGGCCTTCAAAACGGCACTGGCGGTATTTCACTCTTTGACCCTTATGGCATCAGTGGCCATGGACGCTCTCCTGGACAAACCCATTTTTTTCTTAATGACATTGATATCAGTGACCCTGGTCAACCTGGAGCACCTCTCTTTGAATTGCCCTATCCCGCCTGGCAAAAGATAAAATTTGATTCTTTTTGGCACACATCGCCTGGCTTTACATGGCAACTTAAACCGACACGACGCAACCTTCTTGGCCTGAAAGCAGGATATGGACAACCCGCCGGCAATCAAAGCTGGATGCCGCCAGGTGTCTTTGACCGCGATCCTGCAACTTGCTGCGGCGCCAACCCCACACGCCGAAACCTCAAACAGGCCCAGGAGTTTTCAGCACAAACGCACCTGGGGGCCGAAGAAAAATCCATTTTTCTCCTGGCTGAATTTCTCTCACATCAACACCTCTATCCAACCTTAAATGACCAAAATGAAACGCCAATTACTGAACATGCTAGCCGCTTATCCCTGCTTAAACAAATGGCTTTTTTATGGGGAGAGCAACCCTGGCTCCTCACTGGGATCTGGCAAAAGGACAATCGGGACCATGCTGGGGCGCAATTTCGCTGGTCACTCAATGATACCCGCCCCACAACAACACAAAGCGCCCATTTACAATTAGAAAGCGTTTTTAATTTAGGCAAAAATGTTCAATCAAATTTGAGCATGGGCTTCTCCTATAAGGAAAGCGCGGCCCAAAAACTGCAAACAAATCTCATTAAATCATTAAATGATGAGTGGCTATGGTTCGCGCGTCCAACCTGGCCTGAGTTTATGCAAAGACAGAAACTGCAGATTAAACTTTCAACCGAACAAAAAACAAAAAACGGAAGCCTGGAATTGTCTGTGCACGCCAAGCAATCTCATATCACCACAAAACCAAGAATAGGATCCGGCATCAATGCGAGTACCTTTTTTGATGCCAACAACATAGAGCAAGCGCATGCCATGACTCTGCATACCAGTACGAAACGATATGAAAATATATTAAGAGAAGTTCTGGTCCACATGGAAAAAAGCAAAGAGACAACTGATTATAAGTGGACACTAAGACTGGGCCTAAATCATTCCTCGACACAAGCGACAGAAAACACGACGCTTAACTTTTTTACGCCAACTTTTGGTGCGCATTATGAAAGACCGTTCCAAAAACACCACCGACTCTTCTTTGTCCTTCGACATGAAGCGCTTAAAATAACAAATCAAATCGCAACTTTTGTGAATAGCGATGCGCCAACTTACAATACATATCGCTGGAATGATGATGGCGATCTGCTGCCCAATATGAATGAACGCGGTGACCTATTACAAAGAGGGGGAGGTGCATATCACGAAATCGATCCTGGCCTTGCCCGCCCATTCGAAGATCGAGTTGCCCTGGGTGCTGTATGGCGCAACCTGGGACCATTCACCTTTAGCGCAGCTGCTTTGGGACGCATGGTGCACCAAAATTTCACAGTGCGTTTTGACTCAAACACTGCCCAGACTTACACACCCACAACAATCATTGATCCTGGTGGGGACGGTCGAGGTGAAGATCGCATTGCCGATGAACCCAGGGAAATTGAAGTTTATGAACGCAGCGGCGGAGAAGGACAAGAAAATTATATTCTCACAAATGCCCAAAGCTTTAATTTCTTCACCGGGACTGAACTGCAACTCTATACAGAAATTGATGCTTTTTGGTTTATGAATTTAAGTGCCACAGGTTACTGGTCTATAGGCAATGCCCCTTTTGGTTCTTTTCCTGATCGTAATGAACCAGGTCTCATTCATGAAGATAGTGCAAATCCCAACAAACGCATCAATCAACGTGGTCGGTTTGATCACGACCGCTCTTTTGGCATCAATTTACTTACGGGAGTTGAGCCCATTAAAGGGCTCACAGGCGCTCTCGTGCTACGTTACCGTGACGGACAACCATTCGTGCGCACGCTTATTGTTGAAGGCCTCGCGCAAGGCCCAGAAACAATCATGGCCGTGCCTAGGGGCGCTGCACGGCATACATTTCACATGGGCGTCGATCTTCGCCTGCAATATCGCTATACTGTCAAGGATTATCATATCACGACATCACTGGACTTTTTTAATGTGCTGGGTTCAGGAACAGAAATCCTTGAAGACTCAAGAACAAGCAGTAATTTTAGACGCAGTTTGGAGATGGTGCCGGGACGAAGTGCATTTCTGC
>JASMKV010000466.1 GCA_030749035.1 Myxococcota bacterium | reverse complement strand
CACAGAAAGTTTTAAACTTAAACGCTTGCGAAGAGGCCGTTAGGCTGCCAATGAAAAAAGGCAGCCGCAGCTTAAATCTTTCAAACGTAGCTGCCATTGTTGTGTATGAAGCAATGAGGCAGTTGGGATTCCAGGGCTTGGCTTAGTGCTATTTTTAAAGCGTAGCTAAACACAGCAATCCTAAAAGTTTACTTGAATAAACCTTGGTTGTACACTAACTCAAACGTCTTACACACAACTAAAAACAGCCATGTCACGACGAAGCGGGGGACACAAAGCCAAAGTTAACGCTCGATCATCACCATTGACCGAAGCAATGAAGCCCGTTCATCCTGGAGAAAGCGGAGGCCAATACAAACCACTGAGCCATAAGGATGTTACAGCAGTGCTCGAGAACAGCTTTCGTATCTTAGAAGAAATTGGCTTTAATCAAGCCACTCCGCACTGCATCAAAACTTGCACCGCTTATGGCGCAGAGATGGGAGACGACGACCGGCTCCGCATACCTCGCAAAGTGGTAAAAAAAGCTATCGAATCAAGCAACCGTGATCTTGTGTTGCATGGCCAAGATCCTGCTCATGACCTTCATGTCACAGGGAGTCGTGTCTATTTTTACACACCCGGTGCCGCAGGTATGATCGCGGACCCAGTGAACAAAACTAATCGTGATGCCTTGGCGCAGGATTTGTATGATATGTCCCGCATCTCTGATACCTGTGAACACATCCATATATTTCAACGCACTAATGTGCTTTGTGACATTAAAGACAATTACGCTATGGATTTAAACACCACCTATAACTCGGTGATGGGGACAACCAAGCATGTCGGCTCCAGCTGGACCGAGGCGCATCATTTAGAAAAGACGCTCAAGCTTTTGCACTTAATGGCTGGCAGTGAAGAGGCTTGGAGGGCGCGACCCTTTGTCAGCCAGTCCAACTGTTTTGTGGTACCGCCAATGAAATTTGCTGAGGAATCATTGGAATGTTTACGCATTGCTGTTGAAGGCAGCATGCCAGTGTTGCTGCTCTCAGCAGGCCAGGCCGGAGCAACTGCGCCTGCCTGTCTGGCAGGTACGGTGTCCCAAGCTTGGGCGGAATGCTTGGGTGGTCTGGTGTATGTCAATGCGATTAAACCTGGAGCTCCGGCAATCTTGGGGACTTGGCCTTTTGTCTCTGATCTACGCACCGGGGCCATGAGCGGGGGCTCACCCGAGCAAGGCATTCTCTCAGCGGCTTGCGCACAAATTGGCCAACACCTTGATTTGCCAACTGGCACCGGATGCGGAATGTCGGATTCTAAATTGCCTGATTTTCAAGGCGGCGCAGAGCACGCCTCAAATGTTGCAATCGCAGCATTGTCTGGAGCTAATGTTATCTATGAGTCAGCGGGTATGTATGCCAGCTTGTTGAGCGCCTGTCCGGAAAGTTTATTGATGGATAACGATGTTCTTGGTGCTTGCATGCGCATGGTCAAGGGTGTGACAGTGAATGAAGAAACCCTGGCCTTTGATGTCACTAAGGATGTTTGCCTAAGCAACAAAGGGCATTACTTGGGCTCGGATCAAACGCTGAAGGTTATGCAAACTGAATACATCTATCCTGAGTTTTACAACCGACTCAGCCCCAATGATTGGAGTGATGCAGGAAAGCCAGAGGCCTTAAGCGAAGCTGTTCAACGTAAAGAACATATTCTTGCTACCCACTTTCCAAAACATGTGAGCGATGAAGTTGACGACAAGATACGCGCTGAGTTTCCAGTCTTTCTCAGCAAGAAAGCCTTGGGTCGATAACCCCGTCCTGGTATGAGCAAGAACAAGAAAATATTAGAACTGCTAAGCTCACACAGACCTCCTTGTTTAGACACACTAAATGGGAAAACCACTCACTTCGAATCAAATCCTCCGCTTTTAACAATGGAGTTTGAGGCTGTGCCTGAGTTTTGTCATTCACCAACCCAGGTGGTGCAGGGTGGTTTTGTTACAGGAATGTTGGACACCTCGATGGCGCACCTCTTGATTGCTCTTTCAGGCGGAAGGCTTAACCC
>JASMKV010000465.1 GCA_030749035.1 Myxococcota bacterium | reverse complement strand
GGGGCTTGACTCCAGACTTGAATTTGAAAGAGAGTTCCCATGCCCGGCTCTTCATATTTGAGCAGCGTGTAGCCCATTTTTTCGGGCTGGATGATGGTTTCGGGCCCCTGCACGCTCGATATACTGGTGCAGGCATGGAGACATGCGAAAAGCAGGAGTAAAGAATAGAACCTGCTCGGGGGACGTCTTAACATAGGGGCATATTAACAATTTTGTCCTAAATAGGCTAAAATTGCGCAAGGAGTCTAAATTGAATGGTAAAAAGCTTGTGTAAGACGCTTATCCATAAGACAATTATAGAGCAGTATGAGTGGGTTAAGCCATGAAGGCTTAAAGGTTTTGGTTTAACTTTTGTCCGATTTTTGTGTCTCTTAAAATGAGGGGCGCATCAAGTTTTTAAGGGAGTACGCATGGCCAAGCTGGTCGATAAGATTTCAACGTTTCAAGACATTAAAGAATATCAAGACCTTCATTGGGAGGGCGGCTTTGAGGATTACCTTGAAATTGTTCGAAAAGATCCCCAGGTCACACGCAATGCATTTCAGCGTGTGTACGATATGATTATTTCTTTTGGTCGCGAAGAGTATGTCGATTCGAAAAAGAAACTCGTGCATTATCCCTTTTTTGACGATCCCTTTAGTGACGGTGCGGATGCCATTTATGGTTTGGATATTCCCTTGATGCGCTTGGTGAACGTCTTTAAAAGCGCAGCCTTTGGTTATGGCACCGAGAAGCGAGTTATTTTGCTGCACGGTCCAGTGGGCAGTTCAAAGTCGACCATTGCGAGATTGTTAAAGAAGGGCTTGGAACATTACTCGCGTTCGGCAGAGGGGCGGCTCTTTACCTTTGAGTGGCATTTGCCCGAAGAGCTTTTACATATTTCTGGCGGGCATCCGGTATTGCCTGATCCCATGCATGAAGACCCTTTTAAAATTATTCCGCCAGAATATCGGGAAAGCATGTACCAGGAGTTGAATACAAAAGATGCGGTTTATCCTTTTTCAATACGTGGTGATTTAAACCCAGCCAGTCGATATATTCATCGGCTGTTGATGGAGCACTATAAAGGAGATCTGGCAAAGACCCTGGAGCACGTGCGGGTTCGTCGACTTCTGATTTCCGAAAAGGATCGAGTCGGCATTGGCACTTTTCAGCCTAAAGATGAAAAGAACCAGGACTCCACCGAATTAACGGGGGACATTAACTATCGAAAAATTGCTGAATTTGGCTCCGATTCGGATCCACGTGCATTTAATTTCGATGGTGAGTTTTGTGTGGCCAACAGGGGCATCATTGAATTTATTGAAATTCTAAAGTTGGATGTCGCGTTTCTTTATGACCTTCTCGGTGCAACCCAGGAACACAAGATTAAGCCGAAAAAGTTTGCGCAAACAGATATTGATGAAGTCATCATTGGGCATACCAATGAAGCGGAATACAAGAAATTACTTTCCAACGAATATATGGAAGCATTGCGTGATCGTACGGTTAAAATTGATGTTCCCTATATCACGAAGCTCAGTGAAGAGATTAGAATTTATAAGAAGGATTATAATAACCAAAACATACGTGGGAAACATATTGCACCGCATACCGTAGAGATGTCGGCGATGTGGGCTGTGCTTACACGGCTTGAAGAACCCAAAGATCCCAATTTATCGACGCTGCAAAAGTTGAAGCTCTATGATGGGAAAAGTCTTCCTGGTTATACCGAAGACAGCGTAAAAGAATTGCGTAAAACGGCTGACCGTGAAGGTTTGGAAGGGATTTCTGCACGTTTTGTACAGGATAAGATTTCCAATGCTTTGGTGAGTGATAAAAGTGATACAAGCATTAACCCTTTCTTGGTTTTAAACGAGCTTGAAGGGGGGTTGCGTTCCCATTCTTTGATTACCAATGAGGATGAACGAAAGCGCTTTCTTGATCTGATTGGCGTGGTTCGTCAGGAATATGAAGATATTGTTAAAAATGAGGTGCAAAGAGCAATTTCTGCCGATGAGGATGCGATTTCCAAACTTTGTGCAAATTACATCGATAACGTTAAAGCTTATACCCAAAAAGAACGTGTAAAGAATAAATACACGGGTCAGGATGAAGAGCCTGATGAGCGATTGATGCGTTCGATTGAAGAAAAGATTGATATTCCTGAAAGTCGCAAGGATGATTTTAGGCGTGAGATCATGAATTACATTGGCGCTTTGGCGGTTGAAGGTAAGAAATTTGATTATCGTACAAACGAGCGCTTACACAAAGCTTTGGAGTTAAAACTCTTTCAAGATCAAAAGGACACCATCAAGTTGACGACACTTGTCTCCAACGTTGTCGATCGCGACACGCAAGAGAAAATCGACATTGTTAAAGAGCGTCTGATTAAGAATTATGGCTATAATGATGAAAGTGCCTCTGATGTTCTTAATTTTGTCGCATCGATTTTTGCTCGTGGGGACGCAAAAGAATAACACCAGGTCGACTTAGGGTATTATGGGCGACAAAATAAAACAGGACCACTCCCGCTTTCGGCAGATTGTTAGGGGGAAGATTAAGGAAAACCTGAAGAAGTACATTTCGAAGGGCGAAATTCTTTCACGCCAGGGCAATAAAACTGTTTCCATTCCTGTACCACAGATTAATCTACCGCATTTTGAGTTTGACCACCGAGACCGGGGCGGGACAGGACAGGGTGAGGGCGAAGTTGGTGACAGCTTAGAACCGGGTAATGTTGGTGACGAGCAGGAGGGCGCCGGTCAAGCGGGGAAGGATCCAGGTAAGCACGCACTTGAGGTGGAAATTGATTTTGCAGATCTTGCTCAAATCTTAGGTGAGTCCTTAGAACTGCCTAAAATAGAACCTAAAGGCCGGGAAAAACTCATTTCCGAAAAACCTCGCTATGTGGGAATTCAGCGCACGGGCTCTGAATCACTGCGTCACTTTAAACGAACCTTCAAAGAAGCATTACGCCGACAACTGGTGACGGGTAATTATAATAAAGACAACCCGATTGTTGTGCCTACGCGTGATGACAGGCGTTATCGCTCCTGGAAGGTCAAGAGTGAGCCAGAGGTGAGCGCGGTTGTGATTTATATGATGGATGTCTCAGGCAGCATGGGAGACGAGCAGAAAGAGATTGTGCGTATTGAGTCATTCTGGATCGATACCTGGCTGCGTTCGCAATATAAGGGGGTTGAGACCCGTTATATTATTCACGATGCAATGGCCAAGGAGGTCGATCGCGATACATTTTTTAGAACCCGGGAATCTGGCGGAACGATGATTTCGAGTGCATATAAGCTTTGTGAGGAAATTATTGATAAGGATTATCCACCGAGCGAGTTTAATATTTACCCATTCCATTTTTCAGATGGCGATAATTGGTCAGCTGATGACACCAGGCTTTGTGTGGATTTACTCAAGAATAAACTTTTGCCCATTGCGAATGTTTTTTGTTACGGCCAGGTTGAAAGCCCCTATGGCTCAGGACAATTTATCAAAGATTTGCGTGAGGCCTTCGACAAGGACGAAAGACTGCTGACCAGTGAAATCGCAGATAAGGATGCGATCTATGATTCGATCAAGGATTTTCTGGGTAAAGGATTGTAGACCGGACTATTGTTGAAAACCTGGTGGGCCTGATTTTTTAGATCGCCCAAAGTACATTTTTTAAAAATAATTTTTGTTTAAAAGATTCGATTTCTTTTGAGCCCCTATCTTTCAGCCTTTGAGCTAAGCGCTTTAATTTCGCAGAAAATTAGTTCAAATAAAATTTTCAGAGTAACGTGATCGAGGTGCGCAACATATCGGTAATCAAGCCGAGAACGTCAAGTATTGGAGGGGACCATGCACGGCGTCATTACAACACGTCATCTTGTGACGAAGGCTCCTATCATTATTATGGAGTTTGGTTTAGCGACTTATGTGCGCTGTTTGGGCGCGGTACTGAATCGCCGCAAGAAAACAACATTTTTAGAGTGCGTAAGTCGGAAAGAACACTCTTTTCTCGGTTCTTAAATCCGGATTTAGGGCTTGAGCCTTAAGGTTTGACCAATACTTAGTCGGTCGGCGTCTTTTAATTTATTCCATGTCTTGAGTTTCGCAACGCTTAGATTATGGCGTTTGGCGATACGCCATAGGGTATCACCGGCCTTGACAGTCACTTGTGCAGGTTTGGATGTGCGCTTCGTTTGTTTTGTGGCGCTAAGAATAAGACGCTCACCAATATCAAGGTTGTCCGAGCGTTTATTGTTCAGTCGTTTAAGTTCAGCAACATTCATGGAGTATTTTCTTGCGATTCGCCACAATGTATCACCTTTGCGGACGGTATAACGTTTTTCATGTCCAGTCTTTTGATAGGCAGGGGCGGGCGACTTGGTTTGGCTTGTCTGTGGCCGCCGACGCTTGGAAGCGGTTTTAACCTCTGTAGAACGCAAGGCGGGGATAAGAAGCGTTTGTCCAAGGCGTAAGGTTTTGACATTATTGATGCGATTAAAGTCGCGAATCACTGAAATCGTGGTGCGGAATGTTTTTGCGATCTCCCAGAGGCTGTCACCCGATTTAACTTTATACTTGGTGTAGGTGAATCTCTTCTCTTCAGGGAGGTTTTTTAACCATTGGGCGATTTCTTTGCCCTTTCCTGGTGGCACACGCAATCTCCAGGAGCGTTTGGGTGGGGTGATATCATGCCTGAGGGCGGGATTGAGAAGGCGGAGCCGATTGATGTGAATATCAAATCTTTTGGCCAATCGTCGTAGATCCAGTGCCCCTTCGACACGAATTTGCTCATAGTAAAGACGATCTAAGGATTTGATATCGGTAAATCCATATTTTTTACGGGAGTGTCCGAGGATTGCCGAGGCAATAACGCGAGGTACATAATGTACTGTTTCCTTGGCAATGGCATTTTTGATGTTTGATAATTCCCAATAGGTTTCAACACTATGCCGCCTCAGTGCGCGCCGAATACGGCCTTCGCCGGCGTTATAAGCGGCCCAAGCCAGATGCCAGTCGCCAAATTTCTTTTTGAGTTGCTTGAGATATATGGCGGCTTTTTCCGTGGATTTGACAAAATCCCGTCGTTCATCGATCCAGGTATTCATCGTCAGATCAAAATGCCGTGCAGTCGATGGAATAAATTGCCAAAATCCACCTGCGGCCGAAATGGAGTAGGCCTTAGAGTTAAATGCACTCTCGATCATCGAGATGTAGACCAAATCCTCAGGCACGCCATGTTTTTTGAGGATTGGCCGCATTAAAGGGGCGTAGCGGTCATAACGCTTTAGCCAGGTTCGGAAAATGTTTCGTCCACGCCCCGTAAAGTAATCAATGTATTGATTGACCATTGGAGCACGCAGAATAGGGATATCAAATTTGCCACCCTGCGGTGATAGAGTACTTGCAGTGTCTGTCGTGATAGGGGATGCCCCAAGCATGGCAAGCTTTGTTGTGGTTGCCAAATGCCAAGGTCTGGTGCGTTTTTGACTTTTGATGTCGCTAAAGAGACGACGTATTGTTCTTTTGGGCACGGGTGTGTGGGCAAATCCATGCCGCAGTATTTCTTTGGTTCCCCAAAACCGAATTTGTTTTTTGCGCAGAATTTCTGTCTGCACATAAAGTTCTCCGACAGAGTTTGCATGAGAGTCGGGGTTGAGTTTTTGGGCAAGTGCAGAACTCGGCGTGGCTAAACACCCGATGCTCAAGATAAGAAAGAAGATGCTTTCAGGTCTTATGGTCATTTATGCATTTCGCTTGAGTCTTGTTACAAAGAAACTATCTCCACCAAGAATATGAGTCCAGAGATTATAACCGTGTTTGCTTTTATCTTGTTCGCGATGTTCGATACTTAATTTGCTTAAAATCTCAAAAAAACTTAGATCCACGGTAAATTGCGGGTTTTGCTGCAAGAATGTCTCGATATTGTTTTGTCCCTCTTCTTTGGTAAATGTACATACCGAGTAGACGATGGCCCCGCCAGGTTTGACATAAGGCGCCATTTGCTCAAGCAAATGCAGCTGCAGCTTGGCCAGCTCGTTGATGTTGGGCTCTGGGCGTAGGGCCAGCTCAGGGTTTTTGTTGATGGTTCCCAGGGCCGAGCAGGGGGCGTCGAGCAGGATGATATCTGCACATGGGTCCTCTTTATTTAAGGGGCTGTTTGCGAGTGCAGTGGGATCGCTAAGATCTAAGATAAGCGGTTCGACAATATCAATACAAAGTCTTTCCACATTTTCTTTAAGCAGTCCTAAGCGTCCAGGATGGATGTCGACAGCATAGATTTTGCCGCGATTTTGCATCAGTTCAGCTAAATGTGTTGTTTTTCCACCGGGTGCAGCGCAGCAATCGATAACCACATCACCAGGCTTGGCTTGTGTGATGGCACCAACGTATTGGGCGGCAATGTCCTGGACGGTAAATTCTCCGTCCGCAAAGCCAGGCATATTGACAGGCGAGCCGGCTTGCTGAGTGAGGATCGTATAGGGTAGGGGAGTTGCCGTTTGTGCCTGAATACTCTGTGCCGTAAATTTTTTAACTAAGGTGTCACGATCTGTCTCCAGGGTGTTCACGCGCAGATGCAGGCCTTTGGGGATTTTGGTCTTTTCCAGCCAAAGTGCGACCTCTTTTGGCTCTAAACTTTTTTGGAGGTGCCCAATAACCCATACAGGCAAGGCATATTGATGCGACAACTGCTCATCAGAACTCCATTGTTTGTAGGTGGTGCTTTCAAGAAATTGCCCGGGGGTGTCTTCAGTGAATTTCCGCAAAACAGCGTTAACTAAACCTTTGTAGGCAGGGTGTTCCCGCCCAATCAGCCGCTGTGCTTGATCAACTGCCGAATAAGCAGGGGTTCGTAAAAAACTACATTGATAGGCGCCAAGTCGAAGTGTGTTTTGAACCTGACTTGGAAGCTTGCGCAGTGGTTTCTTAAGAAATCCATTTAAAAGATGATCAATCTGAATCTGCCAGCGCAAAGTACCGAAAACAAGTTCGGTACAAAAGCCTTTATCCGCAGCGCTCAGGTCAAGACGATCAAACCCAGCGTGCAAGACGCGTTCAGCAAAAGCCGCATCACGTTGCACACGAACCAAGACCTGTAACGCGAGTTGACGTGCCGGGCTCAAACCTGTCTTAGCGGGCATCGCTATTGCTCGTCGAGAGCTGCCTTTCGCGAAAGACGAATTTTACCGCGGTCAAAACCAATACACTTGACGACCACTTCATCTTTCTCCTGGAGGACATCCTCAACACGATTTACCCGGTGATGGGCCAGTTCAGAAATATGAACCAAGCCATCTGTACCTGGAAAGATTTGTACGAAAGCACCAAAGTCAGTGATTTTTTGGACAATACCCATATAGGTTTTACCAATTTCTGGCTCTTGTGTGATGTTTTCGATCATTTCAATCGCTATGGCAGAAGCTTCGCCGCTGGCGCTGGCGATAGAAATAACACCGTCATCATTGATGTCCACCTGACAGCCGGATTTGGCGATGATGTCTTTAATGACAGCTCCGCCTTTACCAATAACGTCACGGATTTTATCCTGCTTAACCTGTATGGTTGTAATACGTGGCGCGAAATCAGAAAGCTCGGTGCTGGTTTCTTTGATGGTTTCTTCCATGCAGCTTAGGATATGCATACGACCTTGACGTGCTTGCTCAAGTGCAGTTTCAAGGATTTCACGGCTGACACCGTCAATCTTAATATCCATCTGAATTGCAGTAATACCATTTGGTGTTCCGGCAACTTTAAAGTCCATATCTCCAAGGTGATCTTCGTCCCCTAAGATATCTGACAAGATGGCAATATCATCACCTTCTTTAATCAAGCCCATGGCAATGCCTGCACAAGGTGCTTTCATGGGGACACCGGCATTCATCAGCGCCATAGAGCCGCCACATACGGTTGCCATCGAAGATGAACCATTTGATTCAAGAACCTCTGAGACCAAACGAATGGTGTACGGAAAGTCATCAGAAAATTCGACGAGACTTTCAAGTGCGCGATGTGCCAGAGTACCATGACCAATCTCACGACGGCCAGGACCACGTGAAGGCCGCGCCTCACCAACACTAAATGCTGGAAAGTTGTAATGCAGCATGAAGTTTATAAAATAATCTCCATAGAGGCCATCGATGCGTTGTTCATCGGTGCGGGTTCCCAGTGTTGCTGTGACGAGAGCTTGCGTTTCCCCGCGTGTAAAAAGTGCTGAGCCGTGTGTGCGCTCTAATGTCGAGACTTCACAGTCAATAGCACGGATATCGGCCAAGCCACGTTCACCGATACGAATTTTTTCAGCAATGATGCGATTACGCACATAGCTTGATTTGAGCTCAGAAAAAATTTCACTAATTTCACCTTTGCGTTCTTC
>JASMKV010000464.1 GCA_030749035.1 Myxococcota bacterium | reverse complement strand
TTAACGAAGGTGATGTCGATGATAGCTTTGACATCGATGTGCAAGACCTCTTAAGTCCGCTGCCTAGATCTTATGCCTGGATTGATGGCAGTGCCTTTATTAATCATATTGTCCTGGTGCGAAAGGCTCGCGGTGCGGAGCCGCCAGCAACACTGCAAACCGACCCTCTTGTTTATCAGGGAGGCTCTGACACTTTTTTGGCACCGCGTGAGCCGATTCCCTTACATGATGAAGCTTGGGGCTGTGATTTTGAATCAGAAATTGCCGTCATTACCGATGACGTGCCGCAATTGACCAAAGCAGGTGATGCGCAAAAGCATGTTAAGTTGGCCATGCTTTGCAATGATGTCTCCTTGCGCTCCTTGATTCCTGCGGAATTGGCGAAGAGTTTTGGTTTTTTCGTGTCGAAACCCAGCTCCGCCTTTAGTCCTTTTGCGGTGACGCCGGACGAGCTTGGTGATGCCTGGCAAAATGGTCGCTTGCATTTGCCTTTGCTCACACATCTCAATGGCGAAAAATATGGTGATCCAAATGCTGGTCCAGAGATGCATTTTAGCTTTTTCGAGCTTTTGCAACACGTTTGTCAGACACGTGGCCTGGGTGCGGGGACAATTATTGGTAGCGGTACGATTTCCAATGAAGACCGAGCCCGAGGTTCATCTTGTTTGGCGGAAAAGCGCATGCTGGAAAAGATTGAGACGGGTGAGTTCAAAACGCCATTTATGAGCCATGGTGATAAAGTGAGCATCGAAATGTTCAATGAGGCCGGGGAAAGTATTTTTGGCAAGATTGAGCAGGAAGTTGTACCCTTGAAAGGCTGATCATGGAACTTGAACTCTACTCTTATTGGCGCTCTTCTTGTTCCTGGCGGGTGCGCATCGCTTTGTCTTATAAGGGGCTCGATTTTCATTATGCGCCGATCCATTTGGTTCGCGATGGCGGCGAACAGCATTCGGGTGAGTATCGTTTGCGTAATCCGATGGAAGAGGTGCCTGTGCTCTATGTGCAGGGGCAGGCATTGAGTCAGAGCACGGCGATTTTAGAATATCTCGAAGAAGTATATCCTGAACCAGCCCTTTTGCCGAACTCGGCCATGGAAAGGGCCAGGGTACGGCAATTGAGTCAAATTATTAACAGCGGCACCCAGCCGATTCAAAACCTTGGGGTCATGCAGAAGCTTGCCAAAGATTGCGGTTTGGATAAGGCCGCAACGCAGAAGTGGTCAAAAGACTGGATTAGCCGCGGTTTAGGTGCTTTTGCCCAGGCGGTTGCTTCCTTTGGAGGGCGCTACAGCTACGGTGATGAGGTGAGTCTGGCCGATTGTTGTTTGGTGCCTCAGCTCTATAATGCGCGACGTTTTGGGGTCGACTTAGCGCCCTTAGCGGAATTGGTGGCGATTGAATCACGACTTTCGTCCCTGCCTGCTTTTGTTGCGGCGCACCCTGATGCGCAACCAGACGCACAACTCTAGAGCGTTTGTAAAAAAAACATTTTACGCTTTACAAAATTTAAAAACTCGCTTAATGCCGCGAACACACTTCATCCATCCCATGTCGGGTGGTGGTGTGCCAGGGGTAATTTGATGGCTTATGCCGCGCGAAAAAATAAGAGTTTTGACTTGGAAGAAGGTCGTTACTTAGGAACACAATATCAAATCGTCAATAAGTTGGGGCAGGGTTCAGAAGGCGAAGTGTATCAAATTGTCGAGCGCGACACGGATATTCATCGGGCCGCTAAGCTGTATTTCTCTGATGCACCGCGCACTCAGATGGCTGTTTGGTCGGCACAAAAACTTAACAAATTGCGCAGGTGTTCTATTGTATTGCAGTATCATCACACGCAAGACATTACTGTCTCTGGAGACAAGGCGCTTTGTTTAATTTCAGAACTGTGTGACGGCAAACCGCTTGAAGATTGGTTGGCGCAGCAGTCGGGTAAACGACTGCAACCTTTTCAGGCGCTTCACCTTTTTTACCAATTGGTCAAGGGGCTTGAAGAAGTACACACCTTGAAGGAGTACCATGGCGATGTTCACTCGCAGAATATTCTGGTGCGCCCGATGGGCATTGGCTTTGAAATTAAACTGATCGATTTTTATCATTGGGGTCGAGCCAATACGAGCAAACGCCAACAGGATATTCTCGATGCGATCAGTGTCTTTTATGAGTGCTTAGGTGGGCGCAAACATTATGCCCGTCAATCTAAAGAAATTCGTTATATTGTTGCCGGCCTGAAGTCTTCTTTGATCCTCGGACGTTTTCCAACCATGAGCGCACTGCGCCATCATTTAGAAACTTTTGATTGGTCTGAACGTTAAGCTTTCTTAAAACGTCTCTTTTTTTTAAATGGGTTTTAATTTGTATGGCGCGCCCGACAGGATTCGAACCTGTGGCCCTCGGCTTAGAAGGCCGATGCTCTATCCAGCTGAGCTACGGGCGCTCAAGGTGACCTCTCTTTTTAAGACAGGAATTTGCTCGAAGCAAGACGTTTTAAGGCTTCCTTCGTTTTGTCTCAATCGCTGGTCGGTTCGCTAATGGTTTGTCGTAGCGCACGCAAATTGAGTCTGAGGTTTTCCACCGCCAGAGCAATGCGCTCTTTATCCTGTAGCGTCCAAGGCGTTGATGCGGTTTCTAAGGTCTCTTTAAGTGTTTTCTTATGACTTTCTATAGCCGCATAGAGTTGGGTTTGTTTTGCCGCGATGGTCATAAGAGCTTCGTTATGTGGCCTTATATATTCTTCAAGGAGCAGGCGAAGTCGTTTTTCGGGCTGCGTCGATTCGCTGAGCTTGACCAGTGAATCCCAAAAAAGAGCTTTGGCGCCGCTGTGCAAAAGAGGAATCTCCAGCCGCCGTCCACTGTCAAGATCGCGATAGGTGCAAGAGATATAGGCAAGGCCGGATTTTTTGGTTTGACTGGTTGAGAAAGTAAATTGGCCCGTGGCCCGATGTTCTTCGTTGCGGGCCATGAGCTGCAGCGTCCCTGCCGGATCTCTATAAAAGCTCATACGATGGGCGTTAAGATCGCTTTCGAGTTTTCTGCAGGTGCCCATGAGTCTTTTGGCCAGTACCGGCCCGGAAGATTTGTCGGCCCGTTCGTCCAGATTGGTGAGAATGCCTTGCAGTCGCCCTTGTATTTCTTTGGTTGAAAGTTGGATCTTCCCTGCAAGCCCGGCACGCACGACACCCAAGCCACCAGCAGCGTGTACGTGTTGAAGGCCAAAAGTGGATAATTCTTCGAGTGAAAACCTTTTGGCATAACTCTTTTTTTTGTCCCGCCAACCCGCATCAGGCGGAAAGGCATTACCACTAAAAAGACTATGTTGGTTACGTACGTGGAAGCGTTGTTTATGGTAGGAATGTCTGGCTTCATGGATTTCGGTCGAGGTTGGTTTCGCCGCGATAATACCTGCATGGGACATCAAAAGTTTATCTGGATTGCCGGTAATAAAGCTGCCGCGTACGCCTTTAGCCCAGAGCCTTAAAGGGCGGTACTCGAGGCGCACATTGTGCTTTTCGGCTAAGCCTTGCGCAAATCGGCCCAAGGCTGTTTTGCTGTCTGGTTCAATAATGATTTTAGTTTTGTTTTCGATGGCGGTGTATTTCACACCCAATGCATCGAAGTATTTCTGGGTCAGTTGATAAACATCTTCAAGCTGTTTTTCAGCCCGGCGTGACATGTTGACGACCAGCGGGTCTTTGCTTCTTTTGCGCTTCATTTTTTTAAAGGCTTTGATGGCTGTTTCGAGTTTGTTTTGTAATTGAAGCTGCAGGATGGTGCGGTCCTGGCCGCCTGGGATGCTTTGGGGATCGAGGGTGCGGCGCCTTAAGGGGTTGCGCAGACCAAGAACACGTCGATCTTGTCTGGGTGCGCCAAAGCGCGCTTCATCTCCAGGCGTTAGAGGGGCCGTCGAAGCTGTCCGCAGGGATTCTGCGTCGTTCGGCGTATCGGCGACGGGCTCTGCGAAAGTGGCTCCTTGGGTTGGGGAGCCATTGGATATCTTACCAGGCATTGTTGATATATCTTATTTTTCCCGACATGTTTTGACAAGGTGGTAAGTCTGTGGCCTGGATGCCAAAAGGCTTGCTTGAGGTTCTGATAGGGCATGATATGGACAGAGTCGGCATTGGCAAGCGAGGAGTAAGTTCATGAAAAAAATAGAGTTTTTTTGGGATGTGGGCAGTCCCTACACGTATTTGGCCTTTACCCAGTTGGCAGGACTCAAAGAACGTCATCAGGTCGAGATTGTGTTGCGTCCGTTTTTGCTGGGCGGTGTTTTCCGCGCCTGTGGCAACACGATGCCTGCGCAAGTGCCTGCAAAAGCTCAGTATATGCTTCACGATCTCAAACGTTGGGCAGCCTTCTACAATGTCCCGCTATGCGGATTTGATGAGGTTGTTTTTCCACTCAATACGATTTTGCCGATGCGGGTGGCCACTGCGGCTTTGCAGGGTGGCCGTGGCGATGAATTTGCCTGGAAGGTACAGAGTGCTTACTGGGGGCAGGGTAAGAATGTCTCGGAAGCAGAAGTACTTGGCGGCCTGCTCGAAGAGATGGGTGATGGGGCAGAACGTTTTTTAGAAGCGGCTCAGGACCAGCCCATTAAAGATGCGCTTCGTGCCACAACTGATGAGGCGGTTGAACGCGGTGCCTTTGGTGCTCCGGCAATTTTTGTTGGCTGTGAGCAGTTTTGGGGGAACGACAGGCTCGCTCTGCTTGAAGAGATGGCCTTAAACAACGCCTAAGAGACCTCTTTAACGAAGACCGTTTCGCGCATACGCGTGACCCCCCTTTGACGCCATCTGCTTTGCGGGTCAAGAATGTCCTGGTCTTCAAGCAATTTAAGACCCTTGTCCGTTTCAAAGTGCCCTTGGATTTCATCAGGGGCCACACTAAAGGGTGGTCCGTCCATTTCTTCTTGGGGATAGTTGAGTGCGACCACAAGGATTGTAGCGTGCTCATCTAATCTTGTGCGAAGCAATTGGGCGTAGCGGTTGCGTTTGTCTTTTTCCATCGCAATAAGGGCGGCGCGGTCGTAGAGTGCATCGAAGCACATCGAGGTCTCGTCCAAAAAGGCAAAGATATCAGCAACGACGAGATGAATATTGGCGCATTGATAGAGTTTTCCGCAACCAATGTCTTCAATGCTTGGTTCCATCTTGTTTTCCCTGAAGAAATCAATGGCAGCACTTTCAATGTATTCGATCCCCCAGACTTCACCAAAGTGTGTGCTCAGGAAAAGTAAGTCGAGGGTTTTACCGCAGAGGGGAACAAGGACTTTTTTCTCTGCATTGGGGCAAAGCGCATGAATGTATTTTTTCAGGTGAGCATTGATTTCCAGCTCGTGAAAGCCAAGTTCATTCTTTTCCCATCGCTGCGCCCAAAAGGATTGTTCTGGCATGCTTGTCTCCTTAAGGATGAACATGCCTAACTATGTTTTGCCAATCAAGACTGTATTTTTCTTGTTTGCTTGGCCTCTAGGCAGTTATGCTGCCCTTAAGCTTGGTCTCTGGTAAAGCTTTAAGGGCACGAGTATGGATTATGATGACGCGACAGAATTGGATGTGAATCTTGGCAGGGTCCTCTTGGTCTCTCATGAACCCCAGTCGCTTAAGATGCTGATGCAAGCGCTCATTGGTCAAAGTGTCTTGCGTGCGTCGTCTTTTAATGAGGCGTGCACTCTCTTGGACGCAGAAAAGGTCTCTGTGCTTGTTGTGGATTATGAACTGCCAAACGAGGGCGGGATTGAACTCCTCAAAATATGCAAAGAGAAACATTCGCAAATCCGTTCGCTTTTGTGGGCGCCCTATAAAGAGGTGCCGAATCTTGTGGCGGTCAAAGCGGGGCGTTTGGCGGCCGCCATAGTGCCTAAACCCGGCAAAGCGAGGAACATACAAAAAGCGGTTGGCGAACTTCTGGCGGTGGGGCGTTCGACAACAAAATTAGAGGGTTACCAGGCATCATCGTCGGAAGTCTACACTTGGGAGAGAAGCCAAGCGCTTCTCAAATGGACCGTGGCTCGCTTAACACAAGTTCATGATCGTATCATTCGCCCCTTTGCACAGGAAAAGGACAACCTGGTCAATCAGCTTGTGCTGCCACTTGGCCCATCTCTTGAGCGTTTGAAAAAAGATCTCTGCGAAGAATGGGGTGAGCCCATCAAAAAAGCAGGAGAAGATTTAAATGCTCTCTATAAAGCGCATCCCTGCATGAGTTATTTAGGGTATCTTTCAAAGGAGCAGGAACTTTATTCCTTGGACCTCCATGCAGCGGAGATGACGATTTATTTGGCTTTCTTGCCGTGGAAAGAGCAGCCTTATGTGACGCTTATTGTGGGCATGGTGCCTCGCCATATTGGTGAAAAGCATCGAGATTTTATGAGCGAATTACATGAGCGAACGATGGATGATGCATCCATGATTCAAATTCCTGTGGAAGCTGACGATACGATTGTTCCGGGGCAGGCAAAAATTTTACAGACTCATGATTTGGTCGCCACCCAAAGCTATGTGGGTAAAGACAGGCGGCGCAATACGGGCACAGCGTTTGATCGCTACGCCTTTCATGGTAAGCGCTCTTTTGTGCCTGCGCAGATAGCAGAACTGACGATAACTTTTGTCGACCGCTTAAGTCCCGCAGCAAAGCGTTATTTCTGCGCATATGTGTTACTTTCTCTTATCGACACGGTGTGCACATTCGTTTTTGTGCGTAACGGTACAGTCAATGAGTTGAATCCTCTCCTGGCCCCTCTCTTGGAGGGGCATCCCTGGAAGTTTTTTGCGATTAAAAATATGCTGGCGTTATCGGCATTTTTAGGCATTGCACGCTTTGAGCTTATTCGCATTGCCAAATACGGCCTGCCGCTTCTTGTGGGCTTGTACCTTTTACTGGATATCTATTGGGGCGCTTTGCTGCTTTTTTAAGAGATCTTGAGAATAATATGCCAGTAGGCGGCAAAATGTGTTGTTGTCGCCATCAATAAGAAAACGTGAAAAACTTCGTGGTAACCAAAGATATAGGGATTGGGATTGGGCCAACGTTTGGCGTAGACGATGGCGCCGAGCGTGTGAAAAACCCCACCAAGGATAAGAAGAGCAAATACCAAAGGGCTTAAGTTGCTGATGAGTGTGGGCAGAAAGCAGAGGGCGACCCAACCAAAGGCGTTATAGAGAAGTGTGTTGATAAAGCGCGGTGCTTGTGGCCAGACAAGACATTTGATGCAGCCGATGAACACGATAATCCATATCACAACAAGTAATGTTTTCCCCAGATCTGCCGGGAATACGAGCAGGCATATGGGGGTATAACAGCCGCCGAAAAAGAGGAAAATGGCAGAGAGGTCTAATTTTCGCCAGGTTTTTCTGATTTTCTCAGGCCACATCGGTACGTGGTAGAGTGCGCTGATCAGATAGAGCCAAATGAGCGTAAGGCCAAAGGCGAGGGCGCACCAGCTTTGAACCCCACTTGGGGCAAGATAATAGAGTGCTGACGATGCGGGCATCGCCCAGGCAAAGGCGAGAACGTCGAGAGTGCCCCTGAATTTAGGCTTCACCCCAGGGACGGCACCATCTAGAAGATTGTCGAATTTTTTTTTGGACACACGGCAGATTACTCTGTTTCGAGGCATGCATCAAAAAAGTGGCCTAAAGTCTACTTTGAAAGTCTTATTCACGGCTTATGGCGTTGCTGCATCCTCAAGATAAACGTAACGACGTGCCAGAAGCGCCGCATGCATTTGATGTTGTGCGACATCGACCCGCAGATAGGACTCTTTGCGATGATTTTGGACGCCACCTAGCGCAAGAGGGTTCTCAAGCGCCTGATCTCTGACATGTTTGTTGGCTATTGGCGAGCCGACTTGCCACGAGGTTAGTTTGCGCATGCCTTTGGCAATCACGCAGGCAAATTTATCCGCTTTTTCTTTGTTGTTGTTTAGCATGGCGAGTTGGTAGGCATGGATAATGCCTTCATAGGCATAAGCCGTGTTGCGGGTTCGCCTCAGAGTTTCGTGTACATCAATCATCCAGTCGGCCAAGTCGATCACATACTGACCAAAAGGTTTGGCGCCAAGCCAACCGGCGGTGGCCATTTCATAAAATGCCATGGAACTCCATTGATAGTAGCCTTTGGTTGTTTTGGAATCAGGATCAAGCTTGAGGGCTTCGGTCACATTCAAGCGATAGCCTGCTTGCGCCGACTTCATGATGATGGGGATGTATTGGGTGTAACCCAAATATTTGGCCGCCTTGGTCAGGGCGAGAAGGGATTCCCCATCGAAGTAGGGTGAGGCTCTTCCGATAGGTTTGCCTTCCTCGTGTGTGTAGCGCGCGTGCCAGCGCTGATCTTTTTGTTGCGCATGCACAATAAACGCTAAATATTCATCAAGCTCCTTAGCCAGAGCCAGTGTCTTTTTATCACGATTGACCTCAAGCGCCTTTGTCCGCAGATAATCGACATAGGCGAGTGCTGTGAGCGCAACAGTACCAATCGAACCCCGAGCATCGCCGGGATAGATGATGTAGCGCCTGCCTTTTTGATCCAATTGAGAATGCTCTCTAAAAAAGGCCATCGCTTTTAAAAGCGCTTTTTCTACTTTTAGACTTGGGTTATCATTGTATATCAGGCTTAAGCCCCAGAGCGCGCCTGCTTGTCTCACTTGATTGTCTGCTGTGTCCAGGACTTCTGTTTGCCAGTCGTAGGCGTAATTGAAGTTTCCTTCTGGTTTCTGATTATTGAGCATATAGGTCGTGCCGAGCTCTAAAGAGGCATTAAGGGTTTGGTGATCAAATCCCTTTGCGCATGCGTGAAGCTGTTGCTTGCGTTCAATCATGAAGTCAGGATTGACTTGTGCCAGTTTACTTGGTGTTTTCTCAAGCACTTTTTCTGTCGGCTTTAACGCCTCTTCGTTCGTTGTGCAGGAACAAAGGAGGGTCAAGAGAAGAGGGAATAGGTATAAGTTTTTCATGATGTGGTTTTGTGTCCGTGGTGTTTTTGTATTATCGTTCATTTAGGTCAAGAAGCTGATGCCTGAAAAACATAAAAATAAGTCGATGCCAAGCCTGTATTGCCCCAGTTGTGGGAAAACGTATACCATTGATATTAAGGCGTGCCCAAGGGATGGGGCCTCTCTGGTACCGATCAAGAAAAGTGAAAGTGCGTTGATCGGCCAGGTGATCGATGGGCGTTTTGAGATTCATCGTGAAATTGGTGCAGGCGGTATGGGGGCCGTCTACGAGGCGACACAGCTTTCGGTGGAAAGAAAAGTGGCGTTTAAAACGACGCATATGGGCTGGAATGAGGATGCAACGCTTGTCGAACGTTTTATGCGTGAGGCGAAACTCTCCAGCCAATTGAATCATCCCAATATTGTGTCGATTATTGATTTTGGCCGGACAGAGACCGGCTTGCTTTATTTGGTGATGGAGCTTGTTCCCGGGCAGAGTCTCAGCCAGATCCTTCGCAAGCATGCCCCATTGAGTGTCAAGCAATCCATCGACATTGTCCTGGGCATCGCTGATGGACTGGTGGCGGCCCATGCCTTAAATATTGTGCACCGTGACCTCAAACCGGGTAACATCATGGTGAGTGACTTTGACAAATCGGAGCCCAAGATTAAGATATTGGATTTTGGCATTGCAAAGTTACTGCATGACGAGGAGCAGGCCCTGACGCAGGCAGGGCAGGTTGTTGGCACACCGCGATATTTGGCCCCGGAAGTCTTGCGCGGAGAGCTGCAGGATGCGCGCGGGGATTTATTTAGTCTGGGGGTGATCCTTTATCAGATGTTAAGCGCAGCATACCCCTTTGCCGGTAGCGCCAAACCAAATGCACTTTTACAGCTTACAGAGTCTCCGAGCCCTTTACCGCAAAATGTGCCGGATGTTCTCGCGAATTTAACCATGAACTTACTTGAGCACGATGTTGAGCGACGCATCGCAAGCGCAGAGGTTTGTAAGGAGAGATTAAAAGCCATCGCTGAACGATTGCACAGAGGTCGTGATTTTGATGTTTCAGAACACGTCGCCTCTCCTGGACGTGCGTCTCAACCCGCAGAACGCAAACGCCATCTCCCCCCCAGCAGAAAGCCGATGACTTGGTACGCCGCGGTGATGTGGGGGTTTGCCTTCGGTGTCTTTGTGCTTGCCGGGTATTGGCTTTATGTCCACAAGTTTATGCCATCCACAAAAAGCATTCCAAGTCAGGCGGTGTCGGCACCGAAGCAGAAACAACCTGAAAGCCAACAAGTCTTACCGCTTGTAGGGATTGAGAAGAAAGACAAAAAAGAAGCAAAACCCAGGGATTCTGCTCGCAAAAAACAGGTCAAAGTCTCTCCGGATAAATCGGTGATTCCACCGCCGTCTCAAGAGGTCGAAAAGACTGAAGAGCCGCTCTTACCGGTTGAAAAAGAAAAAGAGACTTTTATTGTGCCTTAAAGCGTACTAGATTTATCTGCAGAGGTGCTTTTTGAGTGAATCAGATCTATCACGTACGTTAACAAGTACGACTCCGCAGCGTCAGCGGACGAAACGATTAAGTGCTCAGCTTTACGTTCTGTCTCCCCCTGAGGTTGAGGGTGTGTATACCATCGACGCCCAGGAAACAGTTGTTGGGCGCTCGCCAAAAGGCGAGAAGGATATTTTGTTGGCACATGATACGATCTCGCGCCAGCATCTTCAGCTGACTTGGGTTGCTCGTACCGGTTCATATCATGCCAAAGACATGGGCAGCCATAATGGCAGCACGGTCGATACGGTGACTTTGTCGGAGAACTCTGTGGAACTCAAGCATGGCTCGATTCTAAAGTTAGGGTCTTCGGTGTTGGTTTTCGAAATCGCTGAGATGGGGGGGCATGATGTTGTCGATGCCGCTTTGACGAAGGCTATTCCTGGACATTCTACGCTCATCGGCCGAGCCCGTTTTCAGATAGAGCGTTGTGCTAAAGACCCATCGGCGGTGATTGTTTTAGGAGAAACAGGCAGCGGCAAAGAAATGGTTGCACAGGAGATACACCGGCTCAGTGGTCGTAAGGGTAAGCTTTTAAGCATCAACTGCGCTGCGCTTAACGCACAACTCATCGAGAGTCAGTTGTTCGGCCATGTTAAAGGTGCGTTTACGGGGGCATCGGATGCGCA
>JASMKV010000463.1 GCA_030749035.1 Myxococcota bacterium | reverse complement strand
CATAAATTTGCTTGGCGCCATTCACCATAATTTCATTGATGGAATCATCTTGCAGTAAGCTTTCTAGGGGGCCGAGCCCTAAGGCTTCGTCGAGAACCGATTCGACAAGATGTTCCGAGTCAATGCCTTCAGGGATTTCGTCCTCCTGAGCCATGGCCGAAACAATTTCTTGCACTGCGGCTTGGGTGCGTTCACGCAATTCTGCATCATTCATTTCTTCCAGGTTTAGACGGCGAAGGTCGAGAGAACGCAGGAGTCGTTCATGGACAAGCGCTAAGGCTTGAGAATGTTCTTCTGAGAGATTGGCATGCTGTGATGGTGCCTGCTCTGCTTCGGCTTCTATTTCTGGTTCGGGTTCTATTTCAGGTTCTAACTCGGAGGCTAAATCGACTTCTTCGGGTTCGGCGTCCGCTTTGGCCTTGTGGGCTTGCATGGGCATGGTTGGTGGATGTGGTGCTTCTTCGGCATCTGTTCCTAAATGTGGTACATCATCTAAGGCGTTGATGTCTTGGCTGCTAAGTTCAGGAATGTCTTCAGCGGCGCTTTTTTCAGCTTGATTGCCATCAGGTGTTTCGGCAATTTCCCAGCTGTCATCCCATTCATCATCTTCATCGTTAATCTCATGGTCAAAGTCGTCTTCAGCTTCTTCACTTGCAGCAGCAGCTTTTGCAGGAACTTCATCAACATCTGCAACATCCTCATCCTCCTCATCATCCCAAAGGTCATCGTCGCTTTGGCTGGTAAGCGAGACTTCGTCCTCTGAAATTTCTTCGCTCTTCTCAATTTCAGATTGTGTGGGCTCCTCAAATATCTCGTCTTCTGCAATCTCGTCCTCTGCGTCTGCCTCTGATTGTATTTGCAATGTGAAGTCCCCAATGTAGATTTTATCTTCAAGGTTCACATCGAATGGGGCATCGATACGTTGTCCATTGATATAGGTGCCATTGGTGCTTTTGCTGTCTATGACGACAAAAGCGCCACCTTTATTAATGATACGTGCGTGTCGTTTTGAGATATTGCTTTTGGGCAGTATGATGTCGTTGCCTTGTACTCGACCAATCGTGACTTCATCGCTTTGAAACTCTTTGACGGTGGTTGCGCCGGCTTTTTCTTCAATGACTACGGAAAACATATTTTACTCCTCAAACGATTGCCCCTGGACTTGTTGTCAGTCGAATATATCAAAACCCACTTCGTCTTCTGCGAGTTTATATTTTTTAAGAATGTGCGTGCTCAATTCTCTTAAATGACGCGAGAGTGGATCAACGATGCGTGGTGTGACAAAAATAACCAGTTCTGTCTGTCTCTCCTGAAATTGTCGACTCTTAAAAAGTTCTCCAAGGATGGGGATATGTCCTAAAAAAGGAACTTTCGATACATTCTTGTTTTCAGAAAGATGCAGTAGCCCCGAAAGGATAATGGTCTCTCCATCTTTAACTGTGACTTCGGTGTCAACGCGTCTGGTGAGGAAGCCAGGATAGCCATTAATGCTTACAGAAGGGTCGACTTGTGACACCTCGGTTAATACTTTTGCCTGAATGGTGCCGCTTGCTTCCGCGATAGGTGTAATGCGCAGCCTGATGCCGTATTCTTTGTATTCGATAGACATCTGATTTTGCGTGATGAGTGGAATAGGCACTTCACCACCGGCTAAAAATGATGCCTCTTGCCTACTTGTGGTGATCAAGCGAGGCCTGGCTAAAACCCGGGAGACACCATCGTTAAACTGAAGTGCCATGCCTAAGGATGTTGTCATTTCGGCTTGCATGCCTAAGATGGCCTCACTGCTTTGTGTGCCAGAAAAGACATCGGAGCGATTGTAAGTCACCCCGACTTGACCTTGTAAGTTGGTTGGCCAAGTGATGCCCATTTGATTGAGGGTATTTTTGGCAATTTCAACAAATTCAACATCAAGTTCGACAAGTTTTGATGAGCCCACACGCAGCACGCTTTGTATATTTCTGCTGATGCCGCGGGTAATAATTTCAGCTTTTTTTAGTTCGGCTTCAGAATCAACCATGCCCTCCAAAAAGATGGTTGAGCCGACAACCGCAGCGGTGGCGTTCTCAAGCCCCACACGTGCCAATTCCTGATTGAGGGCTTGGGCAATTTGCGAATGTGCGGAGGGGTCGAGTTTGACAAAGTTTTTGACTTGCGGATAGAGCTCAGTGATCTCTTCAACTTTTTCTAAGTCAGAGAGTGTGATGGCACTGCCTTCGATAAAGACGTTGTTGCGCACAACGCGCACGCTGATGCCTTCACGAGAACCAAGCATTTTTCTGACTTCGCGTTTCAGTTGGCTTGGATCCATACGGGTGACACTGATGTTGTAGCTTTGAAAATTATTTTTGGTCCATACGGTAAGCTCCGTTCGCCCACTGCCCACCGCAGTGACCAGGACCTGACTTTGGGAAATCACTTTCACATCGGCCACGCTCGGGTTGGCGATGGCAATACGCGTGACGCCCGGGGCAGAAAGAATTCTTTGTTGACCGACAACAAGACCAATATCCGTCACGGCTGCATGCGCGACAAGTGGAATGGTCGGCAAAACCAAGAGCCATGCAAAAGTGCTTATAAATTTTATCGCTAATCTCATAGAACCACCCAAGTTTTTCTTTAACTTGTCTAAATGTCAACGCTTTTCGCTAATGAATATCTTTGCTTTGGACATCGATGGGGGACTCTGGAGGAGAATCTTGTGCGTCCTGCTGCGCCTGTGCCGTTTCGTTGAGACTTTGGGCCAAATCGTGAAACGATGCGCGGCTGGCGATAACCCCATAAGCATTTTTCATGTCCGCAAAAATTTCATCTAAATACTTAGTAACCTTATCTTTTTTAAGTTCAGGTGCGCTTGGGGGCAGGTGGCGAAAGTGGGCAATCAGATGATGTAAATAGACCTGCTCGAGTTCAATGGCAGGGACCAGCCCACGATCGGGATTGGTTTCACGAATAAAATTTCCATCCTTGAGTTCATTGACCAAGGTGTCTACGGCGCGTCTTGGGATATCCAGGTCAGCGGCAAGTTCTTCGGGGTTGGTGGGGGCCCGGCCTTTGGCGAAGTCAAAAGCAATTGCGGCAAAGACCCGACAACCAGCACGTTCACGATAGTCTTGATTCATGTCCAGGCTGACATCTTCGACACGAAAGGATTTCATGTTTTGAAAAGCAAAGGCAAGCTGCGCACCAAAGAGCACCAGAATCCAGGAAAGGTAGAGCCACAAAATGAAGAGTGGCATTGCCGCTAAGGGACCATAAATGCCTTCAAGCGTGAAAGCGTTTTTGGCAAAAATCGCATAACCATATTTCGCAATATTCCAACCACTGCCGGCAATGATGGCCGCTTTAAGGGCAGAACTAAAATTAATTTTTGTATTCGGGACGACCAGGTAGATGGCGGCAAATGCAAACCAAGTGATGACCAAGGGCAATGAATGGATAAGTGCGGCGTTAATGATGCCAATGTTCTCAATCCATTGTACAGCGATTGTGGTTTGTAAGGCGGCGGTGAGAGTTAAAGATGCACCGATAAGAACAGGGCCAAGCGTGATGATGGCCCAGTAGGTTGTCAGGCGCGTAATAAGACGACGCTGGCGTTGAATGCCAAAAATTTCATTGAAGGCGAATTCAATATGTTCAAGCAATGAAATGACCGAGAGTAAAAGAAAAGGAATGGCGACCGCACCGAGCTGTCCAGATTGAACGTTGTCGACGAACTGACCAATGTATTTTGAAACGCTGACTTTAAGCTCAGGCGTTGCAGACAAATTACTCAGAATGACTTCTTCAAGTTGTCCATCCATTTGCTCCATCAGGCCAAAGCCTTTGACCAAGGCAAACATCACGGCGAGCAGAGGCACCAGGGCCAACATGGTGTCATAGGTGAGCGCTTGTGCATGCAATTTGAGTTGCTGATAAACCCGACGTCTGGCCACCAGGAAGAAAAGTCTTACCGTGGCCAAGAGCCAAGTTCTGAATTGACCCATGCCTTCTTGCGGGCGCCAATTGCGCCAGTATTCGGCGCGTGTTTTGATGCCCTCTTTGATGCCTTTGATTTTAGGTTTGGGCTCAGGTTGCATGTTGTCCTACCAATAAAGGGACCAATCCCCTGGGCCATTATAGCGCATTTCGTGTTTAGGCCAAAAAAGTAGGGTCAACATGGTTTGGGACCATGCTCTTTGATGCCATGCCGGGCAGAGTCAGAACCTTAAAAGGGTACGTCGTCTTCATCCATGGGTGGCGGTCCGTAATCGAAGTCTTTGCTGCCACCATCATTGTTTTGTGCTGCCTGGCCACCGTAGTTGCTGTTGCTTGCGTCACTGCGACCACCGAGAAAGGTCACTTCGCGTCCCTGGACTTCTGTCGTATAACGCTTGTTGCCGTCTCGATCATCCCACTGGCGTGTTTGCAGCTTACCTTCGACGTAGACCATTCGACCCTTGGCCAAATATTCGCCGCAGAGTTCGGCCAATTTGCCCCAAACCACAATTTTATGCCATTCGGTCCGATCCTGGCGTTGTCCATCTGAATCTTTCCAGCTTTCGGTTGTGGCCATGCGAAAATTGGCGACTGCGGCACCACTTGGGGTGTACCTTATTTCAGGATCTGCTCCTAAGTTACCAACAAGAATCACTTTATTTACACCACTTGCCATGTTTTGCTCCTTCATGTTCCCATATCAAATGCGTTTTCATCTATGGCATTTAGTCGATAGGTCTGACAATTTCCACGGGCTTTAGCACCATCTGCCCCGCCTGTCATGAGCGTGGTAAAAAAACTTAGGCCAGAAATTTGCCCACGAACTGACATCAGCCTACAATATCCTACATCAAAACCCAATGAACGCCTGGAGGGGCTCTATGCTTGATCCATCAAGAAACCAGAAAACAGACAATAATAACAGCGACTTGTCCTCTGATGAGGACATTGAAGTCTGGGCGGAAAGCGATGATGCGCCGGTCTTGGAAGTGGAGCTTGAACCCAATTATGCCCTTGAAGCTCGGGCGATCGTTGATGACGCTTTTATGGATGCGGGTCGCGCCTCGAAGGGTCGAGTGCGCTTTGTGGCGCCGGTGATGATGCGCTCGGATGAGCGGATTGAAGCGAGCCAAGGTACAATTTTAAATCTTTCCGTGGGTGGTGTGGCGTGCGCGGCTTCTTTGGATTTGCATATGGACCAACATGTTTGGTTGCGTTTTAGACCCGAACCCGGCGCAGAGCCGGGGCAATTTTATTGTCGGGTTAAATGGTGTCACCGTCCGGTTGAAGGCAATCCTATTTATGGATTGGAATTTATGGATTTGCCGAAAGAAGAGCAAAAAACTTTTCGTGAAGTCATTTCAGACGGTGGTCATGAAGAAAAGCTGACCCAGCATTTGAATTTTGAATTGGATGATGAATTGCCGCGTTCAGCTTTGCGTTCGCGTAACCCGCGTTTGCTGCCCACAGCTCTTTTAGGCATGTTGGTTGGTGTGCTCGCCGCTTTGCTTTTAGCGTTGGTGCCTTATACGGGAGTTCAAGGGGAGGATATTTGGTTGAGCTTTACGCGTTGGGCGAATGCGGCAGAGATACCGCTGCCAGACGATCTCTTAAAGCAAGCAAGCCCCGTTAAAGTGACGCCTTTGCATAAAACAAAAATGGTGGCGGATTCTCCAGAGGAAAAAATTGTTGCCCCGCCAAAGGATGTCGATGTTCAAGAGCAATCCATGGCGCCTGTGGTGCCACTTCCTCTACAAGAAGAAGATGCGCCTGCCTTGCAAGAGGAGGCAGAGCCTCAAAAAGAGACAAATCGTATAGAACCTTTGAGCATTCCAGATGCTGTGCGGATCGATTTGGGAAAGGCTGAAGACAAGAGCGCAGAAGTCAAAACATTTTGGCTGAGTGAGCCACGGCGTTTGGTGATCGATTTACCGGCAACGCAATCCCCTTATGCAAGCAGCTCCTATGATGTTGCGCATCCTTTGGTCAAGCAACTGCGCATTGGTTCGTATCCTGATAAGGTGCGTTATGTGATTGATGCGGTTGAAGATGTGCCCTTAGAGTCAGAGCTGGGCAAGCTTGAAAATGGTGAGCGCTGGATTGAATTAAGGCGCTTAAGCACTAAGGAAAAGTCGCTCGATAAACCAGAAGAGCCCCAAAGCAGCGATTAGAAGACTGCCGCCTATGCGTACACCGTTTCTAAAACCCAACTTGAAATGCAGTATAAAAAGCATGGGCACCAGCAGGAGTAAAGCGATCCCTGTGGCGCTATGAAATTGCCAGCAGAGCATTGTGATGGCGCCAAAGATGAACAGACGATAGCCTAAGTTAAAAGCATTTTGTTTTCTCTGCGCAGTACTCAGTGTTGTGTTTTGAGGTGCTTTCTTTTGCAGCCACCAAAGCAGCGGCAACACCGCCAGCACCACCAGAATTTGACCCGCTTCGACGCCCAGATTAAAAGCCGCCAAGCTAAGACTGCGACTGGTGGAGGGCAAGTTCACTTCATGCAGGACGCCGGCAAAGCCTAAGCCGTGCACCAGCCCCAAAATAAAGGTCATCAGCCACCTTTTTTGAGGTTCCTGTACAAGGCAGTTTTCGATGGCGACATAAACAATGCTTAAGGCAATGCTGGCTTCGACAATCTGTGCAGGCAACTCCACAAGTTTAAAGTACGCCAAGGCCAATGTGATGGAGTGGGCCAGGGTAAAGGCGGTGATGACCACAAGGAGGCCTGTAAAACGTGTTGAGACGAGCAGAAGCGCCAGGAGAAAGAGCAGGTGGTCATAGCCCACCAGAATATGTTCAAATCCAAGGACGAAAAAATTCCAGGCCTGCTTAAGATGCGTTTTTGTGTCAGGGGTTTCCCACGTACGATTTTTTTGACTCAGTGTGGTTGCGATAAAATGCTGGCCGTCTTTGATGGTTAAAAAATGTGCGTGCTTGCTGCTCATGCGTTCTAAAAGTGGCATGTCGACGCGTAAATGTTCGCCGGGAGGACACTTGAATAGGATATACAGCCTGAGCGTTTTACTCGCAGGGCTTGTCTTTGTGTTTTTTAGTTCAGGGGGGCAGGGCAAGTCGTTTCGAAAGACGCGGAATCCAGAGAGACTTAATGCCGCAAGCTGTTTTTTTTGTGCTTGAATTTCATCGTAGGTGATATTACCCGATCGATCTGCATCAAAACGAGAGCGCATGGTTTCATCCAAATCGCCGGGATGAATATCAAGTTGCGCATGGACAGCATCTTTTTCCACCTTTAAATCAGCATGGCTGCGATGCAATGTGTGGGCTGAAGCGTCTGAGGATAGAAACCACGCAACGAGATAAATGGCTGCACAAGCCACGTTTTTTCGGCCAGGATTAAACATCGGTCAAAAATGAATTATGTGTATCTTTTGTCATCAAAGGTGGCGTGCATCGTGACGGGTTGAATGTTCAGTGCGCTTTTATGGCATCATCTTCTGGATGCTTTGGGGGCGCAATAAGGTTTAAGGCGATGCTATGCATATTGGCCTGCATGACATCTTTAAAAAAGTTGGATTCTTCGGGGCGTACAGGTATTTCTTTTAAATTCGCATTGAAAAGCGGGTCATCATTTTGAACGTCAAAACAACGAAGCTTATTTTTTGATTGTGAATAACAGGCGCGCTCTGCGGTTCTGTAGTGAAACTCTGAGCGATAAAAGTAGATCCATGGACTTCCAGATGGATGGGCTTCTAAAATGTTTTTTCCAAGCCAGGTTGTTTCCCCGTCAACTCCGGCAATACTGGCCACTGTGGGCACAATATCAACTTGATGAATGGGCGTATTTATTTGTTGAGGGTTTGGCATCTCTTTGGTTAAGAGCGCAAAGGGAATGCGAAAGCGAAGTTCTCTTTTTTGTGCATAGCTCAAGTTTTCTCCGGGCAACACGGTTGTGCTGTGATCGCCCAGCATTGCCACCAGTGTGCGTTTACCTAAGGGGCCGTCAAAAAGACCCTGAAGAAAATCTGCCGCGGCGGCCTGTCCATAACTGAGGGTTGATAAATAGCCCCGATAGCTTTCACTGCCATTTTGATACAAAGGTAGGGATTTATCTAATTGTGCCTCTGCAATTTCAGTAAAAGGGTGATGGCTGCTGATGGTGAGGATGTTTGCGAAGATGGGTTTGTGGGAATGACCACTTTTCTCGAGGACCCGAAGTGCCTCTTGAAGAACAGGTTTGTCTGCGAGGCCCCATTTGCTTGTCTTTTGAACGATGCCTTGCGCACGAAAATAGTCTCCATCATAAAAGACATCGGTGCCATGCATCACTTCAAAGCTTTTTTTCGAATGATAATTACTTTTATAGGAGTTCATCCACATGGTTTGGTAATCGTTTTCCTTGGCGACTTCGGCAAGACAACGTACGCGCAGGAGTGTGTGCGCCATGTAGGTTGCGGCCCCCATCGTGTTGGGAAGCATGGAACAAAGCGTGGAAAATTGGCCACGCACAGTTTGTCCGGCCTTGTAGCTTGAGGAGTAGGTTTGATTAAATTCAATCCCATGTTTGTCGACAATGGCACGCAGCTCTGGGAAAATGTGTGTGGCAATCTCAGGCTTTTGAAATTCGTAAGCCCGAAAGCTTTCCAGGAATAAAAAGATGAGATGAATAGGCCCATCGAGCGGCAGGCCTAATTGTTTGCGCAATTGATAGGTTTGTGTGGGATGTTGTTGCAGGGTTTTAACCAAAGGCCATTGTGTTTGATTCTCTGGCGAAGGGGGTTCCGGGTAATCTCTGTAGGCGGCCAAAAGTGCAGCGGGGTTACGACCATCTTTGACCATCGAACCGAGTGATTGGGTCCAATCAAGACTGCGTCCAACATACATCCGTTGACGGAAAATTTGCAGGGCCCATGAACGTACGATGTGATTCGAGAGCAGGGTGCCGCCCTTGTGACTGCTTGCCCAATGATTGGCCTGCCAGCCCATGCCGAGAATGAGAAAGAGATAAAGGCATTGGTAAAGTTGTTGGCGTTTTGGTGGGGTAAAAGTAAAAAGATTTCCGTTTGTGGTGACGGGCATGCCTTTGAATAAAAACACAGCCAAAGCCACAGCACAGAGCAGCGCGGCAATGCTTGCGATGATGCTTGTGGTTAGACCCAGATCGCTTGCGGAGTCATGCACAACAAAGAGATCTTGCCAATGCATTTGGACAATCCACCAGTCAAGAGGCGTTTGAAAGAAGCGCATGTGTAAGGTGTTGGCCAGCGTACAAACCCAAAGCACAAAAGCGGCAGTGCTCCAGGGCCAGGTAAGCCGGCAGTGGAGTATTGTATTAAAAAGCTGTGCAATAAAAAGCGGTATGAGGGCAATCAGCAGATCGTAAGCCATACCAATCACGATGTTGGTTTGGATGGCTTGCTCAAGCGTGAGCTTCAGGTCCAAAACCATTTGCAGGCGAAGCATGACAAAGGCGAGCCAAAGCGCAAAGGTGGGTCCTAAAGCGTGGCGTATTTTTTTTCGGAATGTCCAGGTTTCTGGCACGTTCATTCGCTCCTGAGCATGGTTGTGTGCGCCTGCTTTAGCATAGTTTGGCACGAAAACAATCGCACAAAAGAGGCCTGAAAGGGCTTGCGCTTTGCGCCCTTAGCCCTTAAAGGCACAGGGCGAAGGTGATTGGGTTTTATCCCAGGTTTGACCTTTGTCTAGCCCGGTGAGGAGAAAAATTCATGACTCAATCTATTGAAAGTGTTGCAGTTTTAGGTTCAGGGGTAATGGGGAGTGCGATTGCGGCCCATTTTGCCGGTTGTGGCGTTCGGACTTTAATGCTGGATATGCCAACCGATGTTCCAGAAGATCAGCGTGGCCATTCGGCGATGCGTAATCAGGTGGCGCAGACGGGTCTTGCAAAAGCCTTAAAAATGAAACCGGCCATCTTTTATTCACCCAAGACAGCAAAGCTGATTGAGCTTGGGAATTTTGAAGATGATATCGGTCGCCTTAGCGAATGTGATTTGGTGATAGAAGTTATCGTTGAACGTCTTGATATCAAGCAGTCACTCTATCAAAAAATAGCACCCCACATTTCGAAAGATGCTGTTTTAGCGTCGAACACCAGTGGACTCTCGCTCGCAGAACTCTCTTCTGTTCTTCCCGAGACGCTTGCTGATCGCTTTTTGGTCATGCACTTTTTTAATCCAGTTCGTTATATGCATCTTTTGGAAATTGTTCCGGGGCCAAAAACCAAGCCTGAAATTATTGCGCGTGCAGCAGAGGCTGGTCGCATGCTGGGTAAAGGTATTGTGATCGGCAAAGACACGCCCAATTTTGTGGCCAATCGTATTGGTGTTTATGGCATTCAAAAAACAATTCATACGATGATGGAACTTGGGTTGACGATTGAAGAAGTAGACAAAATTGCAGGTAAGCCGATGGGGCGTCCTAAGAGTGCCGCTTTTCGCACAGCGGATATTGTCGGCTTAGATACTTTTTTACATACCTCGAACACCTGTTACGATAAATTACCTGATGATTCAGAGCGGGATGTTTTTGCGGTACCAGAGTGGATCAAGAATCTTATCGAAAGTGGTCGTTTGGGACAAAAAACGGGTGCTGGATTCTATAAGAAAGAGGGTAAGAATATTCTCGTCTTGGATCCTGAAACGTTGGAATACCGGGCGCAAAACAAAGTTGTCTTTGAATCATTAAATGCCTGCAAAGGTAAGGACGATGCGGCAGAGCGGCTTAAAACCTTGGTTTCCGCTGATGATAAAGCAGCCACATTCGCATGGAAGGTCACGGCGTCAACCTTGGCTTATACGGCTCGCCACTTGTTGGAAATCACCGACGATATTCTCAATGTCGATCGAGCTATGCGCTGGGGTTATAATTGGGAGATGGGCCCTTTTGAAGCATGGGATGCGATGGGTGTCGAAGAATCTGTCGAGCGCATGAAGAAGGATGGTTATGAACTGCCGTCTTGGGTCGATACGATGTTGGCCAGTGGGCGCAAGAGCTTTTATGAGCATGGTCAAGAAACAACCTATTGGGATGTACAGAGTCAAAGTGCTAAGGTGATTGCAAAAGATGCGGAACATTTGCCTCTTTTTCAAATCAAGCAGGAAGCGAACAATGTTGTGGACGACAACCTGGGCGCGTCACTTGTGGATTTAGGTGATGGTTGTCTGTGCCTTGAAGTCCATACCAAAATGAATACCATCGACAACGATGTGACCGACATGATGAATAAGGCGGTCGACGAGGCGGAGAAAAACTTCGAAGCGCTTGTCATCGGCAATGATGGGCAACATTTTGGAGCAGGTGCAAATCTTCTTTATGTCTTCATGTCTGCGCAGCAAAAAGACTGGACACAAATTGAGTACGCCGTCGAGACGTTTCAGTCAGTCAATCAACGTCTAAAATATGCGAAGGTGCCGGTTGTTGCAGCGCCTTTTCAATATGCTTTCGGCGGTGCTTGTGAGATTTCTATGTCTTGTGATGCGATTCAGGCGCACGCGGAGACCTATATCGGGTTGGTTGAAGTGGGCGTGGGCTTGGTTCCTGCAGGGGCCGGTTGTTTGCGTATGGTGGAACGTTGGACAAACGATATAGATCAAGCGAGCGCAGATCCATTACCCTTTCTGGCTAAAGCTCTGGAAACCATTGCGTTGGCGAAGGTGGGTACAGGCGCAGAGGATGCAAGACGTTATCGCTATTTGTTGCCCGAAGATGGCATTACGCTTAATCGTGAACATCTTTTGTCGCAAGCCAAATGGCGTGCGCTTGGTTTGGCACGGGCCGGCTATAGAGCGCCGTTGCCACAAAGCATTAAAGCCGCAGGGCTTGATGTGGCGCAAACCATGGTGGCGAATATCAAGGGTATGCACGAGGCGGGCTATGCTTCTGAGCATGACGCACGCATTGGCATAAAAATAGCGCACATCCTTTGTGGTGGCGATGTGGCAACGGGCACACCGCGCTCAGAGCAAGACTATTTGGACCTTGAGAAAGAAGGATTTGTGTCTTTGTGTGGCGAGGAAAAAACCCAAGCCCGTATGCAAAGTATTTTGATGAGCAATAAGCCCTTGAGAAATTAGCAGGAGTCGAAAAATGAATTTTCCATTAAATGTAGTTGTTGGTAGTGCCGTTCGAACCCCGGTTGGACGCGGTGTTAAAGGAACCTTGAAAGATACACGCCCCGATGATTTGGCGGCGACAGCGATTAAGGCAGCCGTCGAGCGCGCGGGTAATCTGGGTGCAGAACATGTTGATGATGTGATTTTAGGTTGCGCGATGCCTGAGGCTGAGCAGGGGATGAACGTCGCGCGTAACGCGGTTTTTCTTGCCGATTTCCCCGAAACCGTCAGTGGCGAAACCATCAACCGATTTTGTTCAAGTGGCTTGCAAGCGATTGCGCACGCGGCCATGGCGGTGCAAACGGGTCTCAACGATGTGGTGATTGCCGGTGGTGTGGAGTCGATGTCGATGATTCCGATGGGTGGCTCGAGGATTAGACTTAATCCTAAACTGACCAGCGAATACCCGGAGGCCTATATGGCGATGGGGCATACAGCTGAGCGGGTTGCGGCTAAGTTTGATGTGAGTCGCGAGGCGCAGGATGAATTTGCGGCCCATTCACACAAGAAAGCGAGTGAGGCTTGGGAAAAGAATATCTTTGCGGATGAAATTGTACCGGTTGATGCGCGCATTTTTGGCGAAGACGGTGCGGCGACAATCGCTTTTACGAAGGATGAATGTGTACGGCCAGATACATCCATGGAAGGTTTGGCCAAGTTGCGTCCCGCCTTTTCTGCTAAGGGAAGAGTAACAGCCGGTAATTCATCGCCTTTAAGCGATGGGGCGGCGGCCTTAACTCTGCTCAGCGATGCAAAAGCCAACGCTTTAGAGATTGATGTTTTGGGGCGCTTTTGTGGTTTTGCCGTTGCGGGCATTGCGCCGGAGATTATGGGCATTGGTCCCGTTCCGGCGATTCAAAAATTGCTCACGCAAACAGGTCTTAAGATTGAAGATATCGATTTATTTGAAATCAATGAGGCTTTCGCGGCGCAGGCCGTTTATTGCCAGCGCGAGCTCGGTCTTGATGCCGATAAACTCAATGTACACGGTGGCGCCATTGCCTTGGGGCACCCGCTTGGTTGTACCGGCGCAAAACTTGGCGCGACAATATTACACGAGCTTAAGCGTCGTGGTGGTCGGTATGGTATTGTGTCGATGTGTATTGGCGGTGGTATGGGTGCTGCTGGACTTTTTGTTCGGGACAACTAAGGTAGGTTAATAAAGATGGCAACACAGGATGTTCGCGTACGTATCGGCCCCTCCCCCACGGGTGATCCACATGTGGGAACGGCTTATATTGCACTCTTTAATTATGTTTTCGCGAAGAAGCACGGGGGCAGTCTTGTGCTCAGAGTTGAAGACACAGACCAAACCCGTTCAAAGCCCGAGTGGGAAGAGATGCTTGTTGAAGCCATGCATTGGCTTGGGCTTGAATTTGATGAGTCGCCAGAAAAAGGTGGTCCTTTCGGTCCCTACAGGCAAAGTGAACGGGGCGCCATTTATCGCGAACATACAGAACAACTTTTGAGCAATGGATCGGCCTATAAGTGCTTTTGTACTTCAGAGCGCCTGGAAGAGTTGCGTCGTCAAAAAGCACAACTTAAAGGACCTCCGGGCTATGACGGACACTGTCGACGGCTATCAGATCAAGAGCGACAAGGTCATTTGGATGCGGGCGATGCCTATGTGGTGCGCTTAAAAGTGCCGCATGAAGGACAAACCATTGTTCACGACCGCTTGCGCGGCGAAGTTGTTTTTGAAAACGCGCAGGTTGATGATCAAGTGTTGATGAAGTCCGATGGTATGCCCACTTACCATTTGGCGAATGTGGTTGATGACCATCTCATGCAGATCACCCATGTGATTCGTGCTGAAGAGTGGGTTTCTTCGACCCCGAAGCATGTTTTACTCTACCGGGCGTTTGGCTGGGACGAGCCGGTTTGGGTGCATATGCCGCTTTTGCGCAACTCAGATAAATCCAAGATTTCCAAACGAAAGAACCCTGTAAGCCTTAATTATTATCGCGAAGCAGGATTTTTACGTGAGGCCTTGCTCAACTATTTGGGCATGATGGGCTGGAGTATGCCCGATGGCAGCGAAAAGTTTAATCTTGAAGAGATGATTAAAGAATTTGATTTCGACAGAATCTCTTTGGGCGGTCCTATTTTTGACCTACAAAAACTGACTTGGCTCAACGGCCTGTATTTGCGCGATGTGGATGCAAAGCAAATGCTGATGGCGTGGAAAGAATCTATTTTTACAGAGGCGATGCTCGATAAAGTCGCACCCCTGGTGCATGAACGGATCGAGAAATTAGAAGACTTTATCGATCACATCGGTTTTTTCTTTAATGGTGATCTTATCTACGATGAAAGCGCAACCAAGTTTCTTTTGCCTAAAGGACGTGAGCCTAAAGAAATGGTTAAGCTCTTTGAGCAAATTTGTGAAAAGATTGATGGGCTTGCTGCGCTGAGTGTCGAGTCGGTCGAGGCTCTCTTAAAGGAAGTTGTCGAGAACACGGGCTTTAAGAACAAAGAAGTCTTCTTGCCGGTACGTGTTGCGGTGACCGGAACAAAAGCATCACCGCCCCTTTATGATTCAATGGCTGTTTTAGGGAAAGAACGTTGTCGTCGACGCTTGCGTCATGCGATGAGCCATCTTAAAACACTTTAAACTTGCGCCAAGGAGAAAGTCATTATGGAGCTAACTTATCGTAAATATCTGAAAATCGATGAGTTGCTCTCTCTGCAACAACCACTTTCAGATGGCCCTGAACATGATGAGACACTTTTTATCATGATTCATCAGGTTTATGAGCTTTGGTTTAAGCAAATTTTACATGAGTTGCGCAGACTTTCTGAACTTTTTGCCGGCGGTGAAACGGCCAAAGTCCTGCATACTTTAAATCGTATTCTGGCGATTTGGCGTACCATGGTGCAGCAGATTGATGTCCTTGAAACCATGACGCCTCTGTCTTTTGTGTCTTTTCGTTCCCGTCTCGAGTCTGCCAGTGGTTTTCAATCTTACCAGTTTCGCTTGATGGAGATTATGTTGGGACATCGGAATAAGACGCGTATTGATAAGTCACCTTTTATTGACGAAACGCGCCGTATTCTTGATGCAGCAATGGCTGAGCCGAGTCTTTATGATGACTTCTTGTGTTTTATTGCGGCGAAAGGTTACCCCTTGGAGAGTGATATTTTGGAACGTGATTTAAGTCTGCCCAATATTGAGGATGCGCGGGTGCGCAAAAACCTGGTCAAGATTTACCGTGAAGATCCAGTGCTCACCCAGGTTTGCGAACGACTGGTGGATTTGGATGAAGGCCTACAGGAATGGCGTTACCGCCACGTTAAAATGGTACAACGCACCATTGGCACGAAGATGGGCACCGGTGGTTCAAGTGGTGCAGAGTATTTGACCAAGACACTTTTTAAACCGCTTTTTCCTGATTTGTGGACGATTCGCGTTGAGTTTTAACGCCGCTTTTTTCTCATTCGCATGCGTTTTCTTTTTAAGGGGGTAAGTCCCTGATGGATGCTGACAATTTTTAGACCACTCTCGTAGAGTTCATCGATAAAGCCCTCTGGATTGGGGCCGCGCCAGCGTAAGACCCCCACGGATTTACTTTCTTCCCGATAATAAAAAATAGACATCAAAAGCAAATATTCTGGATTTGTCATGCGCAAGACACGCTGCATCGCATCGGGTTCAATACTCAGGTCGAGGGTGATGCGAAGGGCATTTGAGTTGACGCCCATAATCATACCAAACGCGCGAAAAATATCCGATTCGGTGATGATGCCCACGAGTTGTCGATTCAAAATAACCGGAACCGCACCAATGCGGTGAATCAGCAGTTTCTCTGCAGCTTCCTCGAGAGGCGTATCAGGGTTGACCGAAATCACAGCGCGACTCATATGGGATTCGACATGGCGGGAAACCACATCGGTGCTTGGGATGGCGGCAAAGGGATTGGAGTTGCTGGGATAGGCGTGCAAGATATCATGCTTGGAGATAATACCGACAAGTTGCTGTGCTTTGGTGTCGCTTAAGACAGGGAGTCGGCGAATATGGTTGTCGCGCATCAGCTTGGCAGCCTGGGTGAGTGTGGTTTTTGGGGCGACAGAAATGGGGGATTTACTCATCCACATACGAACCAACATGGGTGTTCCTTTCGGTATTTTGAGCGATTAAACGAAAGCTTAGCGTTATTCGCTGCTTTTATTATAGCATATTTTACACATTTTGAGGGCTGACATTTGTTTTGAAAACAAGTTCAAGCCTGTGCTATGCCTTGGACTGAAATGACGCAAAGTGATGTAGAAAGAAAAGCCCTACGATTTGCACGGGCTATTGTTTCGGATATCGGCCTTTATAATGCCGACAAAATTATCGAGTCTCTTAAAAGTGACACTTTTTTTGAAGTGCTTGGTGCCGAACTTGAGGAGGGGCGTCAGCTTTATGAAAGCCGCCTTGATCCTGAGCTTAAAGGTCATACCTTTTTTTACGAACATGCGATTGTGGATGTTGTGATTAAGTCACAAGGGAAAGTAGATAGTTTTATTTGGTAGGCGTCAAAGCGCACTTGGTTTGATAAAATAGAGATGGTTATCTTATGGTCGAACTAAAAATTGAGGGAGATGTGTTGGGGTTTGAGATCCCTGCTTTAGAGGCACAGATGCGTTTTGATCACTATTTATCAAAGTCTGCAGAGGGCCTGCTTGAGCACGACCGCCTTAAAGGTTTGAGTCGCACCCAGTTTCAGCGCTTAATTCGTGAAGGACGTATTCTCCTTGAAGGCGAAACGGTGAAGCCCGCCGCGCCAGTATACGGTGGCGAAGAGGTCGAGATCTCTGTGCCTGAACCTGTGCCAACCGATTTGGTGCCTGAGGCGATGCCTTTGGATGTTTTGTTCGAGGATGAGCATCTTATTGTGATCAATAAGCGTCCGGGGCTGGTGGTGCATCCGGGGGCGGGTCATAGTACAGGGACGCTCGTGCATGGTCTTTTAGCACATTGTGAAAACTTAAGTGGCATTGGTGGACAACGGCGACCGGGGATTGTGCATCGCTTGGACAAAGACACCAGTGGCATTATGGTGGTGGCGAAGGATGATCAAAGTCACAGCACTTTGGCCGAACAATTTGCCGAACGTCAGGTTGAAAAACATTATGTGGCAGTTGTTGTCGGTATACCGGATCCGGTTTCAGGGACCATCGCCACATTTTATGGCAGACATCCAACGCATCGTACCAAGTATACTTCAAGAGTAAGTTCGGGAAGGCGTGCGGTGACCAATTACGCCACCCGTTTCAGCGCCAAGGGCTTAAGTGTGGTGGATATTGAACTGCAAACTGGCCGTACCCACCAAATCAGAGTACACTGTGCGGATAAGCGCCATCCGGTTTTGGGTGACATGCTCTATGGGGAAAGGGCGATTACGAAGCTTGTGGATGCGGAGACACGATCGTTTTGTGAAGGAGTGACGCGTCAGGCCTTACATGCCCACCGGTTGGCTTTTAAGCATCCAATCAAGGGCAAACGGATTGCTTTGGAAGCGCCACTTTTCGACGATATATCTAATATTATTAACCACTTAAAGGACTAGCACATGTTTGGACTTGGAACCACAGAACTCTTAATTATCCTTGCGATGGTACTCGTCGTTTTTGGCGCCAAAAAACTACCGGAATTGGGCAAAGGTTTAGGCACCGGCTTGCGAAGCTTTCGAGATGGCTTAAAAGGTGAGAACGCGCCGATTGAGGAAGAACCGGTGAAAGCCATTGAGACGGATGCCGATCCAGAAAAGTAGAAGGATCATTTTTTCATCATATTTTAAAATACTTATCTCCTTTTTGTCTTGACCTTTGGTATCGCCCCTCTTATATAGCGCCAGCTTGCCAGGAGGCTCTAATTGCTTCCAGGCCTGGTCTTTGAAAACTGAATAGTAAGTCGTTTGTTTGTTATTAACAAACAAATGTGCGGAGCCTGATGCAAGATGGATTTTATCCATTTTGTGTCAAAAACAATGAATGGAATACTTGTTATTCCATTAAACTTTGAAGGATCATAATCAACACCATGCTCGCATGGGATTGATTGTTTTTCCAAGATTTCTTGGAGAGTTTGATCCTGGCTCAGAACGAACGCTGGCGGCGTGCCTAACACATGCAAGTCGAGCGAGAACACCGCCTTCGGGTGGTTAGTAGAGCGGCAGACGGGTGAGGAACACGTGGATAATCTGCCCTTAGGTTCGGAATAACCCAGGGAAACTTGAGCTAATACCGGTTAAGACCACGTAACTTTGGTTAAGTGGTAAAAGCGGGGGATCTTTTCGGAGACCTCGTGCCTAAGGATGAGTCCGCGTCCCATCAGCTTGTTGGTAGGGTAATGGCCTACCAAGGCGAGGACGGGTAACTGGTCTGAGAGGATGAGCAGTCACACTGGAACTGAGACACGGTCCAGACTCCTACGGGAGGCAGCAGTGGGGAATATTGCGCAATGGGCGAAAGCCTGACGCAGCAACGCCGTGTGAGGGATGAAGGCCTTCGGGTTGTAAACTTCTGTCAGCAGGAAAGATGGG
>JASMKV010000462.1 GCA_030749035.1 Myxococcota bacterium | reverse complement strand
CGAAAATGTGAATGGACGCAAAGTTGAAGTCATGGCAAAACTGCATGATACGCAAGGCGAAACCTATGCGGAGGCCGATGGCTTGTTCATTATTTTAAGCGCCGAGCATTTCACCAAGCTTGCTGGCGTGCATCAAAACGATGCCCCATAAACAAGTTCGTCACGGCAGACTTCGCATCATGTGAGTTCCTTTAAGCGACTCAACACACGCTTTGCAATTTGTGGTGCGGTGAGTTGGTATTGCTCTAAAAGGTCGCGATACTCGCCCGACTTGCCAAATTTATCCGGCAACCCAAGAATCATCTGTGGTGGCGCACCTGGAATCGTCGCCTTGTATTCTGCCACAGCAGAGCCAAGCCCACCAACAATATTGTGCTCTTCGACAGTGACGATACATTTGGTATTGCGGCAAGCCCGCTCTATCGCCTCAACATCAATAGGCTTGATGGTATGCATATTGACCACGCTGGCTGAGATATTCTCCTCTTCCAGGAGTTTTGCCGCTTCCAGGGATTCATAAACCATGGTTCCAGCTGCAATCAATGTCACATCATGACCTTCCCGTAACTCGATGGCTTTGCCTATCTGAAAGTCGTAATCGTCCTTGTGCACGATGGGATTACTCATGCCACCTGTCAAACGGATATACACCGACTCTGAGTGTTCTAAAGCGGCCAGCGTCGCTTTCACGGTCTCCCCTGAATCGGCAGGTGAAATCACGGTAATGCCTGGTATCGAACGCATCACCGACACATCCTCAATAGAGCAATGGCTATAGCCTAAGGTTCCTAAAACAATGCCACTGGCCAAACCAACCATACAGACCTTATGTCCCATATAGCCTAAATTAACCTTGATCTGCTCGCAGCAACGCATGGTCTGAAACGGACTAAATGTTGTTGTAAAAACATCCAGACCTTCTGAAGCAAAACCCGCCGCGATCCCCATCATGTTCTGCTCGGCAATACCCACATCCAGAAATTTTTCAGGAAAGGTTTTTCGATAGCGGTCCAAGCCCGCTGACGTCGAGGTGTCTGCGGTCATCACCATCAAATTATCGTGGGTCTTCGCGATCTCTAAGGCCGCCAAACCAAAGGTTGCTCGGGAACCAATTCTTGACCACATTTTCATACTGGCTGCATTGATTTTCATGTCATTATCCTGCCAACGAATTGTTGAGTTCTTCAAGTGCAGCATCGTATTGTGTCTTCGATAAAACATGGTGATGCCAGTCGTTGTTGTTCTCAGAAAAGGAAAAACCTTTGCCCTTAATCGTATGCGCCACAATCGCTAAAGGCTGCTGCGTAACGCCTTCATTGACAAATGCATCGTAAAGTTCGCCAACGTTATGACCATCGACCTCAACAACTTCCCAACCAAAGCTGCGCCATTTATCGGCCAAATCGCCAACACTCATGATTTCGGCATTCGAACCGGTTTGTTGAAACTTGTTGCGGTCAAGAATAGCCACAAGATTGTCCAGCTTGAAATTAGGTGCCGCCATCGCCGCCTCCCAAACCGAACCTTCATTGCATTCTCCATCCCCCATCACAACATAGACTTTATGCTCGCTCTGCCGACGTTTGGCGGCCAAGGCCACACCAATCCCTAAAGAAAGGCCCATGCCCAAGCTGCCATTAGAAAACTCGATGGCTTTTGCCCTGTTCATCACCGGATGCCCAATCAAATCACTGCCGGTCTTTTCAAAGGTGAGCAGATCCTCTTTTGTCACAAACCCAGCCTCGACAAGCGCCGTATAATAACCGACGCAGCCATGGCCCTTTGACAAGATAAATCGGTCACGCTCGCTCCACTCCGGATTGCCTGGGTCATAATTCATCACCTCACCAAACAAGGTTGCGGTAATCTCGACAATTGAAAGTCCACCGCCAAAATGTGATGAACTTGCGCCCGCAGCCAAAGCCATGTCGAGCACATTTCTGCGCATGCGCCCGGCCATCGCTTCGATTTTTGTAATCATCTCTTCTCTGTTGCCCATATCACATACCCCCATCGACGCGTAAAACCTGTCCCGTCATATACGAAGACAAATCAGAAGAAAGAAAGAGCGCAGCCTTCGCGATTTCTTCAGGTTCTCCCACACGCTTCATGCATATGCGCTCCAAAGTTTGCGCCAAGGCATCTTCGGGCGTGCTCCCTGTCATCATATCGGTCATCGTTAAGCCCGGAGCAATCGCATTGACCCTTATATTGGCGCGCGCAAGTTCTTTGGCCATCACTTTCGTTGAACAAATCATTGCCGCCTTGCTCGAAGCATAAGCGGTTCGGCCTTCATTGCCTTCAATCGCTGCACTTGAAGAGATATTCACGATGGCCCCACTTCTTTTTCTGGTCATGCTCTTGACCATATATTGCGTGAGCAAAAGCTGTGAGAAATAGTTAACCTCAAAGAGTTCCTTCATCTTATCCACAGGCGTCATCTGAAATAAAGAGGTGTGGATAATGCCTGCATTGTTCACGAGGATATCGATAGGCTTTTTCTCTGCTAAAATTGACTTTGCACCTTCTTTGACGGCATCCCCGTCGGCCAAATCGAAACAAACAGGTGTAAGACACGCCCCTGTCTCTTGACCAAGCGCTTCTAAAAAAGTGGTAAATTCATCATCAACCTGACGCACACATGCCCAGACATCGGCGCCATGTTCAGCAAACACTTTGAGCGTTGCCTTACCAATACCTCGATTGCATCCGGTAATGACCGCTGTTTTTCCTTTAAGCAACACCCTTAATCTCCTTTACGCACTATTTCTCTGCTGCACCCACCCGATATTCACTCAAGATATCCGGCATCACAATATTAAAATCAGCCTTGCAGGCAATTTCACCAGCAACCATGCCCTGCCCCGTACATTTTCCAAGCCCACGCTTCCAAGAAATCAATTTGGTCTCAAGCTGCAAGCGCTCACCTGGAAGAACTTTGCGTAAAAACTTAACGTTCGTTGCTCCAGTCAAATACATGACTTTCCCTTTGTTGCCCGGAAGCGTCAGAACCATAAGCGCACCCAATTGTACCATCGCTTCAATCTGCAACATGCCAGGCATATTTGGGTCACCTGGGAAGTGCACCTCAAAAAACCAATCGTCTTGCGTCAATTGTTTATAGCCCTTTGCTGAAACTCCAGGCACAACTTCATCTGCCGCATCAATCATCAGATAGGGATGACGATTTTGCTGATATTCATGCACACCATTTAAATCCAGAGCCATGCTTTCCATCATTGAATCCTCTTTGCTTCGCGCCTAAATCATCAGCCTTAGCGAAGGTCTATAATACGCGATAAACTTCGCACCACATCGTACCCGTCCCAAACGACCCCTATCTCAAGCCCCATCCCTACAGGGACAATCCTGTCAACGCCGGTGACACGCCCTGTGCAAACCAATTCCTGCAGTTTCTCTTTGTCCACACCAAAATACGTCAGTGTCTGATATGCCGAATTAATGATTTCCGCCAAAGGCGAAAGCTCCGCCAAATCACATTCATAAAAATAACCACATCGTCCACGGCGCTCATCGACCTTTTTGTCCAAATGCGTGAGCCCCACCCTGAACACGCCTGTGTCGCTCCAGTCCACATCCTTGATATGGTCTAAATCAATCGCATTACGACAAAGCTGGGTGTATTTATCAACCGCATGGACGGGTTCAAGGTTGTATGTCTCGCGCACGAGCGCTGACAATGCCTTCCAGAACTTGGTTTTTGCTTTTTCGGTATTCTCCCCAAGCCAAACAACCAAATGCGGTGAGGAGCAGGCATTTTGGTCCATAAGATACGTGTCGTTATAAAACCCTTTAACCAATGTGTTTAAATCCTTGTCCCCAAGCGCCTCAACCGAGGCCGCATCGAGCACGCAAAAAGAATAACGGTCCGCAAATGTTAAATCCACACAGCGCTCTGGCGAAGGCAAAGACCGAATGGTTCTTATGGTCTCATTGCCACCCCAGATAAGTCGGGCATGACTCGATTTAGAAAACTCGCGAGTGATGTCATCGTTTTGCGCATAACGCACAAACGAGGTCATGCTTTGAAGCTCTTCATACTTTTTCTGAGTCAAGAGGTCCTTCACAGCATTGCATACAAGATCCGTCTGCGGTGCTGGTTTCGTCGGCACACGTACGATATTCGTATTCCCTGAGAGCAATCCGAAGGCAAAAGAAAACGCAAAGTTGATGGGCACATTTCCCGGTGTGATGTGCAATGCCAAGCCTAAACCCAAACGTACACGACCATCTTCAAAGTGATCTTTAAGCGCATGCACATGACCTTTACGACACCAAAAGGCGAAGGTCATGATGTCGGCATGGTTGCTTGCTTCTTTGGATGCACGTAAGGTCTCCGACAAATCGTGAAGGAAATCGCAAGCCAACGCATTATACGGGGCCATTGGCCGAGCTTGCGGGGCGCCTTCGCCCACCAACCATGTGATGTTGCCTCTATCCTTCATGCGTATCTGAACATCCCCGTATTTCGGCCTCTGCAATGCGACCATGGATTTTAAAATACTTACCTAATCGCCCGCAAGGACAGTCGTCTTCGCCTAAAATCTCCCCTTCATCTTCGGTCAAGAGAATATGTCCCGGATAGGACCAGGGCAAAAGCGAGAAGA
>JASMKV010000461.1 GCA_030749035.1 Myxococcota bacterium | reverse complement strand
GTGCTCCGGGACGAACTTTCTTAAGGAGTGTGACGAGCCAATCTTTGGATAAAACGCGGCGCTTATGATGTCGTCGTTTAAACCAGGGATCGGGAAAATTGATGCTGACAAACTCCAGGCAATGGTTGGGGATAAGGGTTTCGAGATGAATATTGGCATTGGCCACCAAGGCATGGAGGTTCGAGCATTCCGCCTCTTGTGCCATGGTTAACAGGTTTTCGACCAGGTGCTCTCGAATTTCGATACCCAAAACATTCCACTGTGGATGTTTTTGCGCCAAGCTTAAGATGAATTCACCTTGTCCAAAGCCGATATCAAGGGCCATCGGTGCGCGGCGCTCATAGATGCTCTGCCAATCAGGCACGCTGATGGCTTTAGGCATGCTGAAAGGATTTGCGTGACGGCGAAAACGTTGGCGCTTCACGCCTTACTCCAGGGGATAAAGGCAATTTCGTCAATGTGTTGGACATCGCAAAGCAACATGAAGAGGCGTTCCAAGCCCAAGGCAATGCCCGCCGATGGTGGTAAATCGGCCAGAGCTTTTAAGAAGCGCTCATCGATGGGGTAATCCTGCAAACCTTCTTCAGCGCGCCAGCGTCTATCTTGTTCAAAGCGCAGACGTTGCTCTTCGGGGTCGGTGAGTTCACCAAAGCCGTTGGCGACTTCAATTCCGCCAACATAAAGTTCAAAGCGTTCGGCGCAGCGCTGATCGTCGGCGGATAATGTGGCTAAAGAAGCTAAGGGCGCCGGATAGTGGGTCAGAAAAAACGGCTCAGGGCTTTTGAGCAACTTGGGTTCGACCCGGTTGAGGAAAATGCGATGATAGAGATCGTTCCAGGTGTCATCGGGGAGATAAAAGATTTCCAGTGCTTCACACTGCTCAATGAGTGCTTGCGTGGTCAGGTTGTCAAGAATGGGAAAATGGGCAAATTCTTCAAAGGCCTCGTTTAAAGTGATGCGTTTGAAAGGTTGACGCAGATCGATGGTGTTGCCGTGAAAGTGCAACGTTTCCTGGCCAAATAGGGCTTTTGTGCACGTGCGTAAGAGCGCTTCGCAATCGTCCATCAAACTTTCCCAACCGGCATCGCGTCGATACCATTCAAGCAAGCGAAATTCGGGGGTGTGTAGAGGGGATATCTCCCCATCACGAAAAACCGGGGCGATTTGAAAGATCTTCTCAAAACCTTGGGCGAGGAGTCGTTTCATGGCGAGTTCTGGCGAGGTTTGTAAGAATCGTCGTTCGTGGGTCTCGGTTTGAACATTTAAGGAAATCGCTTCAATATGAACTTCTGGGGCGGGTGCGAAGATGGCCAAGGGGGTGTCGACTTCGAGAAAATTCTGCCCGATAAAAAATTCCCGCAGCGTTTGGGTGATTTTGCTGCGCATGAGCATGCGTTCTTTATACGTTGCCATTAACCTTAACCCTGCGTTATGCAAACCTCTTAAGAGAAAACCATCTTAAAAAAGGGGTCTTAGGATGACAAGCAGGGCAGGTCAATTCGTCTTCACCGTTGTTGGACTTTTAATGATCGTGGCGCCGCTGAGCACGGCATATTCGGCCGCTTTTTGGCTCTATGGGCGGGGGGTGAGCAATTACGCCCGTGGTGGTGCCAACGTGGCGAGCCCAGGCGACCCCACGGCCATCTATCTGAATCCGGCGGCCTTAAGTGACTTAAAAGGTCTCAACCTTCTCTTGGATGCCAATCTCCTTTTAGACCACGGCGAGTTTTCCCGGGCTGCAGATGATTTGGACAATGATGGGACCAACACCACCTACGAGACGGTTGGCAATGAGATGAAGCCCACGGTGCCCAGCCCGGGGCTCTTTGCCTCCTATAATATGGCATCGGCAGGGATGGATGATTTAACGTTGGCGATGGGCATTTATGGGCCCATTTTTACCTATCAGGATTGGCCCAAAGGCGGCCCACAGCGTTACTCGATTGAAGAAAGTCATAATGTACAGGCCCACGCGGCTTTTGGCGCCGGTTATCAACTGCCTTGGATGGGGCTCAAGGTCGGGGCAACAGCCCTTTTGACCTATTTTAAACTCAATACGAATTTGCGCCTGAATGCGGGGTTCGATGTGCTGGAGTCGTTTAGCACACCGGAAAACCCCGAATATGATGCCATGGTGCATTTGGATATGACCGACTCCTT
>JASMKV010000460.1 GCA_030749035.1 Myxococcota bacterium | reverse complement strand
TTTGGGCACCTTGGCGCAGCGCTTATTTAAGCCATCTTCCTGATGAAAAAAAGCAGGACCCAGAAAGTTGTGTGTTCTGTCTTTTGGCAGAGGCGGGTGGTGACGAACGTGAAAAGCTTGTTCTGGCCAGAACCAAGCATGCTTTTGTGGTCATGAACCGCTACCCATACAATAACGGGCATCTCTTGATTTTACCTTTAGGGCACCATGGAAGCTTGGAAGCCTTAGCGCCTGATGTGAGTATTGAGATACACGAAACGATGGTGAAGTGCGTATCGATTATTAAAAACGTGTACACATGTGATGGTTTGAATATTGGGATGAATTTAGGACGTGCTGCGGGCGCCGGAATTCCAGCCCACTTGCATTACCATGTGATGCCGCGCTGGGCCGGTGATACCAACTTTTCCTCGACCGTTGGGCATCTGCGGGTTATTCCAGAGGATCTCTATACTTCTTACGATCAACTCAAACCGCATTTTGATGCCACTTTTGCTGCCGCATAAGGCGTCTGTCTGTTAAGGGTAGTTGCAAACGAGGCTCAAATTTGTGCAAAATCTAGAGAGAAAATCTGCTAAAGAACCCAAACGCATCACACCCATGATTCGTCAGTATATGGCGATGAAAGAAGAAGTGCCTGATGATGCGATACTCATGTTTCGGATGGGAGACTTCTTTGAACTCTTTTTTGATGATGCGATATTGGCGGCTCAAGAATTAGGTTTGACCCTCACATCCAGAGATAAAGACCGAGGCGAAGATTCAATCCCGATGGCAGGTGTGCCTTTCCGCGCCGTCGAACCCTACGTCGCGAAACTGGTGCAGCGTGGCTACTGTGTTGCCATGTGCGACCAAATCGAAAATCCAAAATATGCCAAAGGCATTGTCAAACGTGCCGTCACGCAAGTGATTACCCCCGGCACCATGAATGATCTCGAATCGCTTGACCCTTGTGCCGCGCATTATCTGGCGTACGTCAAGACAGCCGAATATGACGAGAACATTTTACATATTGGCTTGCTCGATTTATTGGCAGGAGAACTTCGGTATACCCAGTGCTTAGCCTCCAATCTGATTGATGAGCTTTTACGTGTGGGCGCCAAGGAAGTGCTTTTCGAACCTGATGATGATGTTCAATATGCTGAGAAACTTCAACACCGACATCTGCATCTGCGGCGCTTGGACAAACCAGCAAGTCTTGACAAGGACAAGCTTGCTCGTTTTTTTACAGAACGTTTTAAGGATAAAAACATTGCAGGGCTGCTGCGAGAGACCAAAGACGAGGAGCGCTCTGTCATTTATCGACTGGTGGAATTCGCTGAAGGCACGCAGCGTCGTCGCCTTGAACACTTGATGCCCCCGCAAGCTTATATCATCGAGGATTTTCTGGTTCTGGATGAGGTCAGTCGACGAAATCTCGAACTGTCCCGAACCATTTATGATAACGAGCGCAAGGGTTCTCTGGTATGGCATCTTGACCGTTGCAAAACAGCCATCGGTTCGCGAACCATCCACCATTGGCTCCTTTTTCCTCTGCGAAGCATGGACGAAATAAAGCGTCGACAAAAAATCATCGCCTACTTTGTGAAGAATCGCCCGCTTCGTCAAAAAACACAGAGGCTTTTTGTGGTCATTCGAGATCTGGAGCGCTTGCTCGGACGGGTTGCGGTCGGACGGGCGACTCCTCGTGATATATGCGCGCTACGCGATTCCTTGCAGGTCTTACCTGAAATTCAAAAGCTGATGGCGGAGCACGATTTTGCACTGGGGCATGCTTGGGTACAGGCCGACGTCCTGGCATCTTTAACCAAGACTTTGGGCGATGCCTTAATCGACGAAGCCCCTCTGAGCCGCTGTGATGGTGGGATTTTTCGTCTCGGTTTTCGCACTGACTTAGATGAGTTGATACAGCTTTCGACAGATTCGCATGCTTATTTGCAAAGGCTTGAGGAAAAAGAGCGCAAGCAAACGGGCATAAGCAATCTTAAAATCCGATATAATAAGGTTTTTGGCTATTATATTGAGGTGTCCAAAGGTCGACTCGATAATGTGCCCGAGCATTATGTGCGCAAGCAAACGCTTGTGAATGCGGAGCGATTCATCACCGAAGAGTTAAAGGTCTTCGAGACGAAGATGCTTAATGTTGAACAAGAACGTAAAGCCCTTGAGCAAGAGGTCTTCGAAGAAGTGCTTACGCAAGTCTCGTCTTGTACAAGCCAAGTCCGCGCTTTGACCCGCTTGATAGGTATGAGCGATGCGCTGCTTAGCTTGGGGCAGGTTGCTGATGAGTATCGCTATGTGTGTCCTGACGTCGTTGAGGCGCCGGTCTTGGAACTGGAGGAGGCGCGCCATCCTGTCATTGAGCGACTGATGGCACAAGACGAGTCGTTTGTACCAAACTCGATAAAGCTCAGTGCGGATAAGCGTCAACTCTTGATTGTGACCGGCCCCAATATGGCTGGTAAATCGACGGTCCTTAGGCAAGTGGCGTTGGCATCGATTATGGCGCAGATGGGCTCGTTTGTGCCTGCGAAAAAGGCCACGATTGGTTTGGTCGACCGGGTGTTTACGCGTGTGGGCGCCAGTGACAATATTGGCCAGGGCCAAAGTACATTCATGGTGGAGATGACCGAGACAGCAACAATTCTCAATCATGCCACACCAAAGAGCTTGGTCTTGCTTGATGAGGTTGGTCGCGGCACCAGCACTTATGATGGTGTATCCTTGGCTTGGGCGGTTGCAGAGTTTATCCACGACAAGATTGGCGCTCGAACCATGTTCGCGACCCACTATCATGAACTCACCGATCTGGCAGAACGCAAAGAACGGATTGTGAATACAAGTGTGGCGGTGAAGGACGATGGGGAAAAGGTTGTTTTCTTAAGAACATTTAAGGATGGTGCGACTGACCGTTCTTATGGCATCCATGTGGCTGAACTTGCCGGCTTGCCCAAAGAGGTGACACAACAAGCCGAAGGGCTTTTGGCGAATCTTGAAGAAGAGAAAAATAATTTACGTGGATTAGCGGCACAGCCTCTGGCGCCGACCGTAAAACAAAATGCACCTGAGGTGGATGTCTTGCAGCAAAAGATTGCCGACTTAAATCTCAATGCCATGACGCCGCTTGACGCTTTGAATTTTCTTTCGAATTTGCAAAAGGAAATCGATTAAAAAGATGTTTTGTCCAGATTGCCAGAGTGAGTATGTTGAGGGCATTCAAGAGTGTGCCCATTGTGCTGTCCCTTTGGTTGCAGAAAAACCCGAAAGTCATCCTTTTGATTCAGTTGCAACGATGGCCGCTTATCTTGAAGGCCAGGAAACGCAACCCTTGGCCAGAGGGTTTCACGTGGCCTTGCAAAAGTTGCAAGAAAGTCTCCGCGAGGCGGGCATTGCATCGAAAATCGAAATTGCCGATGAAAACGCCGAGACCGCCATGCACCAAAGTTTTGAGCTGCTTATTGCTCTTGGGGATATAAGCAGGGCGCAAACGCTCTTGAGTGACGATTGGCGTGAAGAATTCGTCAAAGAGGGTTTGGCGGGAGATGCGGATATGGCATCGGATGTCTCGCAATGCCCGGCTTGCCAAAGCACGGTTCCCGAAAATGTCGAAGAATGTCCAGAATGTGGACTTTTTGTCGGGCTCGCATAAAATGCAGGGCAATGCGCCTAAAGACAACAATACCTAAGACGGGCTTTCGTCGGTTTTTCATGTTTGCGCTGAGTCTCTGCCTCTGGCCGGCGCCGCTTTTTGCCGCCAATTCGGCGCAGCAGGAGTATCAGCGTCTGCGCCCCATTTTCCACCGTTTGGAGCATAGCTCTAAACCCATGGAGCGTGACCGTTGGATCGCCACCATCAAGCATTTTGAGGCCCTCGCCCAAAAGACACCGGAAAGCCCATGGGCGCCGAAAGCCCTTTTCTCAGCAGCCCGGCTCTGGCAGCGTTTAAGTGTGTGGTCTGGGGCAAATCGAGATTTGGACTATACGCTTGCGGCCTATGACCGTTTGGTTGGCAGCTATCCGAGAAGTTCGCTGGCAGATGATGCGCTTATTGCGCAAGCGGAGCTCTTACGGACCAAAAGAGCCGAATATGCGGGGGCCCGACAAAAACTGCACGCTCTTCTTAAAGCCTATCCGCAGGGCGATCAGATCAAATTGGCGCGTGAGATGTTAAGCGCCGTACCTGGCGCTTCTGAATTAAAAACTCAGACCGCCGCCAAGGCCAAGAACTTAGCACGACCGAGACCATTTCGGGTCATTATTGATCCTGGCCACGGTGGGCATGATGGCGGCGCACAAGGTCGTGCACAAGTGCGTGAAAAAGACGTTGTCTTGGGTATTGCACTGCATTTAGCGAAACTGCTGCGCGCTGATGGGGTGGAGGCCTTGTTGACCCGTGAGAGCGACAGATTTGTGAGTTTGGATCAGCGGGCCGCTTTTGCCAATCGGCATGCGGGCGATCTGCTTTTGTCCATTCATGCGAATGCACACCATGACAAGGGCCTTAACGGGGTCGAAACATATTATTTAGATGTCGAGGACAGGACCTATCCGGGGCGCTTAAAGCACGCGATGCGGACGCAGAAACAAAAGACGACAGAATTAAATGTGATTTTGAATGACATCGCAACGAAAGGAAACACCCGTCAATCTGCTTTCCTGGCGGAAGTGGTGCAGAAGAATCTTGTTCCCGTGATACGCGGCGCCATCGGTAAAGTGCGCGATTTAGGTACCAAAGCAGCCGTCTTTCAGATTTTAATGGATACGCAAATGCCTTCTGTTTTGGCGGAAGTGGCATTTTTGTCCAACCCCTTAGAGGCCAAATTACTTGCGCACGCTGCAGGCCAACGCCAATTGGCGCAGGCGATGCACAAAGGAATCATGGACTATCTTCAGCAATCGAACCCCAATCGCACAAATTCTCTGGCTGTTTTGTCGAGGAAACGCTAAAAATAGACCTATGTCAGAGGAAATTCTCAAGGATATTGTTGCAGCGCAGTCTGATTTAAAAGGACGCCTTGAGCAGTCGCAAATTGAAACGGAAGAGAAATTATTTCAACTCACCGAACTTGAGAGCGCCCTCAAGGCCGGCACGCTCAGTGCTAAAGTTGTTCAGCAGCGTGTCCGTCAGGTCATCTCTGAGAGAAGTGGCGGTGCCCTCAAGCTGCGATCCGGTTCAAGCAGTGCGGGTGGATTTAGTGCCCGTGCGCAGATGCAGTCCAGGACTGCGCCTGCCGCGGCAAAGACTGGGGCCCCACAGCGTTTGACCTCAACTTTAGTCTCAGCCAATCTTGGTCAACTACAAAAGTCGATTGAACAATACATCATCAAACTCTTGTTGCGCGAAGAGCAAGGCAGTGGCCGCTCAAATGCGCATCGCTTGGAGTTGGCGCTGCTGGTGGACACCTATCGATGCATTGAGAAGAATCTCGTCGAGGTCCCTGAAAATGCAGGTCTCTTGTCACATTTGGATGAGTTTTTTCATGACACACAGGCGTTGATTCGTGATCTGGCGGACGGTGGTGGTGGGCGCATTTGTCGTATCGTCAGTTATAATCGTCAGCTTGTGTCCGAATTAAGTGTCTTGGGTGGGCAGGTGGGGAGTTTGAAGGATACCCTGAGCAAGCGGGCTAAGGCGGCGACAAGAGCAAATTTGGAGCGTGAAGATGAGGTTTTGAGTGAAATGGGCAGCATCTACCAAAAGCTTCGTCAGGAGCTTGATCGCCGGGGCAAGAAGACGCATACAAGTTTGATGGAGAAAGTTTTAGCATAGAGATTCCAACACCTTAAGCTCTTTGGTCTGGCGCGGTGCGTCAAGCTTATCGTTTGCTTAAACCCCTTCTTTTTAAGTATAGTAAAGTCGGTCAAAAATTGCGTGTCGATCAGAGGGAGCCGTTTCAATATGACTGTCGATTTGGATAACGGCGGGGCAGATGCCCCGCAGACGTTTCAGCCTGGAACAAAATCAGAGGCGGAACTCTCAGCCCATGCCTTGGCTGATCTGATGGGCATACAGACGATTTTACGCGGCACCAGCATCGTTGATCAGAGTCGATTTTGGTTTCAAACGCGTAAAGATGTTGACCACTTTTTACGCTTGTGTGGTTTTGA
>JASMKV010000459.1 GCA_030749035.1 Myxococcota bacterium | reverse complement strand
CTGCATTTTATGGCCAGCCTGGACGACAAGCCCGTAGGCACCGCCCGCCTGCGCATCACCGACGAGAATCAAGCCAAAGCCGAACGGGTCGCGGTCTATCAAGAGGTGCGCGGCTATGGGATTGGCCGACTTCTGATGGATGCCTTAGAAAATAAAGCACGAAGCTTAGGCCATCAAAGTATGCTGCTTTCGTCCCAGACCCATGCCATCCCTTTTTATGAACGCATCGGTTATGAAGCCTATGGGGAGATTTTTATGGATGCGGGCATTCCCCACCGCTGGATGCGTAAAGCTTTGGCTGGCTAATTGTCATCATCGTCATCGTCATCGTCATCGTCGCCGCCACCTGAACTGCTGCTCGATGAATCATCATCATCATCGCCGCTGTCATCGTTATTATCGTCATCGTCGTCATCGTCGTCATCGTCGTCATCGTCGTCATCGTCGTCATCTGCGTCGTTGTCGTCGTCATCATCATCATCGCCGCTGTCATCGTTATTATCGTCATCGTCATCATCGTCATCATCGTCGTCGTCGTCATCGTCGTCGTCACTGTCCGGCACAGAACAAAGGCGGTAAAGGGGATTTGGCTCGCCGCTGGTGTTGTCGTTGTAGGCGCCTTGAATATCGGCGGTCACCAGGCCTAAGCGTGAATCCCCATCGTGATTGAAGGTGAATCGCGCTGTTGATGAGGCGAGGGTATTTGTGATGGTCGTGGCCTTGTCCGCATAACCGGTCCAGCCCATGGTATTACCCTGATCGATCGCTTCATCATGATAAGGAAACACGGTTGTCGCATATCCGGTTGTCGAAGACCCACCACCACCATGTTTAAAGGTCCCGGTAATATAACGGATTTCATATTTGCCTTCGGCATGCTTATTCTGGCTTGAGCCGCTAAAATATCTCACTTCCACTGGACTGGTGATGCTGTTGACCATCGCTGTACCCACGATGGTGCAGGCGTCATCGTCATCATCGTCGTCATCGTCATCGTCATCATCGTCACCAGCACAGGTTTCACTTGTCGATGGCAATTGCGGTGCCGCCGCATTGCAACAGATATTATTCGTCTCATCGCACTGCGCGTTGGGTGCGCCACAAGGATTGCCCAGGCTTAGACACTGACCCGCAAAGCAACTCTCAAAGCCGTTACAATAGACCCCATCATCGGTACAATCATCGGGCGACGTGCACGGCGCGCCGTCGTCATCATCGTCGTCGTCATCGGCAGAACTCGTGTCGCAGTGCGCCATGTCATATCCCTGGGCATTACAATCCTCTGTGCTCGAACAAGGTCGCGAGCGGCATGGACCAGAAGAACAAATCCCGCCCCCATCTCCACACGCAAGAATATCGCAATAGGACGCTCCATCTGCATGACTTTGGGTTTGCCCCATCAATTTTCGAATGTCACCTCTATCAAGAGGCTGATTAAAAAAGACCACTTCATCGAGTAAGCCACTCATGCCTGCCACATCTGCTGCCGCATCGTACCCCAGCACGACACTCCGTGTTGAAGCAAAATTCACCGTTCCAAGATTGACTTGCTCTTGTACAATCGCAGCGCCATCAATGGACAGTTCAAGCTTGCTCACGCCCCCTTGTTGGTTTTTATGCCAGGAGACGGTGACGAAATGCCACGCGTTATCGTGCTGAAAAGGCGTCTGCACCTTGGCCCGGGCTTGCTCGCCTTGGAGACCTACACCAATATTTTTTCCGTTGCTTTGAATCGTAAGCTTGACCCCAATTTCACCGTCTTTTAAGGTCAAAATATGTTTTTTGGGGAATTGTGGCGCCCCTTTTTGTCCTTTGGCTGAATTTGCCGCAGCCAGGGCAAAGGGCCGCAGCCAAAACGCCAATGCCTCCACGCCAGGATGAATCTCTAAACTTGCCTGCGCCTCAGGACCGATAAACTTCAAAGCATAGGGCTGGCGGATCCGTTCAGCCGAACCTTGCTCGCCAACAACCCGCACGTCTTCATCATAATCGATCGCATTATAGAGTATATCCCCGCCCCTTTCCTCAAAACGATAATAATCCAGAATCGACGAACAGACTTGCATCGATTGTCCCAAGGCGCGTATGGCCTCTTCGTTTTGCTGCTGCTGACTCTGCTCGAACTCGACGGCGCCACCGCAACCGGCCTCATCGGGCACCCCTAAAGAAACAATGAGAATACCGACGGCAACCACCGTCACCCCTAAAAACAAACCCCATTTGGGTGAACCTTGACGCTTGAGCATAGACCACTCCCTTTAAACAGATATCCTAAGGGCGAGGCTAATGCTAACAAGCAGGGAAGACAAGAGTCAAGCGTAGGAGAGAAAAGACCTCACTCAAAAGCGCCTAACGCTTTGGCGCGACAAAACCAATCTTGCGATAGACTTTTGATAAGGTCTTGCGGGCGCGCGTATAGGCATCCTGCGCACCGGTGGCCAACACCTCTTCGAGATAACCCTTGTCGGCCATAATCTCGTTGTAGCGGCTTTGCACGGGTCGTAAAACCTCCACCACCAAATCTGCAAGATCCGTTTTGAAGTCGCCATAGAGCTTGCCGCTAAAACGCTTTTCAATCTCCTCGAAACTCTCGCCGCTTAAGACCGAATACATGCTGACAAGATTAGAGAGTCCAGGCTTCGACTCATCGTAACGTACCTCTGAGCCCGAATCGGTCACTGCCCGCTTAATCTTCTTCACGATGACTTCGGGAGAGTCGAGTAAGGCTAAAATATTATTGAGGTTATCATCACTCTTCGACATTTTCTTTGCCGGCTCCTGCAGGCTCATAATGCGGGCGCCGGTCTTGGGAATATAGGGTTCGGGCACCACAAAGGTCTCCGAGTAGCGGTTATTAAAGCGTTCGGCCACATCGCGGGCCAGTTCAAGATGTTGCTTTTGGTCGGCGCCCACCGGCACCAAATTCGTCTGATAGAGCAGAATATCCGCCGCCATCAACACCGGATAAGAAAACAGTCCAATATTCACATTTTTTTGGTTTTGCGATTTATCCTTAAACTGGGTCATCCGGGAAAGCTCGCCCATATAGGTTACCGAGTTAAGTACCCACATAAGTTCGGCGTGTTGCGGCACGTGAGATTGCATAACGATGGTACTTTTAGCTGGATCGATACCACAGGCAATATACTGGGCCACAAAAGACAAACAGCGTTTGCGCAATTCGGCGGGCACTTGCGGCACAGTCAGCGCATGCATATCTACCACCAAAAAGATGTTGTCGTAGTTATCCTGCAGCTCGACCCAATTCTTAAGCGCGCCTATATAATTGCCGATACAAAGGTGCCCCGAAGGCTGAATGCCTGAAAGCATCACCGGTTTTTGTTCTTTGCCCATATGCAAACGAACCTACCGGAGATCGACAGGATGCTCAAGTCATTCAATACCAAGGTTGAGGGTTCAAGAAAAAAGAACGAAGGACGCCTAAAAACAACAACGCCGGACAAAAGCCCGGCGCTGTATCAATATTGAAAGGAGCGTGATTTATT
>JASMKV010000458.1 GCA_030749035.1 Myxococcota bacterium | reverse complement strand
TGTGCCTCGGGGCTCTACTGTGTCGGTGGCGGGGCATACGATGTTTGCAACACGAGTTACACACGCAACTGCACCGGCACCGACTACACTTGTACCGGTTCATCTGCCGACCCCTACTGCGCCCCACCCTCCTGCCCGAGTTCCTGCGATGAAGACGGCGACTGCGTTGTCGGCACAAGATCATACGGCACCTGCGCCAGCAATTGTGGCGCCAGTGGTGCCAGCTTTTACCCCTTAGGCTATCGCTGGAACCTTCATCCTGATGAGAGCGCCATTGATTACTACCAACAGGGAAATGGGGCCGACAGTGGCCCAATCAATCAAGACAATGTTGATGGAGCCGAAGTCTGTGACGAAACAGGCCAGAGCTGTGTGACTAACGCTGATTGTCCAACCACCTGTGGTATCGGCAACAACGAGCAATGTTCTTGCCTCTACACCTACGACACTGCCACCCCCAACATCACCCACAGCGAGGTCATCGACACGATCAACGATGCCTTTGACACCTGGACCGATGTCACCTGCAACCCCAGCATCGCCGTCAACTATGCGGGCACCAAAACCGATCGGGACACTTACGACACCTATTGCGGCAGCTGCGCTCGAGACACCTGTTTTTACAACAAGGACACCTCGTGCACCGTCGACTCCGATTGTCCTGGCAACGACTATTGCTGGTGGGGGTTTGAAAACAATATCTTTTGGACATCCACCCCCAGCACCTACGGGCTCGGCTCTGGCACCTTGGCCTACACCCGAGCCCTGTCTGAAACCGTGAGTGGCATCAATCTTACCTCCGATATTATCTTTAACGACTATTATTATGACTGGCGACTGCACGAAGGCGGAAGCACCTATGGCTGCAGCGAACCCGCTTCAGCCGACGAGTGGTCGATGTGCTATGACTTACGCACCACCATCTTTCATGAAATTGGCCATTTTTTCGGCCTTGGCCACATCAGTACCCCGGGCTGCAATGGCGAATATCCGATCATGTTCACCCACTCCTCACCTGCAGCCGTGAGCACCACACCTCTGGCTCTAACAAGTCACGAGCGCTACGGTATCTGTAGCCTTTATCCCCCTTCTCCACCCTCAGGCGCTGTCTCTGATGCCGGAGAGCTTTGCACCAGCAATGGCGACTGCCCTTCGGGCCACCATTGCGAGTGGTGGTGCGCCCAGGACTGTACCACCGACAGCGATTGTGGCATCGGCTACGTCTGCGCCACCAACGACACCAGCGGCGCAACATTCTGTAAACCCGGTTACAGCAGCAGCAATTTTGGTTATCAACCCTGTACAAACGGCGACTCCCAGGAAAACACCGACACCTGCGGCCTCAATGGTCGTGGCGATGAAACGCGCACCTGCGATAGTGGAGCCTGGACCTATTGGAGCTGTGTTGACCCCGATGTCTGCCTCGATGGCGCTCAGGTCACTGGTGACCCCTGCGGTTTGAACAACAATGGTATCGTCACCCAAAACTGTGTTTTGGGACAATGGGAGGACCCCGCATTCTGCGCCGACCCGGACGCTTGTACTTATGATACGATCGATACGGAGAACTGCGGTCTTAACGACTCCGGCACCAGAACCCGAACCTGTGATGGGGCTGGCGATCCGAATCCCGGCCAGTGGGGAGCGTGGGGCGCCTGCACCGGCGAGGACGAGTGCAGCGAAGGTAATACGGAGACCCAAGACTGTGGCCTCAACAACAGCGGCAGCCAGACCCGAACCTGCACCAGTGGCAGCTGGGGGAACTGGGGCGCCTGCACCGGCGCCGACGAGTGTACCAATGGAGAGCAGGAAACCTTAAGCTGTGGCCTCAACGGTCAGGGCACCAACACCCGCACCTGCACCGCTGGACAATGGGGCACATGGGGAGGCTGCGTTGATCCGGATGTCTGCACCAACGGTAACGAAGAAAGCCAGGGGTGTACCGGTGGCGGCAGCCAAAGGCGCACCTGCAGTGCTGGACAATGGGGCGATTGGGGGGATTGTAACGTCTGTACCGATGGTGAAGACGAAACCGCCATCTGTGGGCTCAACAACAACGGCACGCAAACGCGAACATGTACCACCGGCCAATGGGGAGATTGGGGCGTCTGTATCGACCCGGATGCGTGTGTCAACGGCACGAATGAGAATCAAAGCTGTGGCACCAACGGCACCCAGACCCGCACCTGCGCTGGCGGGCAATGGGGAGCTTGGGGGAGCTGCAATGAAGTCGGCGACTGCACGGATGGAGAAGAAGAAACGAGTGCCTGCGGCTACAATGGCAATGGCTCCCAGACCCGAACCTGTTCTGGAATCACTTGGGGTGACTGGGGAGCATGCGTGGATGACGATATCTGCTTTAACAGCGCAGAGGAGACACAAAACTGTGCCGGCGGCACCCAAATCCGAACCTGCAGCGCCGGGCAATGGGGAGCATGGGGAGCATGTATGTGCGTCGACGGCAGCAATGAGACCTTAAGCTGCGGGTTTAATGGCCAGGGCAACACCTCACGGATCTGCACCGCTGGCACATGGGGCGACTGGAGCACTTGCAGCGATCCGGATGAGTGTACCAACGGCAATATGGAGCAGCAAAATTGTGGTTCCAACGGCACCCAAACCCGCACCTGTAGCGCAGGACAATGGGAAGACTGGACCGCTTGCGACGATGCACAGTGCACCAACGACACCCAGGAGACGGTTGCTTGCGGCCTCAATGGCAACGGTACCAAAACCCGAACCTGTAATGATGGTGTCTGGTCAAATTATGGCGAATGCAGTGATGATGACGTCTGTGTCAATGCCAGCAACGAAACCCAAAGCTGTGGCACCAACGAGAGCGGCAGCCAAACCCGAACCTGCAGCGATGGACAATGGGGAGCATGGGGAGAGTGTTCCGGCGAAGATACTTGTAACAACGGTGCGAGCGAAACCCAAGGCTGTGGATACAACGGTGCTGGTGAATCCATTCGTATTTGTAACGATGGGCAATGGGGCTCCTGGTCGCCTTGCAACGATCCGGATGCGTGTCAAAACGGCAGCGTTGGGCAACAGGGCTGCGGTTTTAATAACGCGGGCCTACAAACCCGGGTTTGTGCCAACGGGGCTTGGGGCAGCTGGAGTGATTGTGATGAAGAGACGATTGTCGATCCTGAACCTTTTGATGATCTCTGCGCACCATGCACCGAGGGCTCACACTGCGGCAGCGGTATCTGCGTCGGTGATCCAGATGGCGGCGGCATCTGTTCACAATATTGTCTGACCGGAGAATGGAGTGATTGTCCGACGGGCTTCGACTGTTATGAACTCGATGGCGGCGGCAATGTCTGCTGGCCAGGCGAAAGCAACACCTGCATCGAGGACAATGTTTCCAACGAGGAAGCGACCCAAGCCAACGACATTTGTTATCGCGCCAACGACATCAGCGATTTAAGCGATGATGAATTCACCCCTTGCGGTGCCGACCTCTTCTGCTTTGTTTTTCGTGACCGCCCCGAAGGCCAGGAAGGCGCCTGCGTGCCTTACTGCAATAATGATCCGGCCAACGCCTGCCCTGAGGGCATGGCCTGCTGCGCTTTCGTCGATGACATGGGCAATTGCATCGCGGTCTCGAGCGCTGAGCCTCATGGCGGCTGCTTTGACTTACGCCGCGAGGGTGAAAGCTGCGTCAGCGCCACCCAGTCTATATGTGCTGATGACACAAGTTGCTTCTATTTTGAAAACGAGGTCGAAGCCTCGATGTGTTACCAGCTTTGTGAGGCCGATGAGGACTGCACCGACGAACAACTCTGCGCCGAGTTCACCGACCAAAATGGTGAAGACACGTATGCCGTTTGTTGTAACAAAGATGTTCTCGATGATTCTCCCGGCTCCTGCAAACCCCAGGAAGATCCAGAATGCACTTTCAACACAGGCATTTGGTGCCGCAATGATGATGACTGTGAATCGGGTATTTGTCTGAGCAAAGACGGTATCTCCGTCTGCTCGAACAGCTGCAATCCAGTGACCCATTCTGGTTGCCCTGGAGAAAATACGGACCAAAATGGTGATTTCACCACCGATGGTCCCTTTCAGTGCCAAAGCACGGCCAGCGGCGGTCGCTGCTGGCCAATGAATGGCCCCATCATGCCACCGGCTTGTAGCCCATGGGTTCCTGAAACAATTACTCCACCACCTCCTGCGGTGCCGCAATCTTCTTGCAATTGCTCAGGTGCAGCCCTGCCCTTACACGTTTGGCTCTTTAACGCTCTCTTCTTTGTACCGATCTTTGTTTGCCGCCGCCGGTTTAAGAAAAGCCCTTAAGTCTTGAGTCACCCTCAGGCATACGTTATTTTTTAAAAAATCTCGATGAGGAGGAGACCGTGCTCTACAACGCCAATGAAGCCACTTTTGAAATCCCCGGAAACTGGTTGGACCAAACGGTGATTGATATCCATAGCCCTAAGCACGATGGGTTTCATTTGCAAGTCATCAACAACCCGGAAGTCTCTGAACCCTCCCCCACCGAAGCGATGAAAAGTATTCGTGAAACCTATCAAAGCATGTATCGACCTTGCGAAGTTCTTGTCGACCGAGCCTTCGACATCAACGGCTATATGGCCCATCGCCTGGAGTATCGTGGTGAGCAACCTGATGGCGCCATGCGCGGCTTAACCATTATTGTCTTCCACAAGCCTTTGGCGTCTTTAACCATCAACTGCTCCGCACCGGCACGGGTTTGGGCAAACTACTCTAAAGATGTGAAGAAGCTTGTCGACAGCTTTGACATTCGCGCCGCTTTTTAAGTCTAGACCGGTTCGGAGTAGAGTTGAGCTGATGATCGCGCCGGGTTTTTTGCGCAGAGCAAGGCGGACGACGAAGGCGGGTTGGGCCCCGTTGAGGAGGAGAACGCAGCTGTGGGTAAAAAAACAAGCGAGGGCAGATCAAATCTGCTCCGAATCGGTCTAACGACCAGGACCGCGCAAAGGGTTGTTTAAAGGGATGGATGTGCCCGCCGGACTCGGCCCGTAAAAAGCTTGTGAGCCCTTGGCATTATCATCATCGATCACCACCGTATCGCTATGCTTGGCAATCAAATCATGCACCCTGGGCCGAATTTCCTGCATTTTTTCTTTCTTCCCTTCCACGACAGGATGCACGCTGTTGGTCAAAAACACCGCCAAGGTGTCGGTGGATAAATCGATCCATACCGATGTCCCTGTAAAGCCAAGGTGCCCCACGGTATTCAGAGAAAAGCGTTTGCCGGCCATGCTGCCGTGGGCTGTTGGCGTGTCCCAGCCCAAGGTCCTGGTGGTTTTGGGGATACGCCGCGAACGCTTCCAGAAACGACGCACCGTACCGGAAAGAAAAAACCTGTCGAGCCCCTTATAAGCCAACCAAAGCCTGTGCAAAAGACTCCAGGTCGCATCAACGGTGCCAAAAATGCCCGCATGCCCCGCCACACCACCAAGGGCCCAAGCATTAGGATCATGCACCTGCCCCTGCACCACTTTTTCACGCCAGGCACAGTCTTCGGTCGCGACAAATTTTCGTTTCATCAATTGTCGCTGCTGTTTATAATCGCCGTGCCGAACAAAAAAGAAATCCTCCGCAATCCCTAAAGGCTGGTAGATTTCACGAAACAAATATTGGTCAAGCGGCTTCTTGACAATATCTTCGATGATCCATGTCAACACCATAAAGCCCACATCCGAATACTCGACAACGCGGCCGGGTTCACTTTTAAGATTCAACGATGAAATGATTTTTCTGGCCGGCGCATTGGCCTGTGATGTACCACAAACTTTTTTATCGTCCGGCATACTGAGATCTGCTTTATCGAGTTCCTCCCAAAGCGGATGCAAAGCCGGAAAGCCTGAGCAATGATCCAAAAGCATATCAATGGTCACATGCGCATATTTGCTCTGCTTAAACTCAGGAATGGTCGCAGCCAATGAAGCGCTTAAGTCCAGTCGCCCTTTCGAAACCAAATGCAATGCCGCCAGGCCGGCGCCTAAGGGTTTTGTCAAAGAGGCTAAATCAAAGAGTGCCTCATAGTTGATTTTATTCACCGGTGGCGGATCGGCATAATTCCCATAGACACCACGATGAAAAATTCTATTGCCTTTAGACGCGATACACGCAGCGGCCGAATACGTTTTATCAAAAACCCCCGTTTGAATCGCCCGGTCAATATCCGGAACGGTCTCTTCGGGAAAGTTGTCGTTGTATACGGGTGTAGACATCCTTTATGCCTCGTCGGATCCTCTTAAGTTCAGCACCATCATACGCTCTTTTAAATCGATTGTATAATGGGCGCCTAAGACAAGCGGTCGTGAAGATGGGTCGTGCCCTATCGGTAAATCCTGAATGATGGGCACCTCTAAAGCAGACAAACACTTAGCAACCACAAAATCCAAATCCTCCTTTGAGCCGCAATTGCTAAATTGTCCCAGCGCGATGGCTTTAACCCCAGTAAAAACCCCCGCTTGCTTAAGCTGGGTCAAACACCGATCTGTGCGGTAAGCTTTTTCTCCCACGTCCTCTAAAAAGACACAGGCGCCGCTAAAATCGGGCAAAAATCCTGTCCCCACCATGGCACTTAACACGCTCAAATTTCCACCTCGCAGAGGCGCATCGATCACCTCTTCCCCACCCTGCACCTTGGTGAATCTAAAGGCTTGATCCCCCTGATAGCGCAAAAGGTTGAAAAGCTCTTCTCTGGCCTCTGCGGACCAATCGGCCAGTGTCGTCATATTGGCACCGTGCAACGAAATGAGACCTGCTTGCTGCCATCGACAATGCAAAGCGGTGATATCCGAAAAACCCACCAACCATTTAGGGTGTTTGGCCAAAGCCTCAACATCCATTTGCGCCAGCAAGCGCGTCGCCCCATAACCGCCGCGCGCAGCCCAAATACACGCCACGCCTGGATCAGCCAAAACCGCTTGCAAGGCACTCAAACGTCGCTCGTCACCTCCTGCTAAGTACTTGTCTTGACTGAAAATATCTTCACGGAAGAACGGGTTGAAACCGGCTTGTTGCAAAAGCTCAAGCCCCTTTTCGAAGCGTGCCTTGTCAAACGCACCACTGGGTGCCACAATATGGATGGATGCGTGGGGTGCCATCGCCGGTGGAAAGATAGGCATATTCATAGCTTTACCCTAAAACCTGGCGCCAGAGAACCAAAATCGTGGTTGACAACTGAGGTTTTAATGAAGGACAAGGAAAACGATGCGCATTAAGCCCGGCACAAATAACCCAAGTTCAGAACTCCACACCGCAAGCTCAAACGCGCAGACACCAGCCACACCCAATGCACCTGTGGACACCCTACTGGAACCTCTTGCCCCAGAAAAAACCAACCAAAACAACACACTGGAAGTCCAAAACCCACTTCAAGAGCCAACATCGACATCTCAAACCGGTTTGCAAAAAACCGACGAGATCTTACGTCGGGGCTGGGAAACACACTTGCTCAAGAGCTGGTCGGCCATGGTTGAAGGCGGGCTCAATGAGATTCCTGATGCCAGACACCTGGCCAAACAAAACCCACACATCAACCTCTCTTTTTTGCCACCACTGGGCACAGCACGATTAGACTATATGACCACGCAAAAACGCCTGGGCAAAGAGACCCTCTGGGCCTCAAACCAAGGCAGCCTGCAACTCAAAGAGACCTTAGGGCGCGACGTCAAGCTTGAGAATGGCGAATCGATCTTTAGTGGCTGGTCATTGAGTAATCCGATGCGTTACAATCTCGAACTGCCTCTTCACCACGACCTTGAAGAGAACCCCAATGCCGATGTGGCCAGGCAGAGCCTTGAGGCCTTTGTGCTTGAAGATCTCAACACGCAAACCATTTTGAACCTTCCACCTGGCGCCCGACTTGAGCTTGAAGGTGAAGGTTTTTACTTAGGTCAGCGTAAACGTTTTCGCGACGGTGCGCCTGGAGATATTGGCGAGCATAAAATTTATTTGGAAGTGACCCGACTTAACGACGATAAAATTTCGGTCAAGCTCTCCCACAAACGCAATCGTCCGCGCCTGATTAAAGCCCTGGAAAATGCCAGTGACTCGCTCAGCGCATCCGCCAAAATAGGAGATGATGCGTCCATCAGAGCCAATCTTGAGCTCGGGTTCGAATGGTATGAAACTTTCGAGATTGATCTCGACCATCCAAACGCGCAAAACAACATCGACACACTTCTCGCCCTCGATGCCCGTAGTGCCGACCAAGCATCACAAATCGACGAGAGCGGATTAATCCGCACCAGCGAACTCAAATCCGCCAACAACAATCTGAACATCAACTTCACCCCCTTAAGCATCACTGAAGCCATTTCCG
>JASMKV010000457.1 GCA_030749035.1 Myxococcota bacterium | reverse complement strand
TCTGTGCGGAACGAGAGGGCATCCCGACCACCTTGCCACTGGGATGATAAACGCCACTACTCCATTTTTGCACCGAAGTTGCACCATGGTCGTCACCAATCAATGTACTTGAACCGGAGTCCGGATCAATTTTGAGAACCCGCCGGGCATGAAAAGGAATCGCAATGATCGAGCCATCGGCCACCGCCACACCGCCACGCCATAGTTTTCCTGAACTCCCACTTGCCGTATAGGCTGGATCGGAAAAATCCCCCGACAAAAGCCGTGCTTCAGATGTGCCGCTGCTTCCCAAAGCCGCAGCGTCATTAATTTCCGCCGCATAAGTGCTCCAATAAGAAGCCCCAATATTTTGCCAGGAAATCTCCATACAGCTGCTTAAGCAACCATCCTCTTCCACAGCATTGCCATCATCACACTGCTCACCGGCTTCGACCACAGCGTTGCCACAAATGGCGATGGGATAGTCTTGCTCTTCAGTGCCGCAGGTCACGGTGATGGTGCCGTTCTGGTTGTCACTAACACTGCAGTCGTCACCGTCCGCCCCTGTGCTACCTTCAGAGCCCGTAGTGCCTTCATCGCCGTTACCCACAACAATATCGTCTTGGCCGGGGCATAAAATCGTAAAAGTTCCATCACCATTATCCTCCGCCGAGCAACTTGCCCCCGCATCGCCGGTGGCTCCCGGCACCCCCGCATCCCCCGTTGGTCCCTTATCCCCATCGGGCCCGGTCTCCCCATCGCTGACCGTAATCGGATCGGCTCCAGGACAAGAGATGGTGATGGTTCCTTGGGCCTCATCAATTGTGGCGCTGCAGGCTTCTCCAACCGCCCCTTTGTCTCCGGCCGCGCCGGCCTGGGCTGCGGGGATATAGGTGGTTCGATCTCCAGGACAGGTAATTTCGGCGGAGCCATCATCATTGGCCGCAACAGTGCAGGGCTTTTTCTCCTGATCGCAGGCAAGCCCAAGGCAGAGAGCGCTGAATACAAAGATATGATGCCGCTTTAAGAACACACGCCTCTCCATTTAAAAATGATTAAAGTAGCTTGAATAAAGTACATTTGCATCAAAGACGTTGGGCGGAACAACTTCCTGAAAATTCACTGTCAAAATCGACTCAGCTGAAAAGGGAATAGTGTAAACGATACCGTTTGGAGCCAGTACCCCACCAAACCATCTATTAGGACCCGTCATTCCACTAAGGTCACCGACCTCGCTCATGCTATCGTCAGATGGGTCAATCACCAACAGGCTTTGAGCAGTGAATGGCATAGCATAAATTTTGCCATCGGGCGCCAGCACGCCCCCAATCCATTTTAAATTATCTTCTGGTTCTGTTGTGGTGGTAGAGATCTCCAGCACCGTAGCACTGTGGTTGGCAGAATCAATTTTCAGCACATGCGTACCATCGTATGGAATACCATAGATGCAACCATTTGTGGCCACCACCCCCGACATCCAGTAGTTTGTTATCGTCGTTAAATCCACTCCTCCACTCGAAATCGGCAGTATTTCCAGTGATAACGTTTCCCCACCAGGATCAGCAACCAAAATATTTGAACCATTGTTGGGTATCCCATAAATTTTACCATTCGGCGCCAGCACACTACCGCTGGAGGGTATTTCGTACTCTGCACCTAAAACAAACGAATCTAAAGTTGCGACAGAACTATTTGTATCGACAATCGCGATACTCCAATCATCTGCAATGGTGCCCACCGGTAATCCATAGATTTTTCCGTTTGGCGCCAAAACACCGCCTGAATAATACGATTCCCCCAAAGGCGCTGTCCCTGCAAATAAGGTGGCGGCACTCTGCGCATCCGTATCAATCTCAAGCACGCTATTCTCTACAAGAAATCCCGGCAAAGCATAGATTTTTCCGTTAGTCCCCAACGTCCCCCCCCGCCACTTAATAGACGCGCTGGAAAGGTTGCCCCAGGATAGAAGTTGCGCGGCTTCAGGATTTTCTGGATCGATTTCAAGAATCTGGGTTGAACTTCTTGGAATAGCATAAATTTTATTGTTCTTACCTAGAACGCCTCCCTCAAATGCACTAGTAAAATTCGTCCCATCGGGAAGCGATGTCAACTCAACCTCATCGAGCGCCACATCACAGCTTGCGCTCTCGCAATCGGCCAGATAATTGGTAACGGTTGTTTCAATTTCCTCCTGATAGGCTGGCCAGTAATTGGGACCCGTCAGGGCCCAGGAGCTCTGAGTGGCAAAATCAAAGCTGTAACAAGTACTCAGGCACCCATCACTTTCATTCAAATTCCCATCATCACATTCTTCATAAGCGTTAACGATGCCGTCACCACAAAAAATAGAATAACAGTTCGCATCACAAATATGACAATTGGGTTCATCTTCTGGACAATGCTCCACATCCCTATTGCCGTCATCACATTCCTCACCGCCCTCCGAAACGCCATTGCCACATATTGGAATGGCAAAAGTCACGCTGCTGCCGCCCTCGCAGGAAATGGTCGCCGTACCATCACCATTATCGCTCACATCACAATCATCTCCTGCCGCCCCAGTGTTCCCCGTACCCCCTTGCGCCCCATCGCTCCCATCACCCACCACAAAGGAGTCACTCTCGCCACAGATCACCGTATAGGTGCCATCCTGATTGTCCTCCGCCGTGCAGCTTTGCCCCTGCGAGCCCGAATCGCCATCCAGCATATCGGCGCCATCGTTTCCCTGCTCGCCCGAATCACCAACCACGCCATCGGCAACCACAAAGGGCTCCTGTCCAGGGCAGGTGATGGTGTAGGTGCCATCAGCATTGTCGCTGGCGCTGCAGCTTTCGCCCATATCCCCCTGAGGCCCATTCTCACCCATCGCCCCTTGTTCAATGGTCACATTGGAACCATCGGGACAAGTGATTAAAACCGAGCCATCGTCATAAGTATAAACTTCGCAGGGCTCGCCCTTAGGCGCGCAAGAAACACATCCCCAAACCATGAACATGATGCTGAGTATGCGGATAGGTGTTTTCAATCGTGCACGCATCTCCAACACTCTCAAAGTTTATTCAAATACCCGGAACGCAAAAGCCCCAAAGACAAATGACGATTCGCATTTGAATCAATGTCGAGGACAGTGTCTGCATCAGATGGAATCCCGTAAATATGGCCATTGCCTGCCATAATCCCCCCAACCCAATCAAAACTTGTCTCGTTCTCAATCAAGACCAATGTCCCCGCCTCCGTATCCGGGTCAAAAAGCAAAAGACCACCGGCGCCATTAGGTATGCCATAAATATAGCCATTGGCTAACAACGCGCCCCCGGCCCAGGACACACCAGTGACGTCAAGCCCCAAAGAAATGGTCGTCGCGCCTCCACTGCCTGGATCAATATCCAGCATCGTATCGCCCATATATGGAATGCCATAAATATGGCCATTGCTGGCCAAAACGCCGCTGCCCCAAGTTCCAACCACCGTATCCCCAACAAGGCGTGCTGTGTCCGCCAGCCCCGTGTGGGCAGGCGTAATTTCCAAAACCCGACTTTCATTATAGGGCATGGCGTAAATTTTTCCGTTGTGCGCTAATACTCCACCGGCGTATTTCTTGGTGATATCGTTTAGGCCATCAACCAGAAAAGTTGTGGCGCTCGCACTTGCCGGATCAATGACCAGGATATTTTCTGCTGTTCCTAACGTAGCGTTGTGGGATATCCCATAGATCTTGCCATTGGGGGCCGCCACCGCCCCATACCAACCGTCACTGTTGGCCTCCGCCTGCACATTATCAATGTCCAAAAAGGAACAAGCGATATGATTCTGGTCGCTGGCCTCGGCGAGATAATCGATCACCAAAACCTGACTCTCTGTGTTGGGATAAATGGGCACCGCATAAATTTTCCCATCCGTCCCCAAGGCACCGCCAGCAAAAAAAGGAGTTACCGGAAAAGCGCAATCCGGCGCCAAACGTTTGAAAACGACGCTCCCATCGCTTGCCGGTTTAATGACCAGAATATCACTCGCCGTATACGGAAGCGCATAGATATTTCCATCCAGCCCCAAAACCCCTCCTTTCCACTTTGCAGAGCCCGAAATATTGACTGCCGGCGTAACCTGTTCTGCCGTCACTGGGGCGCTTCCTCCGGCTTGCCAACGTGCCACCTCATGCTGAAATAATGCCGTATAGGGCTCACCGGTCAAAGCATAGTCATCGTCACCTAAACAGGTCGACGAACACCCATCGCTTTCATCGACGTTCCCGTCATCACAATGTTCATTAAATTCACTGATGCCATTGCCGCAAAAAGGATAAGCATAAGAAAGAAGCGTGCCATCGCTACAACCCTCCGCACCGCCAGCACAACAGGAAGTGCCGCCATCATCGCAACAATAGATGGTCATGCTGCCGGCCCCATCGTCTTCGAAAAGACAAGCACTGCCATCGGCCCCCGCCGCCCCATCATCGCCTGCTGTACCACCGCCCCCATCTTCAACGGTGATCATCTGTCCACCGCAGCTTAAGGTATAGGAACTCCCATCTCCCGCATCCGTACGGGTACAGGGCTGTGCCTCGGCGCCATCGGCGCCCGTCTCGCCTGAACGACCTTCATCCCCTTGCGCACCGGTTGTGCCTTGCGCGCCATCCCATACGATGATCGGTGCATAGCCCGGACAAGTCACCTTTTGGCCACTCACGCCATCTTCCTCAACACTTTCAACGCTGCACGGCGACCCAGCATCGCCCACAGCCCCTGCTTGCCCATCAGGCCCCTGTGGCAAAATCGCCTCAGAGCCATCGGGACAGATGACTTTGGTTTGCCCCTCATCGGTGCTTTTCACCCGGCAATAATCCTTCTTGTCGTTAAGCAGATCGCAGGCGCAAAGCCCCATGACGCACAAAAGCACCAAAGAACGAGAAGCTACCCTGCACAATGAAAATGGCGTCAAAACTGCTCCCAAAACTGAAGAGGTCAACAGACCTTAGGATGATATCAGGAATCAACCCCGACGCAAGCCATCAAATCACACTTAAGTTATTGCTTTCACGAGAAAAATGCTTATAGTTCGAAAAGCATGAGCAGCCCGAAAGCACAGCCACGAACGATCCCCACCTGGCAACGTTTAATCCTGCTTTTTCTGCTGCTCTTTCTTTTTCTTGTTGCCATCAAACTCATGAGCGGCGCCATCAAAATGATGGGCGCAGGCGCCGTGGGCGATGGTGGCATGCTCGCTGGCATTCAAAACCCCTTTGCCGGATTGGCTGTGGGCATCCTCGCCACGGTTTTGGTGCAAAGCTCCAGCACCACCACTGCGGTGATTGTTTCTACCGTGGGCTCAGGGGTATTGCCCCTTGGTCTTGCAGTGCCCATGATCATGGGGGCCAACATCGGCACCACCATCACCAACACTTTGGTCTCGATTGGTCACGTGCAACGCTCAGAACAATTTCGTCGTGCCTTTGCGGCGGCAACAGTCCATGATTTTTTTAACATCCTTTGCGTCATCGTTTTCCTACCCCTTGAAATCGCCACCGGACTCTTGAGTAAAAGCGCCATCTTTCTTTCTTCCAAACTTAGCAGTGTTGGTGGCGTCGAGTACAAAAGTCCTCTTAAAGTTGCCGTGAAGACTTGCGGCAAAGCGGTGAAACACGTTTTAGAAAGCATCGGCCTGCATGACACACCACTGGCCATTGCCATACTCTTGCTCGGTATTGCCCTGACTTTTTTCTGCCTGATTCACATCACCCGCAACATGCGTCATGTGATTGCCGGACGACTTGAAACAACGATGAACAATGCCCTGGAACAAAACAGCTTCGTCGGTATTTTTGTCGGCATCGTCGTCACGGTTATGGTCCAGTCCTCCAGCGTCACCACCTCCTTGCTCGTGCCCATGTGTGCTGCCGGCATTTTACCGCTGCTCAATGCCTTCCCCATCATGCTTGGCGCTAATTTGGGCACCACCGTGACCGCGCTTTTGGCCAGCATGGCTGTCGACAATCCGGCAGGGCTCACCATTGCCCTTGTCCATGTCATCTTTAACATCGCAGGGATTCTTCTTTTTTATCCATTGATGCCACTGCGCCGTATTCCGATCACCATGGCCAATATGCTGGCAAGCGCTGCTGTGCGTAACCGGCTTTGGGTCATCGTGTATGTCGCAATCATGTTCGTTATTCTACCTCTTCTCGGCTGGAAAATGCTGGGCTAATGTTAAATTGCTAGGAGTAAAGTATGTTTGAATGGTTAAAATCGTTAGGACAACAAGATGAGGGCCTTGAACAAATTCAAAACGAATTTTTACAAATGCTTGAAGATGGACGACACATCTTTGATGCCTCATCAAACGCGCTCTTAGGCGGAACCAATCCAAGCGTTATTCATGACGATCTCTTCGACACAGACAAACGCATCAACAAAACCGAACAGCTTATTCGGCGGCAAATGGTTGTCCACGGTTCCATTCATGGAAGCCAAACCTTTCCCGCCCTGCTCGTCTTCATGTCGCTGACGAAGGATGCGGAACGGATTGGCGACTTTGCCAAAAATCTTTATGAGCTTGCATCATGGGGTCCCTATTTAGGCAATCAAGAGACCAAAAATGAGATGGCCACTCTCAAGAATCGCATTTCTAAATTACTTATTAAAGCCCGCCACCTCTACGAAGAACAAGACACCCAAGGCGCCAGAGCATTTTTAAATGAAGTCGATGAGCACAAAAGACTCTGTGACCAAAAAGTACAAGAATTCATGGGCATCAAAGATGAAAACATGAGTGGATGTGTTTTAACCTACCGCTTTTATAAACGCATCTTAAGTCACTTAAGCAACATCATCTCTTCTGTCATTATGCCTGTGGATAAGCTTGGCTACAGACCAGAAAAAAGCGCTTGAGAGCTGCCCCATGGAGTCCAAAAAGAAAACCATGGCTGTTGTGCCTAAAAAGATAAAAGGCGAACACGCCGCGACGAAATCCTATGCCCTCAAAAAAGGTCAGCCGGTTTTGATTGAATCGCTCAAAAGAATTGGCATCGTCGATACTGTCGGAGAAAACCATGCCGAAGTCATTGTAGGCTCGTTTAAAGTCAAAAAGCCTTTGGCCGACATTGTTGCGTTGAACGCACCTGCACGTGGCGAACAAGAACCAAGTCGTGAAGAGCATTCTTATACAGTTGACGATTTTTCTGCCGATGCTTTGGAGCATGGTGTTTTACGAGCCGACTTTCACGGACTCTATGTCGACGAAGCCCTCACCAAACTCGATAAACTTCTCGATGATGCGCTGCTTAAAGGGCAAACAAAACTTATCGTCGTGCACGGACACGGCAGTGGACAACTCAAAAATGCCCTCCGCGAATACTGTGACGAATCTGCCTATGTCAAAAGCCATCGCCCTGGAGAACTTCACGAAGGTGGCGATGGTCTCACCATCATTGATGTCGATTTAGGCTAAACCCCACACGCATTTTAATCATAACGCAAGTGTGTCTCTATCAATCCCCAAAACACTTCTTCGCCGATAAATTTCCAACCCAAATGCACGCCGCAACCTAAACAATGGGCGTAAGACCAAAGCATGCCTGCAAACCAGCTGTGTTCTGCCTGAGGTGTGCCCTTTTCACCAGCGCCTGGTGCTTCTTTAAAAAGCCCAATCTCAAAAGTATAACCGGCCGGGTTTTGAAAAACATGGGTATGCGCCCCGGCATGCATCATCTCAAAAGTCTGTGAGGTCAACGCATGTCCACAAGCGCCACAATAAATCTGCTTTTCGGATTTTTCGGCACTGCCCGGGCCATCTTTCACATCGACATCGACTTGATCGGCCATTTTTTTCAACCCGGGCTTAAGCATTTGGTCTTTCCTCTAAAAACATCTTTTTTCATGAGCACTTAGCCTGCACACAGCCACTCAAAACCAATATCCCGCCTATTTTGACGCACCGCAACGACATTTTTGCCGAGAATCCCTGACAGAAAGGAAGCCCCCAAAATGCCCCCAATCTTTCGTCTTTCCCGTTTCTTACGGATATTCTGCGTTTTTTTATCTCTCCTCTGCACCCAATGTAAGGGTGATGCGCTCTTGGACTTACCTCCAAGTCTGAATCTCAACATTGTCGAAATCGATTTTGGTTCAATCTACATCGAGCAGATTGCCCGCCAGGAAATCGTCTTGAGCAACCCTGGTGGTGGGCAATTGGAGATCGAATTGATTCTCGATGCAGGCACACGCGCCAAAGGATTTGCTGTAGAAAATTCATTAACGCACGCCAAAATTGCCGGTCAAAACGAACTTAAAATTGGCCTTCTTTTTACGCCTACAGCCATTGGGCTGCATTCGGGGGTTTTACGTATTAAAACCAACGATGCTGAGCGCAGCGATATCGCCATTAACCTACACGGCAATGGCCTTGGACCGGCCCTCTGCACTTGGCCCTATAGCGTCTTAGACTTTGGTGATGTTCAACAGGATATCGAGGTCGTTCAACAAATTGCTCTGGACAATTGTGGTACCTCGACCCTTTGCATCGAAGGCTTTAACTGGACTTCGGAAAGCAACAACGCCTTTACCGTCGTTGATGCACCGCAAACCCCGCACTGCCTTGAAAGCGGTGAGATGTTGACCCTCGATGTGCGTTTTTCAGCACAAAGCCTTGGCCATCATCAAGCCACACTGGAAATCTTATCGGATGCCCCCGGCGAGATGGTTGAGGTTCTGATCAAAGGCAACGCCCTACCCCCACCAGCATGTCTCAACACCAGCCCCTCTGCGCTGAACTTTAATGAAACAGCGCCACCCATTCTTGTCGGCGAGACACGAACACAAAGCCTGCATATCGAAAACTGCAGCACCTGGGATATTGCTCTAAGCCATGTCGAAATCACCGGACCGGGGGCAGAAGCCTTTAGCGTCGAGCTTATAGAGGAAACCTTTCCCTTAGACATGGTTGCAGAAGGCGGAGCGGCTGATTTTAGCCTGACCTTTAACCCTATTGAAGCCAGTGCTTATCATGCCTCGCTTATGCTTTATCATTGTTTGAACTGCGACGAAGAGGACGAAACCTATGTGGCTATTGGCTCCGTCACCCTACAGGGCGCTGCGGAAATCCCTTGCGTCCCCACCAGCACTTGCTGTGGAGAAAGCTGCGAGACACAATGGGAGCTCGTACGTAACGGACATTTTTCGCAATACAATCTGATCGAGACAACCTGGGATCAAAACAGTGATGCGCAAATCAAAGACCCTCTACACTGGCACTTTGAACTCGATGCAAACACGCCCACCGGTGGCTCCTATCTTGGTGATGGAATATGGCCAGATTTTGAAACCTCCCCCCAGCACTGGATGGAATCGTTCTACGATAATGTCTGGTATGGCGATGGGATGATCTTTCATAAAAAACTTGGCAGCACAAATGACACCTGGGACTTTGTCTCCCAGGAGATTAACCTTGATGTGAGCTTATGCACATCTCTGCGCTTAAGCATGGACGGACGCATCAACAACCAAAGTAAAAGTGGTATCGGTAACGATGAAGGCACCTGGCCGCTGATGGTGCGCATCACCTATATCGACCAGGACGGTGTCGTGCGCGACAACTTTTCTTCGGCTGAAAGTAGCGGCTGGCAACACGGATTTTATGCCCTGGGCACCCCCGGATATTTAAATGGCCCGGAAGTCAATGGTGCCGATCACTCCACCAAACTCGAAATGGGACAATGGCACCATACCGATGAAGCCAATGGGCACGCACCGGACAAATTTGTCTCTGACAACCTCATGGCGACCCTTGATCCCGCCCCGGCAAAAATTTTAGCGATTAAAATCGGTGCTGCCGGCTGGGATTATACCAGTGTTGCCGATGTGGTGTCCCTGGTGGGCGCAGAGCCTGCCTGCGTAGAATAGATCTTCAAGACATTTGCAGCAAGGCGCACAAACGCCTAGTATATCTCTTATGGTTCGGTATTCTTTGTGCGTCGCTTTGTTCTTTGCAAGCATTCTTGCTTGCCAACAAAGCCCAAAGGAAAAAAAGTGCTTTTCCCCCGACGACTGTAAAAGCCCGAGCAAACGATGCATTGCGGGCACCTGCCAGGTATTTTCCGGCACGACTTGTGGAGACTTCATGGTCGAAGGTGACGAAGCCTGTGATGATGGCAATCAAAACAACAACGATGCCTGCCTCAATACCTGCATCGCCGCCACCTGTGGTGATGGGTACCTCAATCACGGCGTTGAAGAATGCGACAAAGGCAATGCCAATTTTGATTCCGTTGGTGATGCTTGCCGGACAAACTGCACCTTGCCCTCTTGCGGTGATGGCACAAAAGACAGCGGCGAAAGCTGTGATGATGGCAATACCGACAATACGGATGCCTGTTTGGACACCTGTGCAGAGGCAACTTGTGGCGATGGATTTATCGAAACCGATGCAGAAGCCTGTGACGATGGCAATACCGACAATACGGATGCCTGTTTAAATACCTGCGAAGAAGCCATCTGTGGAGATGCTTATGTCCAAGTGGACGTAGAAGAATGCGATGACGGTAACACTGACAATACGGATGCCTGTTTGAGCACCTGCGACGAGGCAATATGTGGTGACGGACATACGCAGACCGGCCAGGAAGAATGTGATGATGGCAATGACAGCGTTGCCGCACAAAGCGCAGAATGCAATATCGATTGCACCTTAAGTGCGTGCGGCGATGGCAAGACCAACAGCGATGCTGGTGAAGAATGCGACGATGGCGTTGACGGCGTTGCCACACAAAGCGCAGAATGCAATATCGACTGCACCCTAAGTGTCTGCGGCGATGAAAAGACCAACACCGCCTCTGGCGAGACTTGCGATGATGGCGTTGACGGCGTTGCCACACAAAGCGCAGAATGCAATATCGACTGCACTTTAAGTGTCTGCGGCGATGAAAAGACCAACACCGCCTCTGGAGAGACTTGCGATGATGGCAACACAATCACCGAAACTTGCAACTACGCCCTGACATCCTGTGAAGTCTGTGATGCAAACTGTCAAACCGTGGCTGGCGCCACATCACTTTGCGGCGATGGCGTCCTCGATAGCGCAAACGAAACTTGTGATAGAGGCTCTGCCTTATCCTATGAAGAGTGGGCCCTGGAGCCCTACTGTCAAGCAGGCTGCCAAAATCATGCACCCTATTGTGGCGATGGTTCTCTTCATAACAGGGAAACCTGTGATTCAGGCGAAGGTCTGGGCATAGGCTCAGAAATAACCTGCCCTAGCGGACAAAGTTGTGACGAGTGTGAATGTCGCTGCTCCCACTACGCCAGCCTCTCACCCCTCTACTACATTAGCAGTGGAGTATTTTCGGAAAGTGATATCTATTTGGGTGACCACGCTAAAACAGGCCTCTTTGTTTTTGAACGGTTGACCGATGGCAAAAGCCGGTTGGACCGACACATTGAAACCTCAGCGCCCATCAAAGACATTCAAATTGCCAATAACCTTGCCTATGTGGCCGATTCAGTTGTGGGTCTACAAATTATTGACTTAAACGATGACAGTCTCAAAGGAAACCTGGGCTCCGGCTCCGGGACTCACTTGGCACTTATCCCAAATACGGAAAATGCCAATCGCCTCGTCCTAATCGATGATGTGGCGGAGACCTTGACGCTTTACGACACCAGCGAC
>JASMKV010000456.1 GCA_030749035.1 Myxococcota bacterium | reverse complement strand
TGAAAATCTGTCGTGCTTTCTGAAAAATGAAAATAGCCCCAACGGTCCTGCGCATCGCGGATGTACGGCGGATTCTTTTCGTCCGCTGAAACACCCGCATACCAGGACTCAACACCTGGGTACAAACAGTTGCCCAAACGGTTATAATCATCACCATCAAAATAAGCATGCATGCAGCTTTCTGATGACGCATCCCAATACGCATCCCAACGGGCAACATCACAGCAATCGCTCACGCTTTGACAAGAGCCCGCACTGCTCACCGAACCGGCACAATAAAAGGGGTCATGACACTCGCCACCATCCCACCAGCAACTGTTCGTCGTATCCGATTCACAAGTTGTTTGATCTACATGGACACAGGGATGAGTTGAGATATCACCATCTTCACAACGAATATCAAGAGCATCAACCTGATCGATCTGCTCGCAAAGCGTATCTACAACCGCCGTATCGCCGGGCGTATCATCCTCTGCATAAGAAAAAACCGTATCCTTCACGGAAGCCCAGCCGTCCGTATCCCCCGCATCCGTGCCACAGGAAACCGATGCCCCACAATTAAACTCTTCCACAGACAAAAGCGTTAAACGCCCACAATCCGAACCACCACAACCACCAGAGGCCACAAGACTATTGTCTGGAGCCCCGGAGGCAAGCGAGTGGTCATAGGTGAACTCGACTTTTTTGACCACTTGAGCAAGTGCACCATCGCCATCAAGAGACCAAAGAACAATACGATCCAACTTCGGCATCCCACCAAGCCTGTCCTTGGCAAAAGCTTCCTTACCATCGTAACGCTCCGCGCAACTGTAAAAATATTTGGCCACATGTGTACCGGTGCGTACCGCGCTTAACACGCTGCGCTGCTGATAACTGCGTGTGATACTCTTATGACCGGTCGTCATCATCGTGTAATCCGTGTCCACCCCATAATAGGCTGACTCAACAAGAGACCGGCTTGAGTTCGACACTGTCAGATAATCTCGATCGTCAGAACCGCTATCGCTGCCGTAGCAGTTGCTGGTGGTGGACGCATCAACGGGTACCGCGGATAAATCCGCATAACTAAAATCAACCGCATTACCAATATCTTCACTCTGAAGCGCACGGTTGCCATCTTCGATGCGCGTCAAGCCCCAGCTGCCCACATAACCATTCCAAAGCACTTCCGCCGCACCATAACGCCCCGCAGAACACTGCCCATCACCAACACTCCAGGCGCAATGGGCATCCTCACAACTGCTTTGCGTCTCGTAAGCATCACAACCAGTTTGTGCCTTAAGACCACTGTCATAACTGTCGGTCGCTTGATTGTAGTTGCTGTCATTTAAACCACCAGGGTAATGATCTACCCAGGAAAATGTGGTCCAATCCTCACCAGGTAAAGCCGGAACAAGTTCCTCAGGCACAAAGCCCTCAAGATTGCGCTGCACATAACGCTCAATCGGCGTATTGAACAAATAACGATGCCCATTGGATGCAACCAGCAGTAACCCAACCGAAGGCGTCGCCGCATAAGTATTGAGCAAAACCGCAAAAGTGTTTTCGGTACAAACCACCTTGCGACCAGAGCAAGCTGTCGGCGCAATATCCGGATTGGCACCGCAGTACTCGGTGACGTCCGCAAGCGCACACTTGGTATAACTTGTATCTCCAGAATCAGGAAAAGATGGCCCGTTGGCCGAATAACTCATAGGCCAAAAGACCTGCTCGTCTGCATCATCACCGTTATCCAAAATACGTAACTCGCCAGCGTACGATGGTGCAGAAAGAATGTAACTGTCGCCTTGACGATAATCAAGAGCCTGCGTGCCCTCGCCACCAATGGCATCGTAGTCGCCACAACCCTGGCAGTAGATTTTACCCGCAATCGCCATCTCCGCGGAGTTCACCGTGCTCTCATCCAACATCGCCTTGAGCGCCCGCTGCGAGAGCGCCAGCTCCTCTGCCGAACCCTGGAACTGGGAAGAACTTTGAGCCATTTGGGTGCCTGTGCTTAAAGCCGTGCTTAAAAGAGCGCCCTGCACCGCAGTGGCGGCACCGGCCGCAATCGCGCTGCCTGCCAAAGCCGCACCTGCGCCACCGGTCGCGGCTGTAATCGCCAAACCAATGGCCACATTCATCAGCAGTTGGCGATTCGCTTGCTTGCGCGCCGAATCAAGAGCCAGCTTCTGATTTAAAAATTGCCCCATCGGATAAACCGCAGGCATGTTGCGATAGAAACTGTAGTTGTTGCTGCCGGCTTCGGCGATTTGATCATCGGGCACACCATTGACCACGCGGCTAAAACTCGGCGTACTTAAACTCCAGCCCAGACCAACCTCGCTGGCCTGCTGCTCAAGCGCAATGCCCGCTTTGTACTGCAAGCCAATATCCCAGTTCATGCCGTTGCGGCCAGGGATCTGCAACAAGGGCAGGCTTAAGGAAAAGTCACCGGAGAATTCATCGACGTGCACATGATGGGTATAGTCCTGACTTAGTTGCTCGGGCTCTGGTGCACTCGGTGTTGAGACATCACCTGGCGTACCAAAAAGCAACAAGCCGGCCAAACCACAAAAGCACAACGCCAGCGGCCAAAAGACCTTAGAGCGCAACGATTTTTTTACGAATGAGGGCACCCGATTCTCCCGTCGGAAAACACTTAGCAACTTATCACGGGAGGGGGTCCACCAAGCAACAGTATAGCTATTTAAGGGGATTTTGTACAGCCATAACGCCCACAAAATGCACTTGCAAACGCCACAAAGATATCGCCCAACTTATTTTTTTCTTAAATAATTACAGATGGTTAAGGTTTTGCTGCGGCAGCCTCCCGCACCTGGCCGCAGACCTCATCCACCACACCCAAAGTTGGCCCTGAACACGTCGGGCAAACGATCTTAATGGCACCTCATCTTGTTGGTAACATTCTAAACCAGATCAGCTGCTTATTGGCTTTTAAAGATTTTGATTGCCCGTGCGTTTGTACCAGGCTGCGATTCTGGATCAGTGTGATGAAATCTTTCGTAAGCCTCGACCATAGCTTGCCTATCCCCGGCACCAATTTTTCGCAAGAATTTGTCGCTGCCTGGTTTCGAAAAGATATTGCCCAAAAACAACACATCCGATACATCCTGCGTCCAATCCTGCGGATTTTTCGAAATATTGCCAAGCGATGGGGGCACCACGCCTGCCTCATCATACACATTCTTACGCGCTCTTATCGCCATCGGCACCGACTCATCCACAAACTGATAAAATCCCTTTGCCGACGAAGCCAAGCTACCATCTCTACGCCTTGGAACGGCCATTTTTCGATGACTGCTTTCAATTTCCTCGGTACCAAAGGCGAATAGCATCATATTTTCCATGAAAGCT
>JASMKV010000455.1 GCA_030749035.1 Myxococcota bacterium | reverse complement strand
CAATACAGCTGTGATCGTTATTCGAAGAAAGCTGCACAGCGCTCAAGCCTTCGCCGAGAAGCACTCTTTGTAAGGCAAGCATATCGTTTGGCTCATCACCAACAAAAAGTCCGCCCGTGCTTAATTCTTCCAGGCCCAGTTGTCCACCGCCACCCAAAAGCGAAAAGTTTATACCCCAGCACTGCACCTGTCCATCGGCCAGACGGGCGCAGTTAAAGTTGCCTCCAGCCCTTATTTCAACAACCTGAGCGTCTTCTCCTAAATAGATTGGATCCATTCGGGCTATTTCTTCTGTATTGTCACCAAGACAGTTCGTCTGTGTATCTTCTCGCTGATTGCAGCAGGCACTCGTTCCAGGCGCGGTTTCAACGTCATCTTCGATAATTGGATCGGTGCAGCATTGGACGGTCGCGCCTTCAACATACTCCCCGCGCCAAGTACAAGTTTTGCCCGAAAACTCGACAGAGGTTGCAATACCTTGTCCCAACTGCCCACTCTGATTGCCACCCCAACATAAAACTTGACCGTCGTCCAAAAGCGCGCAGGTGTGTGCAAAGCCGGCGCTAATTTGTTGCGCTTTGCGCCCGCTGCCTAAATCAATAGACGCCAGCGTGGCCATTTCGAAAACTTGCTCTGAACAGTCGCGCTCTTCGACGTCATCTTCTTCTCCAAGACAACCATCGCCAATAATTTCTCTGTTTCCTTGCCCCAATTCTCCGTTGAGATTGCGCCCCCAGCATTTGATTTGACCATTACTCAGAAGTGCGCAGGTATGTGTGGCGCCGGCACTGATTTGGGTGACCCTGGCCTCGGGGCCCAGATTGACGGGGGGAAGATCGGCCATGCGCACCCCCGCCGCATCGCTGCTGCCAAGATTATCATGGTGATCTTGGCCTAATTGGCCATAGATGTTTTGTCCCCAGCATTTGACTTCACCTGGATGGATGAGTGCGCAGGTATGGTCGTAGCCGGCACTAATTTGGGTGACCACCCGAATCGGTGTGCAGAAGGTGTTGAGGGTAGGGCATTCCCAGTTATTCTCTATCAGTCCACAGTCCCCCCGGCAGCCATCGTCCGAATAATAATTACCATCGTCGCAGACCTCATCGCCATCAAGAATACCGTTGCCACAGGTTTCTAAGCAGGCCTGTCCCGGATTGGGGCAGGTATAACCAGGATCGATACTTTGACAGTCGGCGCTACAGCCATCATCGTTCACTTCATTGCCGTCGTCGCAAACTTCGCTTTCAGAACGTTCACCATCGCCACAGTCGCGGATACAGGCTTGGCCAACGCTTTCACACACCCAGCCCTCTTCGATAGCACTGCAGTCGGCGCTACAACCATCGTCAGCTTGTGTGTTCGTGTCGTCACAGGCTTCGCTGCCGAGCAGAAGACCATCACCACAAATGGGCGCGCAAGTTTCCGTGCCGTTGGGACAAATCCAACCTTGCTCTGTTTGACAGCTCTCGCTGCAGCCATCGCCGGACTCTTGATTCCCATCGTCGCAGGTTTCATTGTCTGTAAGAAAGGCATCGCCGCAATCTAAAATACAGGGCTCGCCAGCGGTGGGGCATTCGTAACCATCTTCAATGATACAGGAATAGGTACAACCATCGTTGTTGTCCAGGTTGCCATCATCACACTCTTCGCCAATGTCAATGCTGCCACCACCACAGGTTTCATTGCATTGGGAAGGGCTTCCCGTACAAGCCCAACCACTTTCGATTTGGCAAGACGGATATCCACAGCCATCACCACTATCCTGTTCGCTGTCATCGCATTCTTCATCGCCAGCGATATGTCCATCGCCGCAAATCGTAAAGCACGGTCCCCCTTCCGTTGGGCTATACCAGCCAGGAGCCTCAAGAGCGCAAAGGTTGGAGCAGCCATCACCGAGGGTAATATTTCCATCGTCGCAAGCTTCACCAGTGTCGAGAATGCCATCACTGCAGGTTGGATCGTTACAGGTCCCGGGTCGGCATTTATCTTTTTCATTGCTGTTGTCAGCGCCATCATCACACTCTTCATCCTCGCATTGCACACCGTCACCACATGTATTGACAAAAAGCTGACAATTTTGGTCGCAGCCGTCACAAGGATCTAAGGTGCCGCTGTCATCACAGGTCTCGACGCCACAAACCATACCGTCACCGCAGACTAAATTTTCCCGCAAGAGATAAGTGCAGGCGCCATTGGTGCACGTTCCAATGTCTTGATAGCAGAACGCATCTTCCGTCGGTGGTTCGTTACAGGTGCGCAGAGTTCCGGTACATACTCCTAAAATACATTGACCATCGATTTGGCAATGGTCACCCGTTTCACATGTATCCCCATCAGCGATTTTAATGCCCTTGGTACAAATGGCATTCTCACATTTTTCGCTGCCATTACAGGCTTCACCATCATCACAGCCCGCATCGCTTGAGCAGGCTTGGGTGACACTGATGATGGCGCTTGTGGTTTGGTCAATGGCTGAAATAAATTGGTAACCACGGGCAACAATACTCTCATCAACCTTACGAATTTCTACCCAAATCTCTGTTTCACCTTTGAGTTTACCCGAAACGCGTAAGGCCAGAACACAGCCTCCAGGGTTTGTGAGATCACAAGTGTCCAGGTTGTAGTGGAACTGTACATCTTCGACATTGGCTTTGATGTGGATTCGTATGTGATCGACATCGGTGTGCAGGTTTTCTGGATCGCGAATGTCGAGTTGCAATTCTTTGTTGCCGCCGACACAGCTTAAGGCAAAAAGACAAAACAAAACGATGCCGCATGAGATCCTGGATAAATTTTGCAGACGACGCCAAACCATTCTTAATGCTTTCAACCTACACGGTTTTATTCACCAACGCTTGTAAAAATAGCGTGAATTTATAAGGACTTAAATCTATATCATAGTCTAGCCGATCTCTATCCTCATGTTCAAAAAAAGCGGATACGAAAAAAGCTCCAAAAAACAATCGGTTTTCCCGATTTTCTTATGAAAATGCTTTTCTCGTTTAGATTCCAAAAGAAAAGTCATTTGGCAGACAGCTTCCTAAGCCCGATTTGAACGTAGATTTAGGCTGAACAACATAACATTTTTATTACGATTTGCTACGGGGACTTCTTTCAAGATAGTTCAGGTCATCTCCAGAGCAAGGAAGATGCCAGAACTAAAGTTAAAGAATTCCCAATCTTTAGTGCTAAAGCACTCTTGAAAAGATGTACTTCATGTTTCACTCTGCCACTTTTAATCTGCTGACATTGATTATGCAGACGATGTTTTTTGTCTTGGTTTGTGTTTCTTCAACGTGAAATATGAAACTTCAAGTTTCGTTGTGTGCAACCTGAAGTGTCACTTCTTTGTCGCGGTTTTCATCTAAATCCTTTTAAATACAGCAGGAATGACGTTGGCATTCTTATTGCTAAAGAAGGTGTGGTTACACAAGATCAAAGAAAGGTTTATCCGATGTCTGAATTTGCCCACAGCGGAACGCTAAAAAAAGAATATGTGCAAACGATGTTTAACGATGTGGCGGACCGTTATGACTTTTTAAACCGCATGCTTTCTTGTGGCATCGATGTTCATTGGCGCAAAAAAATGATCAAGCGTTTGGGTATTAAACCAGGCGATCGGATCTTAGATGTGGCCTGTGGTATGGGCGATGTGAGTTTGGCTCTCTTAAAAAAACACAAGGCGCATATCATTGGTCTTGATTATGCTCCGAAGATGATCGAATTGGCCAAAGCCAAGGCGACGGCGCTTGGTTTTTCTAACCGAGTACAATTTATGCAGGGGGATGCCGAAACCATGCCTTTTGCCGATGGTTTTTTCGATAAACTATGTATTGCTTTTGGCTTTCGTAATATGGGGCACTACGATGTGGCCTTGCGTGAGTTTTACCGTGTGCTTAAGCCCGGTGGTCGCTTGGCTATTTTGGAATTGTCTGAGCCACGTTCGAGCGTTTTCAAGAAGAGTTGTGACTTTTACTTCACAAAGATGTTACCCAAAGTTGCAGCACTTGTTTCCCGCGATGATGCTTACCGTTATTTGCCTGAATAGGGGGCGTATTTTCCTCCCCGTCAGGAGGTATGCTCTATGCTTGGCGCGGCCGGTTTTCAGGGGGTGAGCTATAAAGACTTAACGTTTGGGGCGAGTACGATTTTCTTAGGCACCAAAGAAGGCTCTTTGTCTAATTGTTAAATTGTACCAGGCTTAAGCAGGGCTCATTATTCTTACGTTCGAAGTAGAGGGTATAGGAGCCATCGTCGATGTCTTTCCAATCGCAGACATGGTAGGTTTTGCCTGAATCTGGATCGGTGTAGGTTCCGACCCTTAAAATTCCATTTTCACGATTGCCGATGTTGACGTTAGCGCCATCGTGGGTGCGCCATTTTAAATGCACTTCCCAAAGATAAGTCATCGATTCATCCACCAAGGGAATAAATTCATTCGGCACCACCACGTCTTCTAAAATCGCGATGTCGCCTTCGGGGCGTAGATGACCACTCTCGAGCACGTATATCGGCAGCCAATTCTGCGGCAGCGGCATATCTTCGGTGAATTTCCTTTCGCAGGCGGGCTCTTCAACCTTTTGCAGGAGATGATAGGCCTTTTGCAGCGCTTGTCCCGCCGGGGCATCGAGCTTTTTGCAGGCCATAATATCTTTTTGCGTAATGGGGTTTTGGTCGTTTGCTTTGACCTTGTGGAGGATATCCATAGCTTGGTCGATGTTTAAGGGCTTAGCGCCTTGGGCATGGCTTGTTTGCGCCTGGGCCCCAGCTTCATTTTGCATGATGTTGGCCAGGGCATTTTTAAGCGCCGATGTATCAACAATTTTGGCCATGCTCTATCTCCTCTTAAAGTGAGGGCTCATGCTAGGGGCTGGATGCCAAAAAATCAAGGAGAGAATGAAATTGTGGAGAAAAGGACGAGGTGGACGACACAATCAGGCTAAGTGACGAAGATTATGGTACCGTGCAAAATCCGCCCTCACAGGTGTTAATTACACTGCAGTCCTCATCGGTTATCGGCCACTCACCTTGTATCGACTAGCTTTCGGCGTGCCTTTGCGGCCACTCACCTATTCGACTACAAGTTTTTTGCTGCCAAAACGCAAAAAACTTAAGTCTCTCAACGGTTCGCACGCCTACTCGACTAAGCGTCAACCACTCACCTGCGCGACTAAGCTGCGACCACTCGGCTGTATCGACTAATCCTCAACGCGCCTTTGTGGCCACTCACCTATTCGACTACAAGTTTTTTGCTCCTAAGCCCGCAAAAAACTTAAGTCTCTTAACGGTTCGCATCTCGGAAAGTCTCACAACGCCTCGCACGGTTATCGGACCCGCATTTCTTTCCGTTTTTTGCTCCACCTCAAAGAGTAGCACTCTTCCCATGGTGATGTTATGGAGAGGCGCGCTTTCATCGCCACATATTATTATTGGAGTATATGCTTTGGCCAAAGACTATTATCAATTGCTCGGTATTGAGCGCTCTGCTTCGGCCGATGAGATTAAAAAAGCCTTCCGTAAAAAGGCCATGGAACATCACCCCGACCGGGCCGAAGATAAAGTGGCCGCCGAAGCCAAATTTAAAGAGATCAACGAAGCCTACGCGGTTTTAAGCGATACGGAAAAACGCCAGGCTTACGATACTTATGGGGCCGATGGCTTTCGTCAGCGCTTTTCCCAGGAAGATATTTTTAACAGCGCCAACTTTGGTTCTTTTTCGGAAATGTTTGGCGATATGGGTTTGGGTGGGGATGTCTTTTCACGTATTTTTGGCGGCAGTGGAGGCAAGCGTGCGGGCCCCGGCTTTGGGGGCTCGTCGTTTTTTAATCAGGGCAATCCCTTTGGCGGCGGCCCGACCAAGGGCCAGGATGCGGAAACCAAAATCACCGTGTCTTTCGACGAGGCCATTAATGGTGGTGAACGTCAGGTGTCTTTGCGTCAACCCGATGGCGGCACCCGCTCGTTGAACATTAAAATACCTGCAGGCTCCGAGCATGGTTCAAAATTACGGCTTAAAGAGCAGGGTCATCCGGCGCCCGCCGGTGGTACGGCAGGCGATCTCTATCTGCAGATTGAAGTCGCAACGCATCCGCAATTTAAGCGGCGAGGCAAGTTGGATCTCGAAGTTGATGTGCAACTTGGGCTGGTCGACTTGACTTTAGGCTGCAGCGTCGATGTGCCGACCTTGCGTGATGGGGAAAAGCGTATCAAGGTCAAAGCTGGAACCCAGCCCGGCACCGCCATTCGGCTCAAGGGTTTTGGTGTGCCCAAAAGTGGCTCGCGTGCTGCCGGGGATTTATATGCGAGCGTTCAAGTCTCTGTCCCTGAAGAGCTCAGCAGCGAACAAAAGAA
>JASMKV010000454.1 GCA_030749035.1 Myxococcota bacterium | reverse complement strand
ATGGGGATTCCACTTTTCAGTTTTCAGATCTTGATCACCAGAACAATGGTGGGGAAAAATACGTTACGGTTTTAGCGATTGCGGCAAGTTGGTGTCCGGGGTGTTTTCAAGAAACACCAAGCCTTGCGAATCTTGAGGATACATTTGCAGGCAATGATCGTGTGCGTTTTGTTTATACCCTTTACGATCCTGGCCAGCCTTATTCCTGCACACAATGGGGTAATCTGTACACCTATGGCGATCCCGACAAAAAGCCATTCATCATTACGGAAACTGAAGGCTATAATATTGCGGATTGGTTTTATAATGAAGACCTTGGAATGGTGAGTTACCCGCAACATGTCGTTTTTACGCCGGACATGCAGGTGCATTATAAAGATCCAGACCTTCCAGCAGCGGCGATGATTAACGCACTTTTAGATGATGAAGGTCTTTGGGGTGATGGGCCAATCAGCGGATGCACAGATGCAGAGGCGTTGAATTATAATTCAGATGCCACCCTTGATGATGGCTCTTGCACCTATGATGCGGTTTTAGGGTGCATGGATATTGAAGCCTCAAATTATAATCCATCAGCAACGCTGTCTGATGACCTTTGCATTTATGTGAAGCCGGATTTCGATGATGCGAGTAAAATTCTTTCTGCTTGTGTGTACAACCCAACAGATGAAGAAGTGAGTTCAGCCGATTTAATTTTTTGTTTGCCGAATGAGAATGAGATTGGACAATGCTTAGGCGGCAAGGTTCTTGTCCAAGGTGAGAGCTGTACTCTTATGAATGGAAGCGGCGAGTACAGTGGCACCCATTACGAAGCGTATATTGGTGATTTGAATCATGAAGAAGGTGTTGTTCTTAAAGGCACCTTAAAGTTTTATACTGAAGCAGGTGGTGTGGATCCATTTATGGTTGAAGAACATTATATTGTGCATCTGCCGACGATTTCACCGGGAGATATGAACAGCGATGGTAATATCAATGTTGTTGACGTGGTGTTGCTGGTGAACTTAGCTCTGGCCAATTAAAGTAAAGGTAAAGAAGGATTTTCCGGCGGTTGCGGTAAATTTTCTTCTAAGAATTTTAAATCTGAACACTCTAATTCGATATCCATAGATTGGGCATTGTCTTCGAGATGTTTGATCTTGTTGGCTTTTGGGATCAAAAAAGTGTTTGCATCTCTGGCCAAAAAAGTAAGCGCAATTTGTTCGGGACTTGCATGGTATTTATCGGCAATTTGCGAGAGCACTTGCCCGGTTTGCGTTTTGTTTTGTGGAAAACTGCCCTGCCCAAGGGGACTATAAGCCACAAGTGCAACTTGATGCGCTTTGCACCATGGCCCAATATGTCTTTCGATGGCGCGTTGTGTGGCGTGGTAGAGGACCTGATTACAAGCTATTTTGCCCGGCCCCGCGATGCTGTAGCCCTCTTCAAGATCGCTGACATCAAAATTGCTGACACCAAAAGCGCCAATTTTACCGTCTTCAACGAGTCTTTCAAAGGCCGCAAAGGTTTCTTCTAAAGGAATGTTATCGCGCCAATGCAGCAAATAGAGGTCGAGTCTATCGGTTTCTAAGCGTCTTAAACTTTGTTCGCAGGCATGAATGGTCGCATTGAAAGAAGCGTTTGTGCCCAATACTTTTGAAACAAGAAAAATATTTTGTCGATGTGTTTTGAGGACAGGCGCTATGATTTCTTCAACCTGACCTTCACCATACATCTCGGCCGTATCGATATGGGTCAGTCCCATGTCAATGCCGCGTAAAAGTGCCTGTTGTGATTCTTTCGGATTGAGCTCCATTTTCCATGTCCCTTGCCCCATGAGAGAAACATGATTTTCAAGTGGTCCGAATTTTCGTTTTTGCATCATGGGGTGGTTTTATGTCCACACCCGACCGGTTTTAAGTCCTCTGATTTGTCCACTCTGGTCAAGACCAACAATATAGACATCTCCTTCGACAATATCTTCGCCGCCAACATAGAGCACCTGCAACTGGGTTAAGTGTGTGCGCATGGTATTTTCGAGTGCGATATATTTTTGTGACTCGAAAACATTTTCAGCGTAGCGATTGAGATCTTGATAAAGCTCAAAAAAATCTTCGATGGGACGACTTGATATTTCTGTTTGAGGAGAAATATTGAGTGCCTCGCGAAAGGTTTCTGGATTGAGCTCTGAGGCATTAAAGCTTTGTCTGAAGTTTTTGTAGGGCAGATCGGTTTCACTGATAAAGAGTAACTCGGCACTGATTTGTTCGAGATCGTACGCCAATTGATCTCTTGGGGCGGTGCTCGCGCTTAAGGCAAAGGTTGAGCGGGGCTCTTCAATATGAAGTCCGGGATTGTCGCGATGCAGCGATTTAAATTTGCGATCGTAAGTCTGGGGTGGCGCATTGCTGTGGGATACAGGACTTTTGTTGGCATCTGGGGCTCGTGGATCCTGATTGATGTTCAAGGTGTTGAGATCCTGTTTGTGATGTAGAGATTTAAGTGTGGGTCGCATCATGGTTCTCCTCAACAAGATCTAAAAGCAAGTGCTGTGCCAGCACTGATTAAATTTTAGTATAACAAATTCAGGCAATTAAGAATTTTAAATGCAGGTCTAAGTGGGGTTCTTGGGCATTTTGTGCAGTCTTGACACCTTGAGCGGCGCAAAACGTGCTCAATTTTAGGTCAAAAAGCATAAAATATATGGCGCGCCCGGCACGATTCGAACGTGCGACCTTCGGATTCGTAGTCCGACGCTCTATCCAGCTGAGCCACGGGCGCGTGCGAGGATGCCATTATCAGTAAGCCAGGCCACTGTAAAGAGGCGAATATATGACAAATATTAAGAATTTATGGAAAAATAATGACAATGTCTGACAACACTTAACCTCTTAAGACGAAAATGCTACAAGAGGTTTAGCTTAACAAGGGACAGCTTTATTATGCCGAAGATTCAAGGCCCCCGTAATCCCAAGTCCAGTGGTGAGATTGCGGCTCCAAAACAGGATGTAAAAGGACAAGATTTGTCTGCGAGACAAGTACGTGGTCCGGAGCAACCCAGTATAGAAGCGCGCAGGATCACGGGTGATTTTCCTACCGATCCCGCCTCTAAAAGTGCCATAAGCACGCCGAGTGACAGTTTTGGTGTGAGCCAATCGGGCCAGCATCGCCATATTGGTGGCGCCAAAGCGGATGGTTTTTTAAAAGAACTCGATCAATTGTGGACGCGTGGTGAATATCCGGCGCTTGTACAAGAGATGGGGCGCGAACTCGATCTTTTGGGCAGAAAAAATTTCGCTGAGCTGGGCGTCAACGAAGCACAACATGTTTTTTCACAGCTTCATATTTTGCAGAACCGATTGATATCGGTGTGTAACAAGTTAAGCTTGGCCGACAATCCAAACGACAGTTTAAAAGCTTTGGGGCTTATGCAAAAAGTTGGCGATCTGCGTACAGAGATCTTTGCGTCCATTGTTGCATTGCGTAAACAAAAATTTCCCGAGGCCCATGAACCGTGGCAGCTTTATAGAAATACAATGAAGTCCCAAGGCTTTCATACGCCCAACGCGATTGAAGCCTATTACTTAGATAAATCTCGTGATTTTATTCGCGCCGGTGGTGATTTTAGCCAAATACAACCGGTGGGATCGGACTTTATTCAGAATCTTAAAAGTGGTGAATTATGTGAATGGGTTGTGGATGCTTACGATCGTGCACGTATTTCGCGTAGCGATGTGCCTGTGCCTGCCAATCATACGCTCATGGCACAGGGTGACGATGTTTTAAGCGCAGGCTCACTTCGTGTGTATAAGAACGACGAAGGTGAAATTTCGAATGTGGTTGTGGGGACCTATTCAGGACACTATTTGGCCTCTGTTGATTCTTTGCAACATATGGTCCGCCATCTTTTGGCCGCAGGGGTTAAGCCGGAACTGATATCCGTACAGGATGATGAAGCGGTTGGCTCTCGTGTGCTGCCAGAATTTTTACATGCGCTCAGTGGCGTCAAAGGTGCGCAAGCCCAGGCTGAAATAGCTCAGCTGGCCGCTAAATCACAAGCCTGGGGAACACCCACCTCCCCAGAGATGGAAGCGATTAACTTAGGACGCAATGTCGATCCAGATTTGCAGCGTATGCAGGGGGATTTAAACGAAGCACTTTTTTCGCTGCGAAAAAGTTCCAGCATTTTTATGCAAAAAGGCGTCATTATGGAGTCGCAAGGCGAGGCAACGCACCTTGTACAATCGATTGATGATGTTTGTCGGTTGGCTCAGGTTGCCGGAAATCCACAGGCCTATCATGAAGGTCGAGCATTGTTGCAGCATTTAAGTACTTTGCCTGACTTGCATGTGGATCAGGGGGCAAAGAAGGTTTTTGCTGATGCCATGCAGGTGCGGGAAACGGATCGTTTTGTCGATGTGCGCCCGGACAGTGCAGACCTTTTTGGTGCGCGGCCAAGTGAGCGACGTGGACGTATTATCGCGACTTTAAATCCCGAAGCGACAGTGGCAGAGCTTCGGCAGATGGTTAAAGCAGGCATGGATGTAGGGCGAATCAATGCGGCTCGAGGTACGATTCCAGAACATAAGGCGCTGATAGGGCGACTGCGGCAAGCGGCTGCGGAGTGTGGTAAACCCGTCTCCGTCATGATGGATTTGGCAGGGCCCAAAATTAGATTAGGTAAATTCGCCAACCCGAATAATATAGAATACAACGATATTGCTTTGAAGAAGGGGCAAAAGCTTACCCTCACCACTAAGGATGTGATGGGGAGTGATGCGCTTTTACCGGTCGATTACCCCTATCTTGGTCAGGACGTCAAAGTTGGCGATCCTATTTTTCTCAATGATGGCAAGGTTAAGCTCAAGGCGTTGAGTTCAAAGATCGATGCGGATGGTGAAGGTGTCGTAGAGGCAGAAGTCGAGGTTGAGGGTATTGTTTGGGACCGTAAGGGCATTAATTTGCCAGGCTCAAAATTGAGCATGCCAACAGTGACGGATGAAGATTTAGTTAATCTTGAAGGCCTGATCAACGATGTGGATATCGTATGCATCTCCTTTGTTCGAGAACCCGAAGATGTGTTGATCGTACGCCAAAAAATGGCTGAATATGGTCGCAATTTACCCATTATCGCGAAGATGGAACGCCCAGAAGCGATGGAAAATCTTGAGCGTATCGCCACAGTGGCCGATGGGATGATGGTGGCGCGTGGTGATTTGGGTGTTGAAATTGGTTATGAAAATGTGCCGGAAGCTGAAAGGGCCATCAATCAGATGGGCAATGTGCTCGGCAAGCCGACCATCGTTGCAACCGAAGTGATGCAGTCGATGACCAAGGAATCACGGCCAACCCGTGCCGATGTGGAGGGCGTATTTTCAGCGATTCACGATCAAGGGGCTGAAGCGGTGATGCTGGGGCGCGAAACCAGTTTTGGTAAGTTTCCCGCCGAGACCGTTCGGGCGGCTGGTCGCGTGATTTCACGGGCTGAGCAGGCGGCCATCAAGGACAACCATGGTGTAAGGGCTGCAATGCCCAAAGATGCATCCATGTCACCCCTGGATTTACACTTAAGTCATCTAAATTATAAGGGAAATTAAGAAATAGAGGTAAGGCTGGCAGGCGATTCCAGATCGCGAAATTGTCATCACCTGCCGATTATGGCCCTTCGTCTACAAAACCTATCGACTTAGTGTGGCAAAACTTAATTTAAAAAACCATTTTAGGCCGATTATTTTTTAGCGGCCCTTTACGTTAGCGCTTGGTGCTTTTTTTCTTTCGATAAGAACCGCGAAATCCTGTTGCCCCATAGCGGGTAAATTTGTTCTGTCGTTGCCGTGGCTTAATTTTTTCAATGGTTTCAAAATTAAAAAAACCACGCTGTTTTAAAAATTCAACAATTTTTTGTGTTAAGCTTTGTGTACCAAATTCGAAAGGAGCACCAAAAGGCTCCCCCCCGCCACGCATAATGCTTTCGTAAATCAAATCTCCGCTCTCGCGTTTGAGGTCAGCATCACTGAGATCCTGGATGTTGGCCAAGGGGTTATTTGATTCTTTAAGTTTCTTTTTAGGCATAAATTTATACGGTTTCGTTCTCTTTTATGTATTATATGCTCTTTTAAGTGATGTTTCCAAAAGCAAAAAGACTTTATCTGCGACTTTTTATTGCAGCCTGCTGCGTTCCTCTACACGCTTGTTCGAAAGCCCCGGATGAGGATCGGGGGAAAAGCAAATTACAAGCGAAGCCTGAATTTTATCAAATGGCCTTAATAAGTGATTTACGTGGTACTTTTGCGCCCTGTGGCTGCACATCGAAGCCTTTGGGAGGTTTGGCACGTTTGGCCTCCTTGCTGGAGGCACAAACATCAAAAAGCCAGCTCTCTGAGATTTTGGTCCTGGGTGATGCGTTTCATGACCCAAATGAACACGTTTTGCCTTCTGCACAAGTCAAAAGACATAAAGAGGATTTACTTTTGCGCTTCTTCGAGCGCCTTGGGCGAATGGTGATGGTCCCTGGTGGAGAAGAAAAAAAACCAAATGAACGTGTATATAAAAGCCTTGGGGCTTTTAAGCAAATCGCATTGCTGGATGGTAAAAAAAGAGATGGCACGCACGATGCGATCACCAGTGTATTGAAGACTTATGATACGTTTAAAATCGGTTTGATTGGTATTAATAAGAGTGCGCCAAATGTATTACCAAATCTTTCTCAAGAAGCGGTCCGTTTGCGTGCACACGGTGCTGAGTTTATCATTGCTTTAGATGCAGGACCGTATATTGATTTCAACACTCAAGTTAAAGAGATCGTCGGTATTGATGTTCTTTTTGTGTCCTCGACAATGGATAAAAACAGCGAAAAAATTGTCGGACAGACCTTGGTTTTAACACTGAGACCTAAAGGACAACAGCTTGGCTTGTTGAAGCTTGTACCTAAAGTAAAAGGTCAGTGGGTTTATGATGATCAGGGGCGGACGAAGAAGAATAGTCTTATCAAACGCATTGCACGTTTAAGGGAGTCCATCGAGATTTTAGAACCAGGCAAAGCACGCATTGCGCGTGAAAAGAAACTTGCAGAGCTTGATGAATCATTGACCCATTTTCAAGTGAAGGTTCCTAAGTCATCTTACGTACAATGGAATGTACAAGATGTTGCGCATACGACAGAGCAAGCGCCATGGATGGCTAAAGAGTTACATACGTATAATTTAAATCTTTGTGATTTAAATGCCAAAATTAACGATCAAGAGTCCTGTGTGCTTGAGGATAAAAAGTCGCAATTTGTGGGTTCGGCTGCGTGTAAAAATTGTCATCCACAAGCTTATGAGGTTTATGAGCAAACAAAGCATGCTAAGGCATGGGCGACCTTAGAAGCCAAAGCCAAGCATTGCGACTTTGGTTGTATTGGTTGCCATAGTGTTGGTTTCAAAACACCGGGAGGATATTGCCGGTTATCCGATGCGGATAAATTTAAAAATGTAGGTTGTGAGAATTGCCACGGGCCAGGTTCAGGCCATATCAAGAACCCGTTTATAAAAACCGAATGGGCTCCCACATTTGGTAAGCATAGTCAGGAACCGCAAGTCTGCACCCAATGTCATAATCAAGAGCACTCAGATCTATTTGATTATGCGACCTATTTACCTCAAATTTTGGGTTTGGGTCATGGTCAAAAAATAGAATCAAAATAGTATAAATTTGTGGAATATGGATTTAGGTGCTAGTTTAGCTTCAACGAGGGATACTTTGTACGACTTAACGAATAAACGTATTTTAATTACTGGTGGTACCGGATCTTTTGGGCAGCTTTTTATTAAAACAATTCTTGAGCGGTTCGATCCGGCGGCAGTGGTTGTTTTAAGCAGAGATGAACTCAAGCAATATGAGATGCAACAGAAGTTTGAAAATGCTGAAGAAAAAATCCGATTTTTTCTCGGTGATGTTCGTGATGTCGAGAGATTGAAACAAGCATTTCGACATGTTGATGTGGTTGTTCACGCAGCAGCTTTGAAGCAAGTGCCGGCAGCAGAATATAATCCCTTTGAGACAATTAAGACGAATATCTTAGGTGCTAAGAATGTTATCGATGCGGCTATCGCCTGCGATGTAGAACATACAATTGCTCTGTCGACGGACAAGGCAGCAAACCCGGTCAATCTTTATGGGGCAACGAAATTGTGCAGCGATAAGCTTTTCACCGCTGCGGGAAATTATGTTGGCGTGGGGCGGTCAAGATTTTCAGTTGTTCGTTATGGCAATGTCGTGGGGTCGAGAGGAAGTGTTGTGCCTTTCTTTTTAAAGAAGAAGGATGAAGGTGTTTTGCCCATCACCGATAAGCGCATGACTCGATTCTGGATTACTTTACAGCAGGGCGTTGATTTTGTGTTGGATACTTTAGGATTGATGGAGGGTGGGGAAATCTTTGTTCCTAAATTGCCAAGCATGAACATTGTTGATTTGGCAGAAGCGGTTGCTCCTGGAGTAAATATCGAAGTTGTTGGCATTCGTCCTGGAGAGAAGTTGCATGAAGTCATGGTGCCCGAGGATGATGCGCGCTCGACCATAGAGCTTGAAGATCGTTATGTTGTTCTAAGTTCAGTGACAAGTCCCGAAACGAGCAAGTGGTCAAAAAAAGGCAAAAAATGTGAGGATGGTTTCAAGTACAGCAGTGATTTGAATGACCAATGGCTGACGATAGATGAGCTTAGGAAGATGTCAGTGCCTTTTAACGCTTAAGTCTCGTCGTTTTTGAGGTGTGGCTCAAGAAGCGGAAGCAATTCATATTCAAGTAGATCTGCGATGTGTGAATTGTCCCCACGTTGTTGGGCACCAAGGATTTTGGAAAGAAGCCCAAGTAGGCCAGGCACAGGTATCACTTGTTGTTTTTGAAAATCCTGAATTCCGTCAATGATACGGATGAAGAGCTCATTTGCCCGTGTGTGTTGACCAAGCCGAAATAGTTCCGCACTTTCTTTGATGTCTTCAATCATCTTTTGTCTCCAGCCATTGTGTGCCCTTGATAAAAGCCCCATCTCGTCCGGTGTTGATAAAACTTATTTCAGGGTGTTGTTTAATATAATTTTCCAAATCACGTAAGTAGATAATAAAGCCTATACTTGTTGCGACCCTTTGCCCGTGTCCATCTTTTAAAGTGTAGTTGGCTGCTGTTGTGGTCATTTCAGCATTGACTGCATTTTGAATATGGCTTTGTCCAGCAGGCAGAGCAAAGTCGACCCCCATCAGGATAACTTTATGGGAGCCCATTTTGACTGCTAAATCGATTGCAGGATGAATGACGGTGCCGGATGAAAAGAGTACACCTTTGGGATGAGCGCGCATCGTTTCGATATAACGCTTGTGTTCGACATAAGTTGCAAAGCGTGGCCCAGGCCATGCTTGAAGCATGAGAGGGTCAACACTGGGTAAATAAACGAGTGGTATTGACTTAAGCGCTTTTGTGGGTAAATCGAGAATATGTTCCCGCACGCTTTGTTCTGGGTCAATAATAATGACAATATCTGGTATAATCTGAGCGTCTAAAAGAGGTTTTAATGCGCGGCTGACACAAATAATTTTAATCTTTGATTTGATTTTTTCGAGTAAATGAAGTTGTGTGTTGAGTGTGGGACCGGC
>JASMKV010000453.1 GCA_030749035.1 Myxococcota bacterium | reverse complement strand
CCTTGTGGTGACAAGCGACACTATAATGCCATAAGAGGATTTGAGCAAAGCTTTGGCACAATTTTCATCGAGGAGAAAACTTGCAGCAGCGGCAAACACGAGAGGCTTTAGGTGTGTTGCTTTTAAGCTTGGGACTTGTCTCCTGGGCCCCGAGTATCCATCAGCTGGAACAGGAAAAGTACCGTCATATCAGTGTGGTTCAGCACAATCCTCAAACTCTTGTTCTGGGGCGCAGTGAGGACATTTTACCCGCCCACGAGCGTTATGGCAAAAGTGTTTTTGTCTATTTGCCCTATTGGGCAGAAAATTTTGCGGTCCCTTGGCAAAAAATGACCCACCTGGCTTATTTTAGTCTTGAAATTGATGCGGCTGGAGACATCACCGACAGCCATGGTTGGGCCAGCGGTTTTGGCGCGGCCTTGGTCGAAGCGGGACATGCGGCTGGAGTTAAGGTTGTGCTCTGTGTGACGTTGTTTTCAAAACCCGATATCCGTACGCTTTTGGCCGATCCTGCCAAGCGCGCCAATGCCATCAACAATATGGTGGAGCAGGTTGTCGACATCGGCGGTGATGGAGTGAATATTGACTTTGAAATGGTGCCCGGCGCCCTGGAAGGCGAAAGCCCTACGCCAAAAGAAAATTTTGTGGTTTTTATTCAGGAATTGAAAGCGGCGTTGAACGCGGAAATTCCTGACAACCATTTGAGCATTGCCACACCTGCGGTGGACTGGAACGGTTCCTACGATTTCGATGAACTCGCAGAGGCTTGTGATGCACTCACGATTATGGGCTACGATTATCACTGGAGTGGCAGTTCTACGACTGGCCCTATCGCGCCTATTGAAGCAGGTACGTTATGGGGTAGCCGGGATCTGACCTGGACCGTGGAGGATTATATCCAATATGGTGGCAGTGAAAATAAAGATAAGTTTATTCTCGGTTTGCCACTTTACGGTCGTGATTGGCCCACCGAGGATTTCACTTTGCCAGGTGTACCGGTGGGCAGTGCAACCACCCCGATTGTGTCTGCCTGCGATGGTTTTTGGGACGGCAACAAGCTTTGGGATGAAACCTCGCAGACCCCCTATATGCTTTACAGTGATGGCGAACAGGCACGACAACGGTTTTGTGAAGATTCGGATTCGATGGCCGCAAAATTCGATCTCATCCTTGAATACGCGCTTGGGGGGGTGATGTTTTGGGCTCTTTCCTATGCAGGCAGTGAACACGAACTTTGGAATGAACTTGATACACGATGGCGCATTGATTCGGAAGAACCGGCCGAAGGTGAAGAGGAAAACAGCGCGCCCACAGCCCATATTGACGTTGTGGCAACGCATCTCGGCGGGGAGCCCTTACCTTTAGATGGGCGCCTCAGCGCCGATCCAGACAATGATCCGCTGACCTATGCCTGGAGCGTGAGCGGTCCGGTTGAGGTGAGCGTGGATGAACCGAGCATGGCTTTGACGCAATGTGTTGTTGAAACGCCTGGGATGTATCAAATTTCCCTGACCGTCAGCGATGGTCTTTTGTCACACACAACAAATGCTGAAGTTGAGGTTGTTGAGGACTCGGATGGCATACTTACTCCGGAAGATTTATTTGACGATGACTTGGCCGGCTGTGCCGATTGTCAGAGCAGTCCAGGCACGCTCTGGTGGGTGCTTTTGTTGCCCTGGCTTGGACGCCGTTGTCGCATAAAAAAGGGCTAAACTATTCGCCGCAAAGCGCATCTAATTGTTGACCCTTCAGGGCTGCAATGCTTTAAGTCCGCCCATGAAAACATGGTACGGATTTGCAAAAGGTAAGACTGATGGTGATCAAACAATGCGTAATCTCCTGGGTGGCAAGGGCGCCAACCTGGCGGAGATGTGCGCATTAGGGATTCCGGTTCCACCGGGATTTACACTGCCGACCAGTCTATGTGTGGAATATACCCAATCGGGCGCCAGTACGCTGAGCGCGGATGTGCGCCAAGCCATCGCGGAAGGGATTGGCTTTATTGAGGAGAATCTGCCCGGGACCAAGTTGGGGGATAAAAACAAACCCCTTTTAGTGTCCGTACGCTCCGGTGCGCGGGTGTCGATGCCGGGGATGATGGATACGGTTTTAAATGTGGGTTTGACCAAAGAAACCGTTGAGGCGTTGTCTGAAACCACGGGAAACCGGCGCTTTGCATTGGATTCTTATCGTCGACTCATTCAGATGTACGGTGACGTTGTCAAGGGGGTTGACCGGGAACTGCTCGAAGAACCCTTAGAGATGCTCAAAAAAGAAGAGGGTGTGACCTTTGACTCCGAACTGAGTGTCGAAGCGCTTGAGCGTCTTGTTGAAAAATTAAGTGCGGTTTACAAACAAGAAACCGGCGATGATTTTCCGCAGGATCCCAAAGCACAGATCGAAGAAGCGGTGGCGGCCGTTTTTCAAAGTTGGGGCGGTAAGCGCGCCATCTCCTATCGTGCCATTAATCGTATTCCTGATGATTGGGGCACAGCAGCGAATGTCCAAGCCATGGTCTTTGGTAATTTCAGCGCGACATCGGCAACGGGCGTGGCTTTTACCCGGGATCCATCGACGGGCGAAAATTGTGTGATGGGTGAATGGTTGCCTAATGCGCAAGGCGAAGATGTTGTGGCCGGGATCAGAACACCAGGCCCTTTAGATGAAAAAGATGCGGCGGACTCCGATGTCGGCTCATTGGAAGACAAGATGCCTGAGGCCGATAGAGAATTGCGCGAGGTGATGGCCGTTCTTGAAAAGCATTATAAGGACATGCAGGACATTGAATTTACGGTGCAAGATGATCAGCTTTATTTGCTGCAAACCCGTCATGGTAAGCGTACGGCGAAAGCCGCATTGCAGATTGCTTTGGAGATGGTGGATGAAGGACTTATCGATACCCGCACGGCGGTCTCCCGTGTGAGTCCAGAGCAGATTGACCAACTCATGCACCCGCAGATTGATCCGGCTGCAGAAAAGGATTTTCTGGCCAAGGGACTGCCGGCTTCACCAGGCGCAGCTTCGGGGCTCGTGGTTTTAGATGCGGATACGGCTGAAGCCCAAGCCAAAGAAGGACAAGCCGTCATTTTGGTGCGTAAAGAAACCAGCCCTGAGGATATTCATGGCATGCATGCGGCCAAGGGGATTTTGACGCAGACCGGTGGGATGACTTCGCACGCAGCTGTTGTGGCCCGTGGCATGGGTCGAACTTGCGTGGCCGGTTGTGCCGCATTGTCGATTGATGAAGCGGCGGGGACGGTGACCATTCGCGGCGAAAGCGGTGAGCGCACAATCAAAGCCGGCGATCAGATTACCCTCGATGGCTCGGCAGGTGAAGTGTATTTGGGTGAAGTCCCTACGATTGAGAGCGATCTGGGCGGCGATTTTGCGAAGTTTTTGGGCTGGGCTGATGAGATCCGAGAGGTCAAAGTTCGGGCCAATGCGGACAGTCCCGAAGATGCCCAAAATGCCATCAATCTTGGTGCAGAGGGCATTGGTCTTTGCCGCACCGAGCATATGTTCTTTGGTCCTGATAGGATTGGTGCTGTTCGGGAGATGATTCTGGCCGATGATACGCAGGCGCGCGAGCGCGCCTTGGCGAAACTTGAGCCGATGCAGAGATCCGACTTCGAGGGTATCTTCAAGGCGATGGCCGGTAAGCCGGTGACCATCCGACTTCTTGACCCACCTCTGCATGAGTTCTTGCCTCACGATGAGGCGGATATGCAGGAACTTGCGGGGATCCTGGGCACAGATTTGGCGACCCTCAAGCGCAAGAATGAGTCATTGCACGAGTTCAATCCCATGCTTGGCCATCGGGGTTGTCGTTTGGGTTTAACCTATCCAGAAGTTTACAGCATGCAGGCGCGTGCGATTGTGGATGCCGCTTGTGCGGTGATGGATGCGGATATTGAGGTCTTGCCGGAAATTATGATTCCGTTGATCATGCATCCCCATGAACTCAAGCGTTTGCGCGCGCAGGTTCAGGAAATCATTGATGCCAAGGCGGCAACACGTGAAGCCATGCCCAATATCTTAATTGGTACCATGATTGAGTTACCACGTGCTGCGCTGGTTGCCGATCAGGTGGCGGAGTACGCAGACTTTTATAGTTTTGGCACCAACGATTTAACCCAGACGACCCTTGGACTGTCGCGTGACGACAGCGGTAAATTTTTACCCTTCTATGTCGAAGAGGGCTTTTGGGCGGCAGATCCCTTTGCAAGCTTAGACCAAAGTGGCGTTGGCGTTTTGGTGGAGCTGGGAACACGCTTAGGACGCAAGGCCAAGCCCGGTTTAAAAGTAGGCGTTTGTGGTGAGCATGGTGGCGACCCTGCATCCATTGAGTTTTTTGTGAACAATGGTTTGGATTACGTCTCTTGTTCGCCGTTTAGGGTGCCGATAGCGCGTATTGCTGCAGCACATGCGGCATTAAACAAAGGATAAAAAATGCATTCGGTCATCAAGGCCTGGGTTTTCATCTGCGGATGTGCGTTCGCACTAAGTTCTTGCACCGCAGGCAGTGGCACCGAGTCGATGCCCGAAGCCGCGTTGTATTATCCACTCGACCTAAGTTTCCATGCGGCATCGAAAACAGTGCATGTTCTGAACACCAATTTTGATGGCCGCTATCAGCACGGTTGGATCTCGCAGATCGATTTGGCTAAGGTTGTTGATTCGGAAACGCCCGAAACGCTGACCCTGGCAGAACTCTATAGTGATGCCGTGTCTGTGGAATCTTATGGCGGCGGTCTGCTTTTGGATGCCACGACCAACACACTTTTTGCATCCCATCGTGGTGTCGATACGATCAGTGTAATCGAAGTGGATGCTGCGACAGGTGGTCTGCTGTGTCGAAGTGACGAGACTGCAGCAAAAGTTTGTGACGCCGACCATCGCTATGTTTTTTCGAGTGATGACTTTGCATTTGATGCGCCAAGTGCGCTGAACGACCCGTTCAAAATGCGCTTGAGTGCAAGTCCACTCGATGCGGAGAAGAACATCCTGCTCGTGGGGCATGCGGGGACTGGGCGTTTAAGTATTTTAGATGTGGTCTCCGAAGAGACCAAGGGCACACAGCTGGTCGCGAATCGCAGCATTTATCTTGGCGGTGACGGCAACAGTGCGCT
>JASMKV010000452.1 GCA_030749035.1 Myxococcota bacterium | reverse complement strand
GCAGAGTACAATCTTCTTGCAGCGGCGTATGCACATCAATCACAACACCATCATTGACCACGCCGCCAATGGCGTCCTTAGCCAGTTTTGGACCAATCGAGGCCGCCACATCCCGTACCGTGGCGCCATGCTCAAAATTTTTCATTGTGCCGTCAGGCAAAGTGACGGAAACCTGTGCGTCAGCCATACTTACCTCTGCATCATGCCGTTGTTGGAATATCTGGTGGGCGCGGGCAGGATTGAACTGCCGACCCCTACCATGTCAAGATAGTGCTCTACCACTGAGCTACGCGCCCTTCGACACTCACCAATATTCCGCGTTTGCGATATACTCGCGCACCTTGAGAGTCAACGACTCTACTCATAAAAAGCCGCAAATACTTCGCCATAGCGCTCATTCACGAATTTTCTTTTCACCTTCAACGTGGGTGTCAATTCGCCCGTTTCCTGAGAAAAATCCTGCTCAAGAATCTTAAACTTCTTAATGGTTTCATAACTGGCAAGTTGGCCATTAAATGCACTCATCGCTTCTTCTATCGCAGCGAAGACCTGAGGTTTTTGCGTTAAAGCCGCATAGGTGCCATTGCCCAGCCCATTGCTGTTTGCAAAATCCTGCAACGCATCTGGGTCAAGGGTGACCACTGCCGATAGGAACTTACGCTGATCGCCGTGCACCACAATTTGCGATATCAATTTATGTGTTTTGATCAGATTCTCAATGTTTTGCGGCGCAATATTCTTCCCACCTGCTGTGACAATAATATCTTTCTTGCGATCTGTAATCCGCACAGAGCCGTCAGCCTCAACCAAACCAATATCACCAGTATAAAACCACCCATTTTGCAAAACATCATCGGTCGCTTCTGGGTTTTTCCAATATTTGGCCATAAGCCCAGGGCCTTTGATTAAAATTTCACCGTCCTCAGCAATTTTAATTTCCGTCCCAGGCATCGCAGGACCCACAGTTCCGATACGATTCCTGCCGGGACGATTCACGCATGTCGCGGCACTGGTTTCAGTTAAGCCATAGCCTTCATAGATATCAATGCCCGCATCCCTAAAGAACCAATTTATCTTTTTCGATAATGGGGCACCGCCAGAGAGCAAGTTGGCTATCCGTCCGCCCATGATTTCATTCAAACCCGCTCCGACTTTGGCAAAAACAAGTTTCTTGAGGATATTAAAAATCAGCTGATCTTTGAACCCTAAAGACTTACCCGCTTCTTCGGCTAAACCATTCTTTTCAGACAAATCCAGCGCTGCCTGAAAGAGTTTGGCCTTCAAACCACCGGCACTTAAACCTTTGGTCACAACCGCCGCATGAAACTTTTCAAAGATACGTGGTACACCTGGCATCACGGTCGGTCTAATTTCACCAAGATTTTCCTTGATGGTCGTCATGTCTTCGGCAAAAGCCATCACATGTCGCGTTGCCAACCAGGCAATTTCAAGGACCTTCGCAAAAGAATGCGCCATCGGCAAAAAGAGTAATTCAACGTCATCGGTCGAAATCATCGCCAGACCCTTGATGGCATCGGCTTCATATAGCATCGCGCCATGCGTGGTCACCACGCCCTTGGGACGACCGGTTGTGCCAGAGGTATAGATGATGGTTAAAATTGAATCTTTATTTAAGCTTGCACGACGCTCATCCAAAACGGCCTCATCGCCACCAAGTCCTGCAAATTCATCCCAGCCCATCACCCAATCTTTATCGGCCGTAACCTCACCAGTCATTTGGATAATTTTCTTCACGCCAGGCAAACGCTCACGTTCAGATACGAATTTTTCGACCTGATCCGCATCCTCCGCAAAAACGACAGCCGCATCAGAATTCTCCACCACATATTGGCACTCACCAGGTAGGTTGGAAGGATAAATAGGCACGGTCACCGCCCCCGACCAAAGGATGCCCATGTCGACCAAAATCCAATCAAGACAGGTATTCGCAATAACGCTTACCCTATCACCTGGCGCGACACCCAATTGCACGAGACCTAAGGCAATCTTTTTAGATTCCTGGGCCATCTCACCCCAAGTCACATCTTTGTAGCTGCCATCAACCTTGGTCTGCGCCGCTCTTTGTGTGCCATGTTCTGAGGCATTGTATAAAAAGTAATCAACTATAGAGTTGTGCTCCATTTTCATCTCCATCACTTTTGTGGTTCAAGGCGGCTCTTTTAACCGAGAATCCCCCCTTGGATCAAGGGTTCTATAGCTAAGGCTGTCCGTTATTTCGCTCTGAGGCCAATATTGACGACTTTTTGCAAAAGTTCCTCATACGCATAGCCCGCTTCATAAGCCGAATCGGCCAAATCCTCGTCTTCTGCAATCTGTGGATTAGGATTGGCTTCAAGAAAATAGGGTTTACCGTTGGCGCCAAGACGAAAATCAATACGTGCATAGCCACTTAGGTCAAGGTGTCTATAAATGCGTTTTGAATAATTGATCAAACGCCGATGCAAGTCCGCACTTAAACCGGCTGCGGCACCGGTCGTGACACCCAGTTTCTGTTGATAGGATCGGTCCCATTTGACCTTCGCCGTCGCAATAAAAGGCACATCTTCTTTCACTTTCGTAAAACGTAACTCCCAAGGTGGCAATCCTTCAAGTCGACGATTTCCCAAAATCCCAACATAGATTTCCCGACCATCAATAAATTCTTCGGCAATCGCGGCAGTCTGTACACGCCGGTGCACAAAATCGACACGTTCAGCCAATTTATCTTCGTTCTCGACCAAGGATGCCTGTGAAATCCCATGCGAGGCTTCTTCCAACAAAGATTTCACAATCAAAGGAAAACTCAATCGACGTGGAAGTCTCACCCTGCGACCAATGGGGAAAACCGCGAAATCAGGTACCGGGATCCGATGATAGTGCAAGAGCTTTTTCGACAAGGCCTTATCCCGTGCCAAGATAAGTCCGCGTGGATTGCACCCCGTATAGGGTTGACGCATTAACTCAAGGTAGCTGACCACGTTGTGGTCATAGAGCACATTTCCGTGAAACTCTTCCATAAGGTTAAATGCGATATGTGGTTTAAACTCGGTAATCGCTTGTCGCAGCGGCAGTATCTCATCATAAAGACCAAGTTTATGCACATCATGTCCGAGATTTTTAAGACCAGATGTCACATCCCATTCGGTTCTCATGGTCTCCTTATCCTCTTTGCTCATGCTGCTAAAAGAATTGGGCGGCACCAAATCCTGGTGCATCAAAACAAGAATCCGCTTTTTTCTAATTCTTGCCATTATACAGCATGCCAATGCCTTGCGGCGTGTAAATAGCTCATTGTTCTGGCGGTGAGTAAGATTGCAAAATCCAAACGCAACGCCTTTTCATCACCAAGCGCGCGCAGCTTCAGCTCTTGGCAACGCCCAATCATATCTTTAAACACCTGGTCGAGTGTAAATTCATATTCCCCTGTCCAGCGTGCGACCATTTTTCGCAAGGTCGCACGATTTCGGCGCAGAAAAGCCGCGGCAGTTTCTCCCGTCCTTTGGTCTCCATCAGCAACAAAGATGCGTATCAAGTCGCGGTCATAAATGTCTGGGAAAGTCATCCCGAAACGCTCACGCTTTTCATCATAATACTCGCGCAATGTTTTCTCACATTGACTTAAAGGGTCAACACGCGCCTTGGTTCTGATCCCCGGTGCTCGACCTTTTAGCTCGCCCATCAGCTTATCAACATAATTTAACTTTTCGTAAGCAAACCAACCTTCATAGCGCTTGCGCCAACGCTGATGTGATTTAAACCATACCGCAAAGGTCTCCGCAAAATCTTCATCGGGATGACTTTGCGCGTACCAGGCATCCAAATGCAGCACGTAATCCTTCGATGAGGGCTTGGGTTTATAGAGTTCGGGGTACTCTTGCGATGAGTTGCCAAAATAATACTGCCATTTCTTTCGTCGATGCAAAGCGAAGCCATGCTGCATCGCATGTCCCGTTTCATGTCGTAAAAGCATCATGCACCAGGCTAAATTCCCACCCTCAACCGCCAGCATTTCTTTACGTTCAAGACGCTTAAGACGCGGGTGGGCAAGGTAAAACGGAATGGCAATACCGGTATTCTTTTCAGGACAAAAGAATTCTTCCGAGAGCCAAAAGTGTGGACGCAACCGAAGACCTCGCCGCTGCATCTCATTATAAATTTGTGCCACAGGCTTTTCTAACCACGTGCCTGAAATCTCTAAACCCAAATCACAGAGACGTGTATCAAGGAGCTTCTTCTCTGAATAATTCGCCCAACGAAATTCACCTTTTATCTTGCGTGCTCTCTTGATGGATTTTTTTTTGCGCACGGGCATCGCTTATTCATATCCAGCATATGTGTCGTTGTCAGTATATTTTTAGAATATTTTGGCGGGCTTAGACGATATCCTCCATATCCTTGCCCGACATTTTTTTCTCCGTACAGCTCACGCATCGCCAAGCATCTTGACGAAAAGGGCAAAGGACTTAACTTAAAGACCACGTAAAAGAGGTTGCGCCCATGCAGACTTTATGCGAAATGCAGGCTCCTTAAACACAGGAAGATGGTTCAAAGAGATGGCACAACGCGATTACTATGAGGTTCTTGGTATCACCCGTGAGTCCGGTGAACGGGAAATCAAGAAAGCTTATCGTGCAAAGGCTATGGAATTCCATCCCGATCGCAATCCAGGTACCGAGGCAGAGGAAAAATTTAAAGAAGCCTCTGAAGCTTATGAAGTACTCTCCGACGCACAAAAAAAACAGATTTACGATTCCTATGGACATGCGGGATTAAAAAACCAGGGGTTTTCTGGATTCTCCGGTGTCGGTGTTGAGGATATTTTTTCATCCTTTGGCGATATCTTCGGTGACCTTTTTGGTTTTGGTGGTGGTCGCGCCCGTCGTGGCGGTATGAGCCGTGGCGCCGATCTGCGCTATGATATGAACATTACCTTCGAAGAGGCCGTTTTAGGCTGTGAACAGGAAATCGAAGTTCAGCAACTTCAGATCTGCGCCACCTGTGCCGGTAATGGCGCAGAACCAGGCTCGCAACCCATTCGTTGTCCTGGCTGTAATGGTCATGGCCAAGTCGCGCATGGGCAAGGTCTTTTTGTCATCAGCACCACCTGCCCACAATGTCATGGTGGCGGACAAATTCAACAAAAGCCATGCAAGACATGTCATGGCGAAGGCCGTAAACCCACAATGCGCTCCGTCACTGTGAAAATCCCCGAGGGCTTTGCCGATGGCATGAGCCTGCGCTATGCGGGTGAAGGTGATCCTGGCATGCGCGGCGGACCTCCTGGCGATCTCTACGTCGCGGTCATTGTCGAGCCGCATCCGACCCTCAAACGACACAACGATGATTTAATTGCCGAAGTCACCTTAAGCGTCAGTCAAGCAGCCTTAGGCGACAAACTCGACATTGAATTGATCGAAGGCGAAGAAATGGTTTCCATCCCCAAAGGCACACAACCAGGCGAGATCATCACCATCAAGAAAAAAGGCGTGGCCCGTTTACGTGGTGGCGGCAAAGGTGATTTGCACGTGGTCTGTAAAGTCGAAATTCCACAGCACTTAAGCGGCAAACAAAAAGAACTTTTTGAAGAGCTTGCTTTTGTTTCCGGTGAAGGCAAAGCCAAGACGAAAAAACGCGGCATCTTTTCGTAGAAATGCCGGCCCCTAGAGCAAGCAAACCACTTGCATAAGAGGCACTGAGACTGGTGAATCACTCCACCCTGGGTCCGCAAACCCCGCAAAGCCTTTCAGCTCAAACATTCTTTTCTCCTTTATTTCAGGCGCTTAAAGCATTCTTGGCAGCTTAATCTTTGGCATTTGAATTGCATATTTATGCATCAAAAGAACCAGAGAAGCAAAAAACACAACACCCCAAAAGACGGCAGCAAACGTCAACACAAGGCAGCGGCCCATGATATATCGAAAAATACAGCAGGCAGCCGCCCTATTCTTTTGTCTTGCCATGAGCAACTTCGCCTGCACCATTCAACTTACGATCCCCATGGATAATTTGCCCTTTGACCCGACCGGCATGAGTTGCCCTTTAGGACAGCTTCCTGATTGCCAGGGGAATTGCGTTCACGCCGATGTGTTAACACTCGCATGGGGGGATGGTTCTTGTCATTCAAACCTGAGTTCAGAGGCACATTTGAATTGTAATCAATACGAATGGGATGGCGGTGATTGCTGTGCGTCAACCTGCAATGATGCAAACGGTGATTGTACAGCCACTTCTCTTGATTGCCTGGACGAGAACGCCTGCGAATTTGCTGACACATGTCAATCGAATCAGGGGGCAGCAGAACATCAAGCAGCCAACTCTGTTCTGGATGATTTAGGCCTAACGGGACACCCCGATATTTTCTCTGAAGATTGCAATGAGGGGGAAATCAGCGACTGCCGTGGTGATTGCCATTTAGCGTCAACATTAGACTGGCTGGCAGATGATTTTTGTGATGATGGCACCAATCCTGAGTATCTTGTCGATTTTGATTGTGCACTCTTCCAATTTGACGGTGGCGATTGTGCCGCGCAATCGCAAGATTGTATTGCCGAAGGGCTCTTGTTCGACTGTTCTGGGAATTGCCATAGTTATGCCGCCATCACCACT
>JASMKV010000451.1 GCA_030749035.1 Myxococcota bacterium | reverse complement strand
TCACGATGGTCCTCCCTACGCCAATGGTCCGATTCATATTGGTCATCTGGTGAATAAGTGCCTTAAAGATGTGGTGGTGCGTTCACGGACGATGGCGGGCTACGATGTGGATTATATTCCGGGTTGGGATTGTCACGGTTTGCCGATTGAACACAAGGTGATGAAGGAACTTGGCGACAAGGCCAAGGAGATGGTGAATTTGCAGATCCGTCGACGCTGTCAAACCTACGCTGAAAAATTTGTCAAACTTCAATCCAAGCAAATGCAGCGTTTAGGCACCATGGCCAATTATGCTGAGCCCTATTTGACGATGAAGCCGCAGGTTGAAGAGGGTGTTTTAGAGGTTTTTGCCGACCTGGTCGAGCAGGGTATTGTGACCCGCGCCTTAAAGCCTGTGCATTGGTCGATTGCCAACCAGACGGCGCTGGCCGAAGCAGAACTCGAATACTATGACCGGGATGACACTTCGGTGTTTGTGCGTTTTGTGTTGGACAATGCCAAGCCATTGCCCGCCGCCTTAAATGCACCCAACGCCGAAATCGCCGTGATGATTTGGACGACGACACCCTGGACCTTGCCGGCAAATATGGCGGTGGCACTTGCGCCCGAAGGTGACTATGGGCTTTATGCTTACGAGAAGGATGGCAAGCAGGAGTATGCCATCTTGGTCGAGGCCTTGGCAGAAAAAGTTTTAGGGCGCCTCAGCGAAACAATCGAATGCCTTGGTAAATGCAAAGGTCAAGAATTGGCCGATGCGAAATTGAACTATGCGCATCCTTTTATGGATCGCCAATCGCCGATTGTGGTGGCCGACTATGTCACTTTTGAAGATGGCACGGGCCTTGTGCATACAGCCCCAGGCCATGGTGAAGACGATTTTCAAACCGGTAAGCGTGAGGGCCTGGATGTCTATTGCCCGGTGCGCGCCGATGGCACCTTTGACCAAAGTGTGCCTGAGTGGCTTCGTGGCAAGGACGTTTGGCAGGGCAATGATCTTGTAGTCGAACACTTAAAGGCCAGTGGGCATTTGTTTTTAAGCGAAACCTTTTCCCACTCCTATCCACACGATTGGCGCTCAAAAACGCCGACCATTTTCCGGGCGACGCAGCAGTGGTTTATTTCGGTGAACAAGCCTTTCGGCGGCGAAGAAAAATCTTTACGCGAGCGTGCACTGAGTGCGACGCAAAATGATATCGATTTTGTGCCTGATTGGGGACAAAACCGTTTACGCGGCATGCTCGAGAGCAGACCGGACTGGTGTATATCAAGGCAGCGTTCCTGGGGCCTGCCGATACCGGCTTTTTATGATGCGGACGATAGGGTACTTCTCACCACCGCGTCGGTACGGGCGGTGGCGGCAAAGATTGGTCAGGAGGGCTCCGACTTTTGGTTCAAAGCGGATGTGGCGGATATTTTGGCCGATTACGATTGGCAAAACGATTCAGAAGCACCGCAGTGGCTAGGCGATGTGGAACTCAAGGGCTTAAGAAAATGTCAGGATATCTTTGATGTCTGGTTTGAATCCGGTTCGACCTGGCATGCGGTAGTGCGCAAGCGCGGCTTGGATTATCCGGCAGACTTGTACTTAGAAGGCTCGGACCAACATCGTGGTTGGTTTCAACTTTCGCTTTTACCGGCGCTTGGCGCCACAGGGGTGTCACCTTTTAAGACGCTGCTCACGCATGGTTTTATTGTCGATGGCGATGGGCGCAAGATGAGCAAGTCGCTGGGCAACACGGTTGAGGTCGATGAACTTTTACAAAAGTATGGTGTGGACATTTGTCGCTGGTGGGTCAGCTCTTTAAAATACATCAACGACATCAAGCTTGATTGGGATTTCTTTTCTACAGCCAGCGAAGAGTATCGAAAAATCCGCAACACCATTCGCTTCTTGCTTTCAAATTTGAAGGACTTTGATGCGAGCAAAGATCTGGTGGATTTTTCTGCCGAGGATGCAGATTCTATCGATGCCTGGATCATGGCTGAAACGCAAAAGACTGCAGCGCTTGTTGAAGAAAGTTACAACACTTACCAATTCCGTCGTTTGCATGATGGGATTTTTAACTTTTGCAACGAGACCCTAAGCTCTGTTTATATGGCCGCGATTAAAGACCGGCTCTATTGCGAAAAAGCCGATAGCCCGAAACGTCGCCGCACCCAAAGTGCCGTTTACCATGTGGCCCAGTCGCTGATTTCATGGCTTGCGCCGATCATGGTGCATACGGCCGATGAAGCCTGGTTGCATTTGCAGGGGCTGACGCCCAATGAAAGTGATGAGACGGTGCATTTGCAGGGGTTTTATGCTTTGCCCAAAGTTGCGTGCAGCGATGCCTGGGAGGGTGTGATGGACTTGCGCGATCAGGGCTTAAAGGCTTTGGAGGTGATGCGTGGCGAAACCGACATCAGCAATGCTTTGGATGCGGGCTTGCACTTTAAAGTCAGCACCGAAGAGGCCAAACTCTACGCGCCACTTTTGCCGGAGCTGATTGACTTGTGTGGCGTGAGTCGGGGGACTTTGGATGTGGGCGAGGGTGAGGTCGAAGTCGATGATTTACGCGCAGAACCCCGTTGTGACCGTTCCTGGAAGCGCGATGGTACAGTCAAAGAACGCAGTGATGGTGGCATGCTTTCCGATCGCGACGCATTGGCTGTCGACGTGGCTTAAAGTCTCACAGGCAAAGCGATTTTTGCCCTTTGCCCCATGGGACGAGCGTGGGTTATACATCCGACTTTTCTCTCTAAGTATTTGATAATAAAAGGTTCTGTTTCTGGCATTCTTATTGCTTTCTTTCACAAGGGTATCGTTCCCGGAACTCATATCAAAGGAAAAGTCCATGCTCCCGTACCCAAAAAGACCGTTTTCGAAATTATGCCAAAGTCTCCTCATGGGTTTGTATGGATGTCTGCTTATCGTGGCTTTGATGGGCTGCGAGGCTGCCTGGAAGATAGATCCGTTAAATGAAAATGTGTCTCAGAGCGGCGCCAATTCGTTTGACGAGCAGCGGGATCTTGCACCTGGAACCCATCGTTTTACCCTGAACACGCCCGATGGACGGGAACGTCTTTACGATGTCTACGTTCCCGTAAGTACAGGGGCAGAAGAAAAGCCGGTGGTTTTCAATTTGCATGGTGGTGGTGGGAGTGCCGAGGCTGCGGCCTACAAGACGGGGATGAATACGGTTGCCGATGGTCATGGTTTTTTGGTCGTGTACCCACAAGGCATTGCGGGTACTTCGAATCCGAATATGCCGGTGGCAACCTGGAACGCGGGTGAATGTTGTGGACCGGCCGTCGAGCAAGATGTTGACGATGTGGGCTATATGCGCCAGGTGTTGATGGATCTAGAGAGCCGTGTTTCAATTGATGCACAACGTGTCTACATCACCGGGATTTCGAACGGTGCTTTAATGACCTATCGTTTGGCTTGTGAAGCAGCCGACCTCTTCGCGGCAATTGCGCCAGTGGCCCCGCCGGGGCTTGATATTCCCGATTGTGCGCCAAGCCGCGCTGTGCCGACTCTGCATATCCATGGTACTTTAGATGGCTGCGCAGATTTTTTCGGCAGTGATGCCTGTGGTGGCTGCTTTCAGGAATACCTGAATGCTTTGGGCTGGGATGTCGATCCGGTCACCTATGCCTGTGAATCGATTCCCGAGTACGTGGAGAGCTGGCGCGATCAGCAAGGCTGTGCCGATGAAGCGGAGGCGACCTATCGCCAAGGCACTGCCACCTGCAGCACCTGGAGTTCGTGTGCCGATGGCGGCGAAGTGACTTTTTGTGCGGATACGGACATGGGTCACACCTGGCCGAGTGGAAAATATGTGCCCGCATGTGCAAACAATCCAGACGGTATCGCGTGCACTGCATGGATGGATGTGGTGGGACCCTTAAGCAAGGCCATGGGGCCCGAAGATATTTGGGCTTTTTTAAGTCAGCATTTCTTGCCTTAAATGATTTGATTAAGGATGCGCTGTCGTTAACCTTGTATTGGTACATCAATTGATGGAAATTTGCTCTTTTAAAGCCAGCTTTACACGAAGTTGCTGCATCGCTATAACTTAAACTCTGAAAGGAACACTTTGCCGTATGGCTAAGAACACAATTTGTCTTATAGGCCTCGTCTTGTTTTGTCACGGCTGCTCTTTTTTCTGGGAGCCGCATAAGGGCATCGCTTGTTCTGCATCTGAACATTGTCCCAGCGAGGGTTATCGCTGCTATTTGGGTAAATGTCGGCAGAACACCGAGAAGCGCTGCGGCGACTTGGTGGTCGATGAACCCGATGAGCAGTGTGATGATGGTAACGATGTGGATGAGGATGGTTGCTCGGCGACATGTCAAAGTGAAGTGTGCGGTGATGGGGTTATCGATGCCGGTGAAACCTGTGATGATGGAACCGCCAATTCCGATACGCAGCCTGATGCCTGTCGCACGACCTGCATTAAACCAGCTTGCGGCGATGAGGTCGAAGACGATGGTGAGGAATGTGATGCCGGTACCGACAATTCCGATACGCAGCCTGATACCTGTCGCACGACCTGCATTGAACCAGCTTGTGGGGATGAGGTCAAAGACGATGGTGAGGAATGCGATGGTGGTGGTGTGGATGGAATCGCGGCCGATAGGGCAAGCTGTGATAGCGATTGCACAGCCGTTGTCTGCGGTGATGGTCATACCAATACGGCGGCCAATGAAACCTGCGATACAGGTGTGGACGGAACCCCGACCGATAGCGCCAGTTGTGATAGCGATTGCACAGCCGTTGTCTGCGGTGATGGCCATAGGAATACGGTGAGTGAGGAATGCGATGATGGCAATACGACCGCTGGGGATGGTTGTGATGCGGAGTGCAAGCATGTCTTTACCTTGAGCACGCAGAACGATCAGGATATCTTTGTCGCCAAATACGACAGTACGGGGGTTATCCAGTGGGTTCAACAATTTGGTGGCCCCGACAAGGATCTGATTCATGATATCGTTGCCCTAAGCGATGGCTCTTTTTATCTGGGTGGTTCTTTTTGTAGGGGCAGTTCCCAGCCCTGCACTGCCACTTTTGGTGCAGGGGCAAGCGGTACCTTGGAAAGTGACGCTGGCCTGGATGCTTTTGTGGCCCGCTATTCCGCATCCGGAGAATTGCAGTGGCTTCGTCAAATTGGTGGGGAGAGTGATCAGACTGTTTTGCGTCTGGCTTTAGGGGCGGACGATTCGCTGCAAGTGCTCGGTTCGGCCTGTCGTGGTGAAGAGGGATGTACAACGGAGATTGAAACCCAGTCAGGAGATCCGGAGTTGCTTACCGGCGCAGGTTCGTCGGATATTTTTTGGGTGCGCTACAATAAGGACGGAGGCTATGAGGCCAAAGGGAGTCTCGCCGGAACCGGTGAGGAGACCGCATGGGGCTTAAGCGTAAGCGGCGATGGGGATGTGTATGTTGGCGGTGTGGTATCGGCGAATCCGGAAGCCTATCTCGAGGACGCCAATCTTGTCATTAGTGATCAGGCAGACATCTTTGTCAAAGAACTCAGCGGTGGGAGTTGGAATCCGGATTATATTATGCTGGGCAGCTTTTTCAATGATAGCTTGTTGAGTCTTTGGGTTGATGATGAGCATATGGTTTTGAGTGGTGCCTTTTGCCAAGCGTCTCCTGGAACACCGGGGTGTGCTCTTTTATTTAATGCTGTGACTGTGGCGACGAATCAAGGGGATGCCGATGGCTTTATTTTTTGGCTGAACCGGAACAAAGTACTTCAATCTGTTTACCGAGTGGGCTCGGCAGCTAAGGACGAGATCGTCGCCTTGGACTCAAGAGATGGTCAGAGCATGCATTCATTGGTGCAATTTTGTGAGAGTGATGATACGACCCCATGCACTGCCACCATCGGCGGCTCCGTTGGCAGCACGAACACATTCAATGAGGATAAAAGTATTACCGGACTTGGCTATAAGGATATTGCCATCATTAAAAGCACGGCCGCAGGCGTGACGGAAAGCTGGACGCATTTGGCCAGCTCCGGCAAGGATAGAGCAGGGGATATCACCCACTTTGGCGCCAATGGTCTTGTGGCTGTGGTGGGGAACTTTGAGTGTGCGGAAAGTAGCTGTTTCGGTGTGCGTGATTCGGAAGGTGAGCTGGTGGCGGGAACATCTTCTCTGCAGAGCACTGGCGGCAAAGATATTTTTGTGGCGAATTTTACCGCAGAAGATTATGTCATGAAATGGCTGGTGCGCGCTGGCGGGGAGGCCAACGATTTTGCATCATCGGTGACACCGCTTGCCGATGGTGGGATGCTGGTGGCGGGTTATTTTTGTGCAAGCGACGAGGATCTCGAAAACTGCACGGCGACTTTTGATTAGGGTTGCCCCTTGATTGAGCTTACTTCCCGGCGACCACCAACATTTCAAAATGTTTTGGCCGAAGTTCTACATCACGGCTAAATGCCCCTAACTCCGCGCCGAAGAGTTCAATGTTTTTGAACTTTAACGATTCCAAAAGCCAGGTGATTTCGACAGGCAGATAGAATCTTTCGTTACATTGCATGATTTTCTTTTCACCGTCAGCATCAATTCTTTCATCGTGGTGGTGGGCTCTGGAGGTCAACAAATCGAAGGTGTTGTTGTCGAAGCGCAGAGAGGAACTTTCTTTGCAGAGATTTTCCGCATGAAAGAGAGGATAGAGTCCGTTTAAGGTCGTAAAGATAAATTTCCCATTATCCCCTAAGCAAGTATAAACATTTTCTAGGATTTGAAAATTCATGGCGTCTGTTTCCATGAGCGAAAAAGCGCCTTCACATATCATGATGACCAGATCAAAAGTTCGTTCAAAGCGAAAATGCCGGGCATCCTCCTGGCGAAAATCAATACTCAATTGATTTTCTGCGGCAAGTTTTTTGGCGTGCTTAAGTTGCGAAATCGATAAATCGATGCCCGTCACACAATAACCGCGTTTGGCCAGTTCAAGCGCATGCCGTCCAGTGCCGCAGCCCACATCTAAAACAGTCTTCGATGTGTTATGGCCAATTTCGTTTTCAAAAAAATCCACTTCCCCCAGAGTGCCTTGGGTAAAAGATTCCTTTTCGTATTCTTCGGCATAATCTTCAAACAATTCTTCGTACCATGGTTTCATGTTTTGTCCTTCATTTGTGTTTCTATAAATAGGGAGATTTTTAAACAATTTGGTGTCCATTTTTTTGTCACGTTTTCTTTTTCTTTAGATAAATGGAAAGCAGAGCGAAAAGCTGGTCGTGTCCTCGGTTGGTCTGGTTTGACAATAGATGGCGGGGGGACGGTCACCGGGCTGAACGAGGAGTTCGTTTTCAAAAAAAGTCCAAAGATCGACTGCGCCATGGGGTGGCAGCGGGGCGGCGGGATGGTCACTGCTGGGGCCAAGCACGATGCGCATACCTAAAGTGGTGAATGCGGTGTTGGGGCAGAGTTCGATTTGAGAGATTTCAAAACCTTCGCTTAAGACAACGCTTTTGCCTGCGGGCAGATAGCCCTTTTGCTGCAGGGCGCTTAGGGCTGTGCTTTCGCATTTTGGGGTGCCACCCGAATCGGGCTTGATTTTGCGTAGGGCGACCAGGTTATAGAGGGCGTCCCGGGTTGAAAGAACCCCCATGGCGGCCTGTTGTAGGCGGGCGCTTTGGTGATAACCCTGGCCGACGATGCTCACCAGCGAAAGAATGCTGATGACACCGATGACGATGGCAACTTCAATCAGGGTAAAACCTGTGCGGCGGGCTCTGGGCATGGCATTGTCTTCTTTCGTGATTGTTTGCTGATGATTAAAGCAATTCGGATGCCAAAGAAGAAATGCCTGTTTTCAGACACTTAGGGGTGTGTCTTTTATGCATGGATGGCACAGAGACATTCTTAGAGACAGTGTCTTAAAGGGCGCAAAACATCCTGCTTTAACGCTCCGGCCTTTTTGGCTATAAGTGATGGTTGTGATGGTACTTGCGCTACAGAGTCCGGTTGGACGTGCGTAGCCGAGAGCGCTTGCGCGGAAATTTGCGGTGACGCAGAGGTCGTTGGCAGCGAAACTTGCGATGATGGAGTGGGCGGAGTTGCGACCGCAAGTGCAAGCTGTGATAGCGATTGCTCTGCGCCAAGTTGCGGGGATAACACGCTCAATAGTCTGGCTGGTGAGCTGTGCGAGGCGGCCTCTCTGCCCGATACATCCCTGAGCGATGGAATCTGTAATACGCTTTGCCAACTTGAATGCGCTGCGGGGAATCTGGATTGTGATGGTGACGCCACCAATGGTTGTGAATGCAGCGCGACAAATTGGGCGGGACCGATATATGCTCTGGCCGGATCGGGAGAAAACAACACCGGAGGTTTGGATGTCTTTGCCGATGGAAGCTTGGCTGTGGGCGCGAACTTCTGTGAGGGTAATGCGAACGACAACGCCTGCTCGGTCGACCTGGGCTCAGAACAAATTGACACGACAACAAAGGGCAATGCCCTGCTGATCAAAGGCACACTTGTAGGAGGCGTCGCATGGTACGCAAGTTTAAGTTCGGCCTATAATTTAGAAAACAGAAGCGTGAAGGCGATTGATGAGGACGCAGGTGAGGGGCTTCTGGCGGTTGGATCTTTCTGTGGAGGTTGCAACGAGGTGGGCGAAGACGCCTCATTGACTTTAAGTGCACACCAGGACGATCAGGACGAGAGCATTGGGTCTTACGGCGGCCAGGATGGCTATGTGGTTAAATTGGATGGGGATGGCAGCAAAGAATTGTTCTTTGCCCTTGGTGGAGAAGGCAATGATGCGCTTTTTGCTGTGGACACCTTCAGTGATAATTCTTTTGTGGTGGTGGGTTTTTTCTCCTGTGAAAGCACGTCCTGTGCGATCAATTTTGTGGCGGATAGTACGCCTACGATCTTAGATGCAGCGGGCGGAAGAGATATCTTTTTGGCGAAATACGACAAGAACGGTGCGTTGCTTTGGGCTAAGAGTGCAGGTGGCGCTGCAAATGATCAAGCGCTGGCGGTAAAAACCTTAGCCGATGGTTCCATGCTGCTCACCGGTTATTTTTGTGCTGGCAGCACTCAGGCCTGCAGTGCTGAGTTTAATTCAAGTACAACCCTGAATGCGTCCGCGCCCGACCAGGATATTTTTGTCGCCCGTTATGATAGCAATGGTACCTTGCTCTGGGCACAAGGGTTCGGCTCTGCGGCACTCGATGAAGGTAAAGCCATCACAATGACTGCTGATGCCAAAGTCGTGGTCGTCGGCTCTTTTTGTACGGGGAGCACGAGCGCGTGCACTTTAAGTGCGGGTGATTTTTCTGAAGCTTCCCAAGGTGGCGAGGATGCTTTTATACTCACCTTGAGTGGCACCGATGGTACTGCGCAGGCGCTGCAGGTTTTAGGCTCAGCAGGAGATGATGTCGCGCATTCGATAGGCGTCTGGCCCGATGGTCATGTCCTGGTGGGCGGAGAATATTGCGCACGGCAGGGGCAGGCTTCGGGCTGTGTTTTTAACGGTGATATGCTGGCTGATGATTTGGTCAATCAGGCAAAAGGGGACAGCTGGCTGCTGCATCTCAAACCCAAAGATGGGCAGGAAGAAAGTTGGACGGAGGAAGAAAGCTGGACGCTGAATGCGTCCCTCGTTGATAGTGCCAATGAGGTGGCACTCTTGCCCAACGGCCAATTTTTTGTGCACGGAACATTTTCGGGATTTCTGACGTACGATGTGACAACCCTCGGCGAAGCACTTAGTCAGGACCTCTATATTCTGCAGGAGGCAAGATCGTGGGAGTAATGCGGCGAAGATTGACCACCTTGTGTTTCTTGCTGCTCTGCATGTCCTTTGGCAGCGCGCTTAAGGCAGAGAGCAACGCCGCACAAGCCGAGCAGCGGGCCAATGCGCTTAATCGTGAAGGCGCCCTTTTGGGCGAAGAGGGGAGTTTTTCTTCGGCGATTGCCCGTTTTCAAGAGGCCGATCGAATTTTCCCCAGACCCATTCACGATTGTAATATTGGTTTGGTCTATGTCTTTTGGCAGCGGCTACCCGAAGCCTGGTTTTATTTGCAGCGCTGTCGGGGGCGGGCGGTTAAAGGTTTGCCTGCCTGGGTAGAAAAACGTTATGCGGCGGTGGGGGAGGAACTCAAGAAAGGCGATTATGCGCGTCTGGATATACTGGCGGAACCGGTTGGAACGGTTTTGCGCATTGAAAAATTCCTGGATAACCAAACGATTCCAACACCGACGCTGATTTGGCTGCCTTTTGGCGAACATCGACTCGAGTTGAGCGCTGATAACCATGTGATGCAGGTGCGGCCCATTCTTTTGCAGATGAATCAAACCTATAGTTTGAAGGTGAAGCTTGAAGTGCAAGAGGTGATGCAGCCGCAGCAAGCTATTGTGGTCACCCCACCGTCAAAAGAAGAAAGCCTTGAGCCAGCTCCGATTGAATCTGATGCAGGGTTCTCGAGCAAAAACGTCGAAGTGATTGGGGAGCCCAAGCAGACGCCAGCGTTAACAAGCCCAGGCAATCTTTCGAGTCCGTTGGACCAGGAAGAGGTCGGCGCGCTTAAAACCCAAAGCCCTGCAAGCGCAGCGCCACAAGAAGCGCCGGGCTTTTTTGCCTCCAGGGGTTTTCGTTGGTTCTTAAGTGGTTTGGCGCTGACCTCCGGGGCGGTGGCAGGCTATGCGGGCTATCAGGCGCAAAAGTTGGATAAGGATTTGGAAAAACGTGCAGCAAGTGCAGAAGGCACGAAAGCGAGCTTGAACGAGGCGGAAGATTATATGGATATTGCCGATGGAGCGTTGGTGCTTGGGGTGCTTAGTGGGGGAGGAGCGCTCGTTTTATGGTGGAGTTTTTGATAACCGATTTCCGATTTCCGATAATCGACGTCCGATAACCGATAACCGTGCGAGCCGTTTACGGAGACTTACGTATCTGCGGGTTCAGGAGCAGATGCGTTTAGTCGAGTAGGTGAGTGGCCGACTACCGACTACCGACTACCGACTATCGATAACCGAAATCCGATAACCGATTTGCGACGTCCGATAACCGATGACCGATGTCCGATGTCCGACTATCGATAACCGAAATCCGATAACCGATATTCAAAACCTTCTGAATCGGGTTAACATTCGGGCGAGATGGTCACACAATTCCATTCCGTGCTCATGTTGTTCCTTTGTCATGACACCTAATCGAAATCCTACATCTAAAATCGCGGCAACCACATTCGTTGAGCCACGGGCAATCATAAAAAAGCGACGTTGCTCTTTTGGGGTTCGTTTACCGTAGCCTTCAGCAAAATTGAGTGGAATACTGCTTGCCGCTCGGCGCAATTGGTCAGCTAAAAAGCCATAACCTAAAGGCAAATCCCTAAGAATGGTCTGGCTTAAATCAATCAAATCCATGGTTCTTAGGTAAATCTTTGTTTGTGAAAATTGCATTGGTGCGCTCCTTTTTCTAAAAAAATGTGGTTTTATTTTCTGCGAAACCGCATTTTTTTAGAAAAGAGAAAGGCTTAAGGATGTTTTTTAGGACAACAAGGATTTTCAAAGAAGCTCAATGTTTGCTGGAGAAAGGAGATATTCTTATTGAGCAACTTCCAAGAGGCTATGGGTATTTGGCCGACCAATTACGAAGGGCCTCGACCTCAATCATTCTTAATTTCGCCGAAGGTAATGGGAAAAAAGGTTTAAAAGAGCGGCAGCGTTTCTTCGGTATTGCCAAAGGCTCGTTATATGAAGTGGTAGCTGTTTATGATGTGGCCTTGAGCTTTGGTTTTATTGAAACATCGTTCCATGAAAAGGTCGTCGATAGATGTGATTATATTGCGGCGATGTTGAGTAAATGGAAGTGAAATCCGATGACCGAAGTCCGATTTCCGATATCCGATTTCCGATTTCCGACTACCGACGACCGATTTCCGACGACCGACGACCGACTACCGACGACCGATTTCCGACGACCGACGACCGACTACCGACGACCGATTTCCGACTACCGACGACCGACTACCGACGACCGATTTCCGACGACCGACGACCGACTACCGACGACCGATTTCCGACTACCGACTACCGACTACCGACGACCGACGACCGACGACCGACGTCCGATAACCGACGTCCGATAACCGATTTCCGATAACCGATTTCCGATAACCGATGTCCAATGTCGGTGCGAGAGTGATGAGGAACCTTGAAAAAAGCGCAGAAAGTAAGTCCGGTTTTTTCTTTAAGAGACAGGGTCTTATGCCCTGTCTCATCGAGCCTCGAAGGGGCTTTTTGTCCGGCCCGAAACGGCTGCCAGCTCTCCTTTGCAAACGCCATCTTTTAAACAATCAAGCGAGGTTACGCCTTTTGCCGCGCTTAAAACAAGTCGGACAAAAAACGGGCATAGCTGCTGCAATAGTCCTTGGTTCAACAACAACAACGAACCAGGAGAAAAAAATGAAAACGATAACAACCATGATATTCGTCGCAGGATTAGGGCTCGCTTTAGCCGCTTGTGGGATGGAATCAGGAGAGTTGGATTGGGTCGGATATGGAAGTGAAACCGATTCGATGTTGACTGATTGGGAACATGAGAAGGTGGGTTGCGTATCTAATGAAGACAGAGAGAGACTGTCTTGCCCCAGCCTGTCGGAGGGGGAAACAGACAGAGGCTGCTATTTCGGCCATCAGATGTGTCATAGCAAAGATGATGAGTTTCCGAATGGCTATTGCGAAAAATGGTGTCCAGGTACGAATCAAGAAGAACGCCCTGTGCAAAGGGAGAGTGCGGATACTTTAAGGGGTGAAGGGAAGTTTTCCCCTACTCGTGTAGACCAATAAAAATATTTCCAATCGAATTTGGGACGAGCTTATTTGCATACCTGAGAGTCACACTTGTTTGTCCAGGGCGATTGTTGGTTGATTAAAAAACGGACAATCGCTTGAAATCCGATGAGTCTGTGCGTCTCTGCCGCAAGTCTTAAGTGAACAACATAACACACCAGGAGAAAAAAATGTTCGGAAAAATGATGACAACGAGTTTGTTGCTGCTTTTGGCTTGGACCCATCACGATGGTCTTGCGCTTGCCGAGCCAGGGCCATGTTCGATGGGGAGTCTGCGGCAGCTTGAGGAAAT
>JASMKV010000450.1 GCA_030749035.1 Myxococcota bacterium | reverse complement strand
TCACTCCCCCTACAGAAATGGTTTATCACCCCCCTTATATTAGCGCAAAAGAAGGGTTGCATGGAACCATGCAGATGGGTATGGACTTCTTCATGCTTGGATTAAATGGAAAAAATGCACTCATTTTCGGTGTCGCGAGCGCCGATTCTATCGCCTGGGGAATTGCAAAGAAACTACACGCCGCAGGCATGACCAGCCACTTAGGCTACCAGCAGCGCTTTAAAAGCCGCATCTTACAGTTGGTCAAGAGCGAAGAAATTCCCATCGCCTCCTACAACCGCTGTGATGTCACCAGCCCCGAAGAACTCGAGACTTTTTTTACCGGCGTTAACTTCTCTATCGATCTCCTGGTGCATTCAATTGCCTTTGCCGAACCACAAACCTTTGCCAAGCCTATTTCCGATGTTGAAAGCGGGGAATTCTCTACGGCCTTGGAAATCTCGGCATTTTCACTCCTGCCTCTGGCCAAGGCTGCAAAATCGAAGATGAGTGCCGACGCCTCCATCATCGCCATGACCTATTTAGGAGGCCAGCGGGTGGTCGCCAACTACAAATTGATGGGCATCGCCAAAGCTGCGTTGGAGGCCACCGTACGTGAACTTTCCTGCGATTTTGGCCCCAGCGGCATTCGCGTGAATGCGATTTCCGCCGGACCGGTGAAAACCCTGGCGGCCTCACAAGTCACCGGCTTCGACAACATGCTCAACGTCTACCAGCAGGTCGCCCCCATGCGGCGCCTCATCACCCAGGAAGATGTCGGTGGACTGGCGGCTTTCCTCGCCTCGCCGCTCTCACGCAACATCACCGGACAGACCATCTTTGTCGATGCGGGCTACTCATCCCTGGCCATGGCCGAACTTCCGGGCTAAAATCACGATCTTGCTGTCCATAGCGTGTCCAGACAATTTCTGTACACGCTGGCCTTTTCACCACCACTTAGAGTATGCTAGGAGGTGCCTGAAAACAACACATCAGGGTGCGGAAGCAGAAGCTTCTTGAGCAAACGAGGTCAATCATGTCCGAATCAACTGGCGGCTTAGTTAAAACACTTCTGGGCTTGCCCATCTTTCACGCCGAATGGGTGCTTTGGCTCCTGATCATTCTCTCCTTTACCTCCATTGGTGTGATGCTCGAGCGGCTATTTTTTTACCAACAGAAAAGTGTCGACGTGGACGCGCTGCGACTTCAATTGACTGAATATTTAAGCGCGCAGCAATACACGCAAGCCGCTGAAGCGCTCTCGAAAATTGACTCGATTGAAACCAATGTCACCCTTTTTGGGCTTCGCGCCTACGACAAAGGGGCCGACAGTGTCCAGGACCTCTTAGGTGCTGCCTTGCGTAAAGAAAAAGCACGTTACGAAAAACGCTTAAACTTCCTTGCAACCCTGGCATCCAACGCCCCCTATATTGGTCTCTTTGGTACTGTCCTTGGGGTCATCAAGGCATTTAAAGATCTCTCCAGCAGCATGAATGAAGCCAGTGCATCGGTCATGGGCGGCATTGCTGAAGCCCTTATCGCCACAGCCGTAGGGCTGCTTGTGGCCATTCCCGCGGTGATTGCTTTTAACTTCTTCAAAGCCAAGGTCAAAAACTTTACCGACAATGCCCAGCTTTTAGCCGCCACACTCTTAGCCCACCTCAAAGCCGTTGAGATGGCATCGATTGAAGAGGAATAATCATGGCAGCCTTAAGCTTTGATGATGATGATGTGATTTCTGATATCAATATCGTCCCTTTTGTCGATATTGTCCTGGTCCTGCTCATCATCGTCATGGTGACCTCAACCGCATTGGTCAAAGCCAGCTTTGAAGTTAAATTGCCACGCGCCGCCAGCGGCGGCCAAACCGTAGAGAGCACTCTGAACATTATTATTACGCGTGACGGTCTTTTGTATCTTAACGGCGAAGAAACATCGAAAGCCGATATCGTTGGCTACATTAAACTTGAACAACCCAAAAACCCAAAAATGCAAGCGGTGATCTCCGCCGATCAGGATGTGGATTATGGTGAAGTCGTTGGCTTTATCGATTTGGTCAAACAAAATGGCATCGACAGTTTTGCGCTCAACATAGAGCGTGACGAGCAACCTCAAACGGGCTTATAAGTTAAACAAGATGGCACCGGGCTTTTCATCGATGGACACACACAAGGCCAACAAAAAGCTGCTCAAGCCCAGCACCCGCAGACAAAAACTTCGCTGGCAGCGCCATATCGCCAGGCGACGCTACCAAGCCAACCTGCAAGTATCCCCTGAGAAAATCAATGTTGCCGATCCGCTTTTAAAAAACAAAGACACGAGCCTTTCGCGTCTGGGCAAAGCCGGTGCCTGGTTAACCGGTTCTCTTGCGGCCCATCTCTTGATCCTTTTTATTTTCTCAACGGGACTCTTTTCTGGCTTCCTGATGCGCAGTGACAACACCAGAGAGGCTCCTGTTGAAATTGTGGTTCAGGAAATCAAAAAGAAACCTCCTGAACAAGCCAGCGACGTCGAAGCCAAAAAAGAAGCTGAAGAGAAACCTGAACCCAAACCCAAAAAGAAGCCTGAACCACCAAAGCCCAAACCCAAAGTCGCAGAGGAAAAGCCACCGGAACCACCTCAAAAAGTAAGGCGGATTATCGGTCTAAGCATGGAATCGACCGTCAGCGGCAGCGGCGGCCCGGCTTTTGCCGTCGGCAACACGCAAATGGGCGCCACCGACAAAACCGCCGTCGATCCCAACGCAATCACAAAACTTGATCCGTCTTTAAGAAACCAAAAGGCGACCCAGCTCCCCATCGGTGGTCGTTTGGTCAAACCTAAACGTATTGCCGAAGTCAAACCCGTCTATCCCGATCTCCTGCGCACCCAGGGCATTGAGGCAGACGTGGTTGTGGTTGTCAGCATCGCTGCAAGCGGAAAAGTCAAAGCCGTGAAGATTGCCAAGCCATCAAAGTATCCTGAATTCAACCAGGCGGCCCGAGCCGCAGCGCTTAAGGAAACCTTTATCCCCGCAAAAAAGGATGGGGTGCCAACGGCCTATACGCTGCAGTACACCTATCGCTTTCGACTTGATGAGATGTAAAACAATGCCACACAGATCTTTGTACAAGAAAACACAAACCTTTATCTTTGCAACGATACTCTTGCCCTTGTGTCTTTCCACATCGTGTTCCGAGGCCGAAGACAAATACTATATCATGGACAGTCTGCGCGTGCTGGCAGTCAAAGCTGATAAACCCTGGCTGCATTTTGGTGAGTCGGCAACCTTAGAGGCCTTGCTCTTTGTACCCGACGACGCCGAACTAAGCTACCAGTGGCGTTGGTGTCCAACGATTCTCAACAGTGTGACCGGCTATGCATGTCCTCTGGACCAAGACGCCCTTAACGCCCTGGTCGAAGAAGTGTCCGAGGGAGAATTAAGTGCGCCAAGTCTGGACCTCGGTAGCAATGCAAGCGCCACATTCGACAACATCTTTCCCGGTGAGCTACTCACTGCCATCTGTTACGGCGCGCTTGAAGGCAGTGGCAATATTGGCGCCGCTGAAATCGACTGTTCTTCGACTTATGCGATCTCTCTTGTCCTCGAAGTTCAAACAGCCGACGAAACGATTCGCGCAGTCAAAGACTTAAAGCTCATCATTGACCCAACACTTAGCCCTAACCAAAACCCCAGTATCAGCGGTTTGCGCATCGGAGAATTTGATTCTGCCTTAAGCGACAAAGAAATTAACGAGCAAAAAGAAAGCATCTTAGCCAGCGCCGAAAACGTCGTTGATGGTGAATCTTTTAATGTCAGCACAGACAAAGGCTACGCCTTGTTTGCTGAACTCCCGGAAGGGACTGCGGAGATCTATACTGAGCCGGCCTCTGAGGACACAAGTGCGCCAGCCAACACAGAAGAGGCCCTCGTCATAAGCTGGTTTATTGAGCTTGGAGAATTCGATTCCACCCGCACAGGCTACATTCCAGGCGAAATTGATTTAGACACTGCTGCGGAAAATTTTTGGACGCCCCCGGTCGACTTAAGCGATTACGACAAAGAGGATGCCAAAATCTATATTGTCGTCAGGGATGACCGCGGAGGTTCTTCCTGGCTGGAACGCAGCCTCGATGTTTCCGCCCTGGGAGACGCGCAATGATATCCCTCAGGTACCTGTCGATTATTTTTGCTCTGGCTTGTCCACTGCAACTGCTCGCACAAGACACAACGACACGCAGCACAACAGAAGCCCCCGAAGAAAAGGTTCCTGAGCCACAGCTGACAAAAATGCCGGTGCTCGTTAAATCTGTCGAGCCTGAATACCCCAAACGCGCACTTGCAGACAAAGTGGAAACAGAGCTCGTCCTGACCATCAACATCGACGAGTCTGGAGACGTTGAAGAAATCGGCCTCCTCCAGCCCTGCGCCTATCCTGGTTACGGTTTCGAAGAAGCGGCTTTTACCGCCTTGAGTTTATTCAAGTTTGAACCCGCCGAATTCGATAATGTGCCATCCCCCGTTTCAATCACCTATAAGTTTCGTTTCACGTTGCCACCGCCGCCACCCGACCCTATCTTGAAGTTTGAAGGCACACTTGTTGAACGCGGCACCAATAAAATCCTTTCTGGCATGGTCATCAGTGTATTCCCCGCCAATGAGGACGACCCCGAAGGCTTTGAGGCGACAACAGACAAACAAGGCGTCTTTCGTTTCTATGACCTGCCCAGCGGCAAATGGAATGTCTTTGCATCACCCGATGGTTACTATCCACTTAGGACTCAAGAAGAGATTCGCAAAGATGAACGGCTCGAGGCCAAATATTATATGGAGCGCAAATCCTATAATCCCTTCGATGTCATGATCCGTGCGCCTCGTGAAAAGAAGGAAGTGAACCGAGCGACCATTACACGTGAAGAGATTGAAAAAATACCTGGCGGCTTAGGTGATCCGATTGCTGTTTTACAAAACCTGCCCAGTGTTGCCCGGGCACCACGCTCTGGCGGCATTCTTATCGTCCGAGGTTCTGCCCCAGAAGACACCAGAACCTTTATCGATGGTATTGAAGTGCCTCTGATTTACCACTTTGGTGGCCTGCGCTCAGCCATCCCCGTCGGCATGCTCGATACTTTAGATTTTTACACTGGCAACTTCGGCACCGCTTATGGCCGGGCGACCGGCGGTATGCTGGACGTACGACTCAAGAAACTTGAGCCAGAACAGCTTTCCGGCTACGTCGATGTCAGCTTGCTGGACTCGGGGGTCTATATCGAAACACCTCTTGGCGAAGATGGCGCCATCGCCATTGCAGGCCGACGTTCCTATGTCGATTTCATTCTCAACGCCGCTATTCCAGAGAGTGCCCCGGTCAATTTAATCGCCGCCCCTCGCTATTATGATTTTCAACTGCTCGGGAATTACCAACCGTCACCTGAACACCATTTTAGTGCGTTCGGGCTTTTTTCTGATGACACCTTCAAGCTTCTTTTTGAAAATCCTGCCGAGTTTTCGACCCAACTGCGCAGCGGCAGCCTGGAAACATCTTCGACATTCTATCGTATCATTCTCGACCACACATGGATTCCTTCCCAGAACATTGAAAACTCTTTTCAAAGCTCCGCAGGCCGAAACTGGCTGCAATTCTTTCTTGGAGAGCAATTTAAATTTGACCTCAATTTTTATCAGTCGCAAACCCGTGACACATTTCGTTGGAAGCAAAGTGACAACTTCACTTTGAAAACAGGTTTTGATTATATCTTCCTCAAAAGCGACATCGACATTTCACTCCCTTCGCCTCCCAAGGAAGGCGATCCGCTTGCCCAAGTAAGCGGCGCATCCAATGTCGACGGCACGGTAAGCGCTCAACGCAACGACGAAATCTATCATTCGCCAGGCGTTTTTCTTGATGCAGAACTCAAACTCTTCAATAAACTTCTCCTTATCCCAGGCATGCGTGTCGATTATTTCTCGCGGGTTGAGCAATTTACCTATGGGCCAAGGCTTACCACCCGGTACGAAGCAACACCGCTCTTAAACATAAAAGCAGGCGCTGGCATTTACCATCAGGAACCGCTCTTTGACGAAACCGACGCGCTGTATGGAAACCCTAATCTTAACTGCGAACGTGCGTTCCACTATTCTCTTGGAGGAGAATACAAATTCCTGCCTTACTTAAGTCTCGATACCACATTTTTCTATAAGGACCTCGACAAAGTCATCAGCCGAACTGACAATTTGGTTGGAGAAGGGGCAGAAACGCGCGCCAAAGTATACGACCTCAAAGGGCAAGGAAGAGTGTATGGGGCCGAGTTTCTTCTCCGCCACAAATTCGCCAATAACTTTTTTGGCTGGCTGGCCTATACACTTTCACGTTCTGAACGAATCGATTCAGCGAGCACAGAATACAGGCTCTTCGACTATGACCAGACACACATTCTCGCCCTTCTTGGCACCTACCGGCTGCCACGCAACTGGGAGGTCGGCCTGCGCATCCAATATGTCACCGGCGCCCCTTACACCCCGGTTGCAGGAAGCATTTACCATGCCGACAGAGATCGCTACGAGCCTATTGCCGGTACACAAGCGAGTTCACGCTTACGCAACTACAGGCAATTTGACTTGCGCGTCGACAAACGCTGGATTTACGAAACATGGATCTTCAATCTTTATCTCGACATTCAAAACTTAACCAACGAAAGTAATGTCGAAGCCTATGATTACAACTACGATTTCTCTAAAAAGGAAGCAAGCCAGGGGCTGCCCATATTGACCATCCTCGGCTTAAAGGTCGAGTTTTAGGAAAACAACGATGCGTGCACTTATCATATCACTTTTCATCAGTCTTTGCCTTTCATCCGTTTCCGCTTTCGCGCAAGAGTTGGAAAAGCCCAGTCCACGACAAGGTTACTATCTGGGCTACAGCATGAGTATCGCCAACGCGAATATGAACCACACCGACAATGCCTGGCTGCCTGCCTGGCCTGCTCTTGGTTCGGCGCTGCGCATGGGCGAAGCCTTAAATCAAGATTTGGCGCTGGGCCTTTCCTGGGAATTCTTTCAAGGCAAAGGTAAGCGTCGCTCAAGCGTCGGGGGCGGTGTTGTCATAGAGGCCGAATGGCTTTCCCTGGATCCTTATTTTTTACGCGCAGGAGCTGGCTTTGCAGCGTTAAAAGTGACGGACAAGAAAGCAGACGATGACGATGTCGGCGGTAACGCAGGAAGCATTTATGCTTTCGGCATCGGGCGGGATTTCTACCCCATGTATCCCAAATGGTCCTATCCTGGTCAAAGTGGTGGCTTGACAGTGCGCACACTGGCGCAAGTCAAATATATCCCTGGTGGCTTTAGCTCGGTTTTTGCCTGGTTTGGTGTTGAAGTACTCTGGTTTTTTGGCCGTCCCAAAAACCAGCTTGAACTTGAGCTTAATGAAGCCTTTAAGCAAGAATCATGATCGACGTTTTTCTGTTTAACCTAAGCTGTGTCTTTGCATTGATGAGTCTGGCTTGGCTTGGCTCTCTCATCCTCCAGGACTCCAGTCTGGTCGATCGCTTCTGGGGAGCTGGCTTTTGTGTTGTCGCCTTAGCCACTTTTCTACAAACAAATCATCCATCCCTTCGTGGATTAATCCTGCTCATCACCACCCTTCTCTGGGGCGTGCGGCTCTCCTTGTACTTAACGAAACGCAACTGGAACAAGGGTGAGGACTCTCGCTACGTTGAAATACGCAAAAACCAAGGTCGCTATTTCCCTCTATTAAGCCTCTTTACAGTTTTTGGCTTACAAGCCCTTTTGTGCACCATCATTGCCCTGCCCCTGCAAATCGGCATATCTCAAACCTCGCCTGCATCTCTTACCCCACTCGACTTGCTTGGTCTGGCTGCATGGACCCTTGGATTTCTCTTTGAAGCCATAGGCGATATGCAACTGGCGCACTTTAAGGCAAATCCAGCGAATCAAGGAAAAGTTCTTCATTCTGGTTTATGGCGATACACGCGACACCCAAACTACTTTGGCGATGCCCTTTTATGGTGGGGCTTTGCCCTTATGGCGTTGAGCGTCGAAAATGGTGTTTGGGGCATCCTCGGGGCAGTGCTCATGAACTTTCTACTGCTCAAAGTCTCCGGTGTGGCCATGCTCGAATCCACCATAAAACATCGTAGACCCGCCTATAGAGAATACATGGAGTCCACCAGCGCCTTTATTCCCCGCCCCCCCCGCAACTGAGCTTACCCCTTGTACTTAAAGGCTTTTTTGCTGGTTTGCTTGGGCAAACACGTTCGTACTTTAGCATAAGACTTGACCTTAAGCCCTGAGCAGGTACTCTAGTCATCACTACACCACCCATGGACATACTTGCGCTTATTGCAGCCCTTTTTCTCGTGGCACTTAATGGTTTCTTTGTGGCGACAGAGTTCGCCATCGTTAAGGTGCGCCCTAACCGCATTGAAGAACTTATCCAAAAAAATCGCCCTGGCGCCCATGTTGCCCGAAAAGTTATTGCCAATATTGATGGCTATCTTTCCGCTACCCAGCTTGGCATCACCGTAGCGAGTTTGGGACTTGGTTGGATTGGCAAGCCCGCCTTCGCCCGCCTTCTGGAAATCCCCCTGACGGCTATGGGCGTTACCGATCCGAACTCAATCCAATTTTATGCCGGCGTGGCCGCATTTATAACAATCACACTCCTACACGTTGTTGTTGGTGAATTGGCGCCAAAATCCCTGGCTATTCTTCGCGCCGAATCTACCACCCTTGCAGTCGCCTATCCTATTCGACTTTTCTATTACATCTTTTTTCCAGCCATCTGGTCCCTCAACGGGCTGGCCAACTTTCTCTTGCGCATGTTCGGAGTGCGGGCGCCACTTGGCGAGCATGAAACCCACTCGGAAGAAGAAATTCGCATGATTCTCTCCCAGGCAAGAAGCGCGGGGCTCTTAAGCGCTGCACGTTCAGAAGTGTTGACCAAAGCCTTGTCGCTGCCGACAAAAAACGCACGGCATCTGATGATCCCGCGCAACGAAGTGCTCTTTTTGGACATCAACCTTTCTCTGGAGGAAAACTTAAAACGGGCCATGGAATCAGGTCATCGTCGCTTTCCCCTATGCGACCGAGAACTTGATGAAGTTGTGGGCATCATTGATATTCGCGATGTGCTGTATTTTTCAAGAAAATCCGATGTCGAAATTCATACGCTCGCCAAACCCACCATCTATTTTCCTGAGATGATGAGTGCTGAGCGATTATTGGCTGAATTTCAAAAACGTCGACTCGCGATGGCCATCATCGTTGATGAATATGGTGGCGCCTCAGGTATCGTAACAGCTGGAGACATTGTCGCAAGCATCCTTGGCGAGCTTGATGAGCCTCTGGATAATGATGTGATTGAGCTTCCCGGTGGCGCCTACGATGTGGATGGTACCGCACCTCTCGATGAAGTCGAAGAGGCTCTGCACACCAAATTTGAATCCAAAGATATGCGCACCGTCGCAGGATTCTTAATGGAGAAGCTCGGACGCATGCCGAGAATAGGCGACCGCATCACTGAAAACGGTCTGTCTTTTTATGTGATGGACGTCAATGGCCCGAAGGTAAAACGTATTCGAATCCGTAAACTGAACACCCCTGGAAAAATACGCGCTTAAGAGCTTCTAAGCACGAGATCGACGCGTCACCTTCTTCTTGGCAACTTTCTTTTTCGTCGAAGCTTTTTTCTTCGCGGCTTTCTTTTTTACCGGCGCAACTTTAAGCGCACCATTCTTTTTCGAAATTGCTTTTTTCTTAGCCTTGCCTTTGCCTTTAGGTCCTTGAATCAGAGCCGCCTTCAACACCTGGTCTATTTTATCGACAAAGACAAAATCAATGCCGCGGATATTCGCCTTTGGGATCTCAACCAAATCCTTCTTACAACGAATCGGCAAAATAATTTTCTTCACCCCGGCACGCTTCGCCGCCAGAACTTTTTCCTTAATGCCGCCAACTGCAAGGACATTACCGCGTAACGTAATCTCCCCTGTCATGGCCACATCGGCACGCACCTTCACACCTGTGAGTAACGATATAATCGCCGCACACATGGTCACGCCTGCCGACGGACCATCTTTAGGGATCGCCCCTGCAGGCACATGAATGTGGATATCGTTTTCCTTGAAGACACTGTCTTCGATATTGAAATCCTTCGCCTTGGCACGCACATAAGACATGGCTGCTTGAGCAGACTCTTTCATCACATCGCCAAGCTTACCGGTCAGAGACAGTGCGCCCTTACCCGGCATCTTCGTGGCTTCAATAAAGAGGATGTCCCCACCAACTGCTGTCCATGCCAAGCCCGTCGCGACACCAGTCACATCTGTTCTTTGCGCCATCTCGTTGAAGAATTTTTCTGGGCCCAAAATGTCATCAAGCTCTTTAACCGCAATGGTGCGTTTCTTGCTTTTTCCTTCGGCAAAACCAACCGCAACATTTCGGCAGACGCTCGAGATTTCACGTTTCAAATTACGCACTCCAGCCTCACGGGTATAAGAGGAGATGATCGACTTGATCACCTTGTCCTGAATAGAACACTTGCTTTCGGTCAGGCCATTTTCATCAAGCGCCTTCGGCAAAAGATGTCCACGGGCAATCTCTAATTTCTCCTCCTGCGTGTAGCCAGGCAAATCCAGTATTTCCATGCGATCCCTAAGCGGCGCCGGTATTTGGTCAAGCATATTGGCGGTGGCAATAAAGAAGCACTTCGAAAGGTCAAAAGACACGTCAATATAATGGTCAGAAAACGAGTGGTTTTGCTCCGGGTCTAAAACTTCCAAAAGGGCTGCGGCTGGATCACCACGAAAGTCACTCGCCAGTTTATCGACTTCATCAAGAAGGAAAACGGGGTTTTTCGTGCCACATTTTTTCATGCTTTGAACAATACGTCCGGGCATCGAACCGACATAGGTTCTTCGATGTCCTCTGATCTCGGCTTCATCACGCACCCCACCCATGGCCACACGCACGAACTCGCGTCCCATCGCACGTGCAATCGAATTGCCCAGAGAGGTTTTTCCTGTCCCTGGAGGCCCCGCAAAACAAAGAATAGGCCCCTTCATATCACTTTTTAATTTACGCACGGCCAGAAACTCAACAATACGTTTTTTGACTTTATCCAAACCATAATGGTCCGCATCCAAAATATCACGCACCTCTTTGAGGTCGATTTTGTCAACCGATGTTGTATTCCAAGGCAAGTCGCACAACCATTCCACATAGGTCCTGGCCACCGTGTATTCGGCCTGTGACGGATTCATATTGCGAAGGCGCCGTAATTCTTTACGCGCTGCCTTATCCGCATCTTCAGGCAACTCGCTTTCATTGACTCTGGCTTCGAGATCGGCCAATTCATCTTCCGCATCATCAGACTCACCAAGCTCTTCCTTAATGGCTTTGAGCTGCTGACGCAGATAATACTCGCGCTGGGTCTTGGACATTTCACCCTTCACTTGGGATGAAATTTTATTGCTTAACTTCAGAACCTCTAACTGTCGCGAAAGAAGCTCAAGCACGCGGCGCATTCTCGCAACCAACTCTACGGTTTCGAGCACCGATTGTTTCTCTTCGACAGTCGCCTCGACATTTGACGCAATCAAATCCGAAAGCACACCCGCGTCATCGACCCGCTCCAAAAGCTCTGCAGCAGAAGGTGGTAATTCAGGAATAAGGCGCAGCACCTCGCGCGCTGTTTTACGTAAACTCATGGTTAATGCTTCAGCCTCAACCGGCGAGCTGACTTCATCATCGACCGCCGCCAGTTTTGCCTTCATATAAGGCAGGCTTTGGGTGTACTCGAGTAATTGGACACGTGAAAGGCCTTGCACGACTACAGAGAAATTGTCTTTAGAGGCTTTCACCAGTTTGATGAGCCTGGCCGCACAACCCAACTCATAAAGGTCACCTGGCGTTGGGTCATCCACATCTGCATCCCTTTGTGCCACAACCGCCACCAAACCATTTTCTTTAATGCTCTCTTCGACCAAACGGACAGTTTTGGGCCGGCCAATACCTAAAGGTACAATAGACCCTGGAAACAAAACCGTATTGCGCAATGTCAGAATGGGGAGTTCATCAGGAATGACCATCATCTCATCGCCGTCACCGGCCTTGGCTAATGCCCGCTCCAAATTAGACCCCAATTCACGTGCTAGCTTCTTCTCAGACATGCTTCCCCTTTTTTAGGTAACACCATCCACCCAAGTCTAATAGAGTTCTATTGACGGAAAAAGGCAAGAAATAAATGCTTCTTTGATGAACAAGGACGCAGAATATGCGGGAATTGGGGAGACTTAAAAAGGCCTGAGGTAAGAGAATGTCATACAAAAGACAAAAAAAAGGCGGCTTAAAAAGCCGCCTTTTGATTATTCTATTAAGCTTCGATTCTAATTAAAGTTGAAGCCACAAGCATTCACTGTGCGGGATGCCAGATCCCCCAAGGAGATATCGACAACCTCCATGGCACAGCTTACGTTTTCACCGCAATCTTCATCAGCTGAGCAGGCTGTAAAACAACCCTGGCCTTCTAAACAAAGTCCACTCAAGCACTGCTGATCAGAGTTACAGTTCGCACCTTCGCTCAATTGACCCACCCGCTGAATACAGACCTGATCGGCCTGACAGGTGTCCAATACGTTGATTTTAAGCTGACATGACTCATACTCTGCACACGTCGCATCCGCTTCACAGTTGCCACGTAGTGCAACCTGCTCATCTTCGCGTGTCACGGAGTTTACAGCACCACGAAATGTGCCTGTAAAACTCGCAGGCTCACCATCAAGGTACAATGACCCCGAAGTGCTGCCTTCCAACATATCCGCTTGCAAGTCATGGTCATCATCGGCGATCACCGCGTTGATGTTGGCCATGAAGTAGTCGTCTTCTGTTCCACCATAATTCAGCGCCAGAATCTCGTTTTCAAGCTGTGTGGCAATCGCCATAATGGCAGAGTCACACACGGCTGTCCCGATAGCACCGAAACCGCTGCCCAACCACTGTGCAACACGGTCACAACCACAAGCTGCTGGTGTCACGCTTTCGTCACAACCAAAGAGTGTCTCGATGGATGCAGCCATGGTGTTCTCACCTGTCAAACCAGGCAAGACCATGTTGGAAAGAGCAAACATAATAAGTTGACCGTACTGCAGATTAAGCTGCGTGGGGTCTACCGTCATGTCGTACTCAAGACGTGTATCCGATTCACGAGCGCGAATTGTTCCTGCGATGTCCGCACCGACTGGCGAAAAGCTTTCGCTCCCACCATCACTCAGCACCATTTCCGCGGTGTAGTGCTGACGTGCACAACATGCATCGTCATAATCGCAGTCACTGCCTAAACGCCATTGAAAGAGGAAATCATTCCATTGCCAATGTCCATTGAAGTTACCTTCTGCATCGACTTCAGCAATCTCCAAATCACCACCCACGGTAAAGTCGGTGACCAAGTCGGTCAGGTCATCACCTACAGTTAAGGTGTTCTGCAACCATGTCGGCCCGTCCTGATACAACTTGTAACGCAAGTAGTCGTCAAAACAGCCAGCATCGCCATCGGACCAGTCCGCGTAGTCCTCTGACTCCGATGTGGGGTCCATGAAACATGCGACCGCATCAAGACCGGCAATCACACCAGCTTGATTTGCAGCACCGGACTGAATCGCGGCTTGCTCAAGAAGCTGCTGCGCTAACCAGTCGGCTGGTTCGTCGAAAAAGTCATCCAAAGTGGAGATTGTCGATCCGACATCGCCAGGCAACGCTTCTTGCAAATGCAATTCTGAACCGAAATCATAGGTGCCTTCAAACATGGCTGGCAGTAAATTCAAGTCCATGTCGACGGTCACTTCAGCACGTCCAACAATCGCCGGTGCGATAACACAGCCACGTGCGACTTCCTGGCCTGCAAGGCCATAAGCACGTGCGCTCACACTGTAGATTTGTTGTTCGACAAGCTCGTTAAAAATCACATGCGATGCCGCATTTGCAACTTCTTCCTGGGCCACAAACTCAGGCAACTGCTCAAAGTTCATCGTCGTACAGTCCCAGTTCCCTTCGTGGACTTGTGTCTCAATACGACCAAGTGTCACGAGGTTGCCATAATCAAATCGAACCCGCAATTTGCCGAGGTAATCACCATCAACAACAACCGGAATCGTCAGATCATCAGCACCTGGTGTCGCAACGACAACATTAAAGCTCGCTTTATTCGTGCCTGTCAGCATCTGGGTCTGGGCTGAACCGTCTGAGCCACTTACGATCTGGCTGGCCACGATTTGTGCTCCACCACCTTGGCCCGCAATAGAAAAGCTGATCGCCAATCCGCCGGCAGGAGTAGAATCATCCTTCCATAATGCCTTCACACGGATAATGGCCGGTTCTTCGAAACCTGCATTAATAGGTGTGGGGCTTTCAAGTAAAAGAACAACTGGTCGTCGCGGCACTTTAACGCCGTCCGTATCCGAGCTGCTTAGTGGGTCCTTCTTTCCGCACGCCATTGCGCCCGCAAAGAAAAGAAAAACTGCTAATAATTGTAGACACTTTTTCATAGCTGCCATGTCCTCGTTGTTAATGCTGGAATCCCGTAGGCTTCCAAACAGTCCTGGTTCTTCCCAAGATTTCTCGGCAATCTGCGCTTTAAGTTGCCAAAAAATGGAAGTTATCACTCTGGGGCGCGATCTGTGTGGGCCCAAGTACCAACATCCTCCCTGCCTGTAAAGACAAAAGGTAGGACAATGTAGGTTTTTGTAGTAATCTTATCAAAAACAGCGATCTTGGGGGCTAAAATGGGCATTTCGGGGATGCGAGCCGCCATATCATGGCTAAGCAGAGCCTCGAGATGATGCGGTCAAAATCAGAACTATTCTTTTGATTTAAGCTACTTAGAGAGATCGCGCGGATCCGCCTACAAATCAGACCTTAAACTTGCGCGAGCACCCCCAGAGGCAACGCTATGGCCAGGAGATCTCCAGGCCTTGAGGAGCTAAAGGTCTGTTATTACTGTAGAAAACCAGTTGTAACCATCATGAAGAGACGATCGCCGAAAAATAGATCATTTGGCCTTAAAAAGAGGTGTTATCTGCCAGGAAGACGCCAAGGCCAACGCGTTTAACGCCTGATCGGGCCCATAGGCCCAAGCCATTTGTCGGGCCAGACGCATAAAAGCCGCATCAAGCCGCGAATTTCCTACAGCAAATTCGAGCAAAGCCCCGTACTTCTCTTGAATAATTTGGGCTTTTCCTTCGCCTGCCGGTGAGGGTTGGGGGCTTTTCTCGGTGAAAATGCCCGTGTCGTCGGCCACAAATTCCATCCCTATAATCTCTCTGATAGGCATCTGCGCAAAGACCGGTTCGAGTAAAAGGCGGGCACTTGCCGATAAAATCACCACATCAAAACCATGGGTCGCCAAATAATAGAGTGATGCCAAAACGTCCTGATGCCAGCGCACCTTGTAATCCTTCAGGAACTTTTTCACCAAAGCGCTAAATTCAACCTCATTCATCCCCGCAAAAAAGGTCATCATTTTGTACATGGCCGCCAGTTCGTCCTCTTTACAAAGGGCTTCGTGCGCTTGCAGCGCAGCTGCGTCGAGCCGCCCCTCCGCCACCACAAAGGCACCAAAATCGTCAAAAATGTCCCCTGCCCAGAGCGTCCCGTCCGCATCAAACGCCGCCACAGCCCCTGGAGATAGAGGTCGTAATCCTTCGACAAAGCTCGGCACATACTCCATCTCTGCTCTAGCCATCTTGCCCATGCACGTCTTCCTAAAGTGCCAACTTGTGGCGCCTGGCATATATCCATAGGGCCCCCGTACCGACCACCGCCAGGGCCGCGATCCCCACCAAAAGCATAAACACCGCCCCAGGCCCATAAGTTGTCTTGAGATAACCGATGACAAGCTCCTGAACCACAGGCCCAATCGAACCAAGACCATTAATGATCCCGGTCACCACGACGGCCATCTCCTTGCTGCTGACATCCATGGCCGCTGTCCCCGACAAAAGAGAGTCCGGCCCCATCATCATAAAGCCCACCAAGCCAAGAAAGAGAACAAAGAGTGTAAGATTCGTACCACCAACCACATAAAGCAAAAATGTCGAAAGCAAAGTCCCCGCGGTCATCCAAAAAATCACCGGGGTACGATAGGATCGAAAAACCTTGTCTGAAAGATATCCCGCCGCAATCACCCCTAAGAAACCAATCCAATCGAAGGCTGTGGAGAGATGGCCGGCTGTCGCCACATCCAAATCAGGAAAGGACTCTTGCAAAAGCATGGGTGACCAGCTGTCGAGCGCATAACGCAAAAACTTAAAGCAAAAATAAAGAACCCCCATCGCCACAACAATGCGAATGGCTTCATTCCACGGTGGAACCCGATCCTCTATGGTCTCATCCGCCGTCTCGGCCTGCACCTCAACCTCCTCAACCATAAGCGGCAGCCCCACAGATTCGGGCTCCTCCTGGCCCCAAAAATAAAAGACAGCCCAAACCCCAAGCAGGACCACGCTGGCGCCCCAAAAGGACCAAGCCAAGCCCATGGTTGCCAACATGATGGCGGCAAAATGCTTCGCAAAAATACTCCCGATTTGGTAACAGGTCCCCCACCAGGCCATCACGCGACCACGCTCAGAATGCTGTGTCCATTTGGCCAAAAGACCAACGTTGCCGGGCCACCCGGTTGCCTGCGCGAAACCGTTGATGACCATCAAAGCAATAAGCGCCCAAAATGCTTCAACTCCACCTGTAATCACCGCACCAAGCCCCACATTGGCCAGAAGCGAAACCCCCATGCCCGTCAGCAAGAGTATCCGGCAGGCAAAGCGACGCCCGAGCCTGGCGGCAAGAAACTGCCCGAGCATATAAGCGACGAGATAAGTGGTCCAAATGTGGGCCAGTTCCATATCACTAAAGTGATATGTGCTCTTGAGCTCAGGTTTCACAATACCGAAGGCCTTACGGCAAAAGTAAAAGCCCGCATAAGACATCCAGGTCACACTAAAGACCCTGATGCGCCAGAGCTTAAAGGTGGGTTTTTGTGCGTCGAAAGGAAGTTCGGTCATATGCGCCTCTTACAATTTAACCCGTTTGGCCACATCTTCTGGTAAATGGGCGGCCAAATTTTGTCGCGAGTTGATTTCTTCAGCGCCGGCCGAGGCGATGGCCTTGAGCATAGGCTCATGTAAAACCCCATTGGATGCCACCAATTGGCCTTTAAAAATATCTGCGGCTGCGCCTTGAAAATTCGAGACCTCTCCACCGGCCTCCCCAACCATCAGCGCACCACCGGCAATATCCCAGGCGTTTAAGTGATACTCCCAATAACCATCAAAACGACCGCAAGCCACATAGGCCAAATCCAAACCTGCCGAGCCAAAACGACGCACGCCTTGAGAAAGCAAATTCATGCGGCAAAACTCCGCATGATTATCGTAATCACCAAACAAACGGCCATAGGGAAAGCCCGTGGCCAAAGTCGAATCAAGCAGCCGTTTTTGCGTCGAGACGTGCATGGGCTCACCGTTGAGAAAGGCGCCGCCACCAGATGTGGCGACAAACAACTCATCCCGCATGGGATCATAGGTAATTCCATGCTTCGTGACATATTCGCCAGGCCCACACTTTTCCTGAATGGTGATCAAGACTGCGTAATGCGGGATTTTATGCGCATAATTGACCGTGCCATCGAGTGGATCGACAATCCAGCGAAAGGCGCCATCGCTGCGACCTTCACCGGACTCCTCAGCCAGGATGGCATGATCCGCAAAGCGCTTAGAAATTCCTTCGAGTAAAAGTTCTTCGGAGCGATGGTCAATATCGGTGACCAAATCAATTTCCGTACTTTTTTCAGAGACGACAATCTCTTTGTCAAAGGCATCACGCTGTAATTTGCCCGCGGCCTTAGCAAGCTCTACGGCCGTTTCCACCAATTCATTCTTCACAACGTTCATTGGTCCTTATCTAAAGCCTTTAACAGGTCTTGATGCAAGCCCCCAAATGAACCGTTCGAGCAAATGAGTATCACATCGCCCTCTTTGGCTTCGGCCTTAATCCGCGCAATAATCGTCTGCGGATCTGGGTCGAAAAACGCCTGCCGGCCTTGCCTGTTTAAGCTCTTCACCACTGCAAGAGGGTCAAAACGTTCAGCAGCAGGTATCTCCGCAAGCCGTTCATGACTCGCCACAGTGATCTTATCGGCAAGCATCAAAGCATCGCTAAAAGCATCTTGGAAGACATTGCGCCTGGTCGTGGCGCTGCGCGGCTCAAAAACACACCAGATCTTCTGATTTGGCCAACGCTGCCTGGCCGCACCAATCGTGAGTTTGACCGCCGTTGGATGGTGCGCAAAATCATCCACAACATGAATGCCACCAGGTGAGCCAATCCGATCGAGGCGACGCCGTATCCCGGCAAAAGAAGCAAAGCCCTGCGTTAACTCTTCGGCGCTCAAGTCCGCATCCAGGGTCAACGCAATGGCCGCAAGCACATTCCGTGCGTTATGTTCCCCCCAAAGAGGAACCCGCATCTGCGGATAGGTTTTGCCACACACGTTAACAACAAAAGACATACCCTTTTCGCCAAAGCCATAACGCTCAAAATAAATGTTGGTGCGCTCAGCGCGCTGCGTGTCAAAGATAAAGACCTGCCGCTCTGCGGCCAACGCATCGGCCAAACGCAAAGCGCGTTCTGCGCCTGCCCAAAGGACCAATGTGCCTGCAGGGTGCGTCGTCTCGATCAAGGCGGCAAAAGCATTTTCGATATCCTCAATGCTTGTAAATATATCCGCGTGGTCAAACTCTAAGGAAGAAATCAACGTCGTCTGCGGCTTGTAGTGTAAAAACTTCGGCCCTTTGTCAAAATAGGCCGTATCATACTCATCACCTTCAATGACAAAATGTGTTCCCGTCCCATCATGAAAGGACTCGGCATAACCTTTGAGGGCACCGCCTACAAAAAACGATGGATCGCGCTTGGCCGAGCGCAAGAGATGCATCGTCAACGCTGTTGTTGTTGTTTTACCGTGGGTGCCGGCCACCACCAGACTTTTTCGATCGCGAATCGCAAACTCCGCCACCGCCTGCGCCATCGACAAATGCGGGATACCGTTTTCACGCATATAAACCGCTTCGGGATTATTTTCCCGAATGACATTGCCCACAACAATCAAATCCGGATGCGGTTTGAGGTTTTCTGCCGCAAAACCAGCAATCGTCTCCACACCCCACTCCCGCAATTTATCCGACATTGGCGGATACATCCCCTCATCGCTGCCACGCACGCGATAGCCTGAACTTTGCAAGAGCCCAGCCAATGCCCCCATGCCGGTACCGCACACGCCCATACAATAAATCTGCGCGCCTTGAGGTGGTCTGGACTTCATACTTCTTCGTCTCCTTTATTCTCACGGCCCAAAAAGCGTATCGTCTAAGCCACGCCCCAATCCCGGGGCAACACAATCAAACCTTTATCCTGCGCAGCAAACAAGACCTGCAACATCTCTTTTTCCGATAATCGACTCGCATCACACATCTGCGCTAAGGTCAATCCATCATGCACCACCTTAAAGGCGAGGAGAAGTTCTGCATTCGCCACATAGGTTCGGCTCATACACGTTCGTGGGTGTTGCAACACCATGACACGCTCTGACTTTGGAGCAGCCATCATCGATTGCGCATCTTTCTGACCAGCTTGTCCTTGCCGCCATGCCAACAAAAAACTTCCTGCCGTATGTGTGAACTCAAAAATGCTCACCGCCGGGTGCAACACTGGAGTCGCGCATTTTTTATCGGGCCAATGCACCTTGGTTTTAAAGACAACATACTCTTCCCATTCGAGCTGGCAAAGTTCTGCATGAAACACGGACAGCCCATGTTTTTGCTCTATCTCGTCTTGTAAAATAAATTCGGGAAAATGTTCTGCGGCGAGATTAAGATCATAATCTTGGCAAGGCACCTGTGTAAAATACGTCTGACACAGTTCTTTCCACACCCTATCGCCAAGCAAGTCATGCAAGCAGCCAAAGTGTTTCTCCAACATATCGAAGACATGATTGCGCACAAAGCGCGGATAGGCCGCAAGTCGATTCGATTCGACATTCAATGCCGAGGCCAAACTTTCCGGCGTCATTTCTCCGCGCACCAGTGCGTGCATTTGCTCCATCCGCTTGGTGTATGTGCTAGGCATCATCAACCTCCGCCGCCCACTTTCGCACTTTTTGATTCTCCGCCAAAAGCACATCCAGCGCTGGAATATTGTTGTCCCACTCAAGCAAGGTCCAAACTGGCCCACAGTGTTTTAAGGCATAGGCGTAGAGTTTAAAAACCTCCGCGCACACGGGTGCGCCGTGGGTATCAATCAAAAATTCACCTTGGTCATCATGACCAGCAAGGTGCATTTGTAAAACCCTCTGCGCGGGTATGGCATCAATATAGGCATAAGGATCAAAACCATGATTTTGGCTGTTGACAAAAATGTTGTTCACATCCAACAAAAGACCACACTCAGCCTTATCAAGCAGCGTGCATAAAAATTCGATTTCCGGCATCTCGCCAGGCAAAACCACATAAGTCGAAGGGTTCTCAATCAAGAAAGGTCGACTGATAACGTCCTGAACTTTTTTAATGCGGTCGCCAATATACCCCACTGCCTCATGGGTATAAGGGAAAGGCAACAAGTCGTGGTACTCGATGCCATGTCCTGAAGAGGCGGAGAGATGGTCCGAAAACCAGGGCGACTCAAGCGTCTCGACAAAGGTTTTAAGGTTATTCAGATAGGTTTGATTGAGTGGATCGAGGCCAGCCAGCGATAGACTCACGCCATGCGCCACAATGGGGAACCTGGCTTTGACGCGTTTGAGCACATCTTCGATGCGCCCACCAAAGCCCATAAAATTCTCTGGGAGGATCTCTACAAAATCGACGCCACGATGCTGCTCTAAAATCGCATCGAAATGCGGACGGCGCAGTCCTACACCAAATTTGGATTCTTTTAAAGCGGCCCAATCCATAAACCGCTATACAAAAAAAAACGGCCGCTTGCACGGCCGTTCTTTAGACTTCTTTTACAGGTCTCTACGGATTAACCGCATTTTCCTTCGCCACAACCATTGGCGCCACATTTCTTTTCGCCGCCTTTGGCTTGCTCTTCACCAGTCTCCGCCGCTGCTTCTTCAGCCGCTGGTGCTGCTTCTTCAGCTGCTGGTGCTGCTTCTTCGGCTGCTGGTGCGGCTGCAGGTTCGGCTGTTGGCGTCTTGGCACAACCAATACCCAATGTTGTCAATGAAAGGACGACCGCCAAGCCTCCTGCTGAAAGTTTTTTATTTAATGCCATTTTTTTCTCCTTAAAAAGATTTCAGGGCAAATTTGCAAAACTAAACCATGATGGATTGTCGTAAAAGAAATGAACTTGTCGCGT
>JASMKV010000449.1 GCA_030749035.1 Myxococcota bacterium | reverse complement strand
TCACGATGGTCTTGCGCTTGCCGAGCCAGGGCCATGTTCGATGGGGAGTCTGCGGCAGCTTGAGGAAATCCAATGCGCCATGGCCGATGATATGACCTGTTTTAGTGACCAGGAAGAATGTGACGAGAGTGGTGAATGGGTCGAAAATTTTGAGTGTGTGGGGGCGGATGAAGAAACGCGCTCTGCATGGCAAAGCAGCATCGAATTTTGTTTGGACCAAGAGCGGGCTTTGACCCAGGTGGCGATGCAAGGCGCGAAAGAGCCTGTATTGGCCTTTGAATCACAAGCAGGAAAAGTTCAATAAGGAATGGGTGAAAATAATGAAAACTTCAACTCTCTCTCTTCTGACTTTGACATTTTTTATGGCGAGCGCTTGCGATTTTGCCGATGAGCAAGACGCAGCAAACGATGCTTCAATGGCGCTGACGGCGCTGAACACGAAAGCAGCCGATGATGGGCGCAATTTTCGCGTTAATAACACCGAGGCCATTGAACCCACAAGCGCCGGCCTCATCCAACCCAGGTTGTCGCCAGCGCAAGATTGTCGCAACCCGCCGAAAATGCCATTTCGCATGGCCGAGGGCCTACAAGCTGCAGGTTATGGTTTAAATACAAACGACGACGGCATAGAGAATTTTGGCGAGCTGGCTGTGGACTGTGGGGGGGCAGGGGCAACATCGTGTATCGATGTACCATTAAAGCCGCATATCGAGAGTGATGTGCTCCTGGACCCCGATCTCTACGCCGGCTATCGCATCCACCATATCAAGGGCACACTCAATGGCCGCCATTTTGAGATGCTGCGACCCGAGCCAGATCAGCAAGGCTTGACCCGCGACAATGTGGGCTTGGTCATCGAGCATCCCTCGCGTTGGGGCAACCATCACGGACCGCCCATACCCTATACTTTAAGTACCTTGGTGCCCGGACAGGGAAAAGGGGCGACGGCGATTGCGATGCAAGGCGTGACCGGGGGACACCCTTACACATTTAGTGCGCAGGAGGCGGTACTGGCCTCGCGTTATCTGCGCGAAAAACTCGACCTGGACACCATCGTTGTCAGTGGCGCGTCCTATGGTGCCGCGGCCTCCCTTGTCGATGCCAGCGCTTATCCCGAGCATTTTGATGGGGTGGTGGCGATGGCTGCACCCTATAACGGTCGGGCCTTTGTCGCCTGGTCGGAGATGGGCGCCTTGCGGGGAATGGCCGCCGATTTATTTGTCTTCGATCCACTCTATTATCCGGGCCTCGATGGTATGACGATGGCCGCAGAGCAGGCCGGGCTTGCGATTGAAAATCTCGACATCACCCGTTTAGAAAACGCCCACGTTCCGGCCATTATTATTGTTGGTGAGGCTGATCATGTCTGGCTCCCAGGAACCCGAGTCGCCGAAGATCAGGCGCGTATGGCCGCCGAGGGGCTGGATTGGGTCGATCTACGCGTCATCCCCGAAGCGCAGCATGGCGGGCCAGAGATGAACCAAGCCGTACTGCTGGCCTATGAAGAGTTGTATACGCGCATCGATACGCTTCGCCAGGACGGGTTCGTTAAAAAGCCTGCCCTATGCGCCTCTCCCCGTCAGCGGGATACAACCTACGATGCTGTTTTACGTTCGGCCCCGCCGATCCAGCCGCATGCACGGGTGAGCGAGCTTTGGTCTGACGTCACTCTCTTAGAGCCGGGCAACGCCGGCCATAGCGTGGTCGTCGAGGGTTCGGCCGTTTTTACCGGCAGCGTGCAGGGCTTTGTCATACGCCGTGACGTCAAGAACGGTGTGGCGATGCAGGCTTGGGCGACTCCAGTGGGACGCGCGGTTCAGGCACTGGCCGTCATTGACGGACACCTGGTGGTTGGCAGCAAACGCGGTATCGCTGTGCTTGATGCAGCAAGTGGGGCTTTGATCAGAGAGACGACCGGGATCGGTTCGGTCACCGATCTTGTGCTGGCCGATCTTATCGCCAACGAGCCGGGATTAGAAATCGCGGCGCGTGCAGATATGGATATGCTTCATGTTGAGTCGCTTGCCGATGGTGCGCTCTTGAGTTCGACGACAGTTGGCAGCGGTGGCGCCATGGCATGGTCGAACGTGCTTGGGGAAGGCAGCCTTCTGCTGCCGATGCAGCGCGGGCATATTGTGGCCTTTCGTTTTATTGCTGATGGCGAGCAAGGCTGGATCCCTGAGGCGCAGTGGCTCTCAGACTATCTTGCCCATGACGCCGCATTTGTCTACCCGAGTACTTGGCTTGGAGAGCCGGTCATGCTTGTCGCGGGCAGCAATTATGGCGGCACCATTGCGGCTCTATTGATTGGAATCGATGGCACTATCTTGCATGAAATTGCTTTACCGATGTGGTCGGTGCAGACGGTGGCAGCATGGTTTGAGGGTGAAATCCTCATGGCAGGCATCGGCGGGGTGATTCGCATCGATTTGGCTGCCGGTACGGCCACCCCGTGGTTGGGCAACGCCTCGGTTGTCGCCAGCATGACGACAGGAAGCAGTGATGCTGATGGGTTGGCGCTGCTGTGGAATCATGGGTTCGGGGCTTTTCCTTCTTTTCGCATGGTCGATCGAAATGGGATGCTCAAGCATATAGAGCACGGTCGGGCGACCACGCCAGCGCTCGATGTTTATATGGACAACGACATGAGCTTCCCTGAACTCTCGGTGATGAATCGGGCCTGGAATATCGAGCGTTTTAATTTGCATACAGGCGCGGTCTTGGGCTCTGTCGCTTGGCCAAAGCCCGAGGGGGCCATTTTGTCGCCGCGACGATTGGTGCGCACCGGATCTGCGGCAGAGACAGAGAGTTACGCGCCCTTTCTTTCCGATGGTGATATGTTGACCCAGAACATTCGTGTGGCCACGCGCTGTGGTGGTTGGATCGCGACAACTTCGATCGCCGAGGAGCAGGGCCATCTTGCCCACAACGGTGACACCCATCAGCAGAGCTGTGCAAGTTCAGAGTGGGGGGCCTTGTTGCCACCGAGCACCGGGTTTTCGATTCGCTCCGAGCGGATTGGCAGCACTTCTGGGGAGCATGGCCAGCAGACCGGGGCGCTACGATTTGTAGACATTTCGGGCCCGCACAGCCACGCCATCATGTCGACAGCTGGTGGCCAGCTCGCACTCTATAGCGCCACTCAGGCGGCGGGGTCCGGGGATATTCCGGTGGCGCCTGAAAAGGTGGTGGATGTTGGAGGAACCATTACATCGCTGGCGGTAGGTCAAGATCTTGATGCACCGATCATCGCGCTGGGCTCGTGGCTTGCTGCTGAGGATGGGGGCACATTACATCTCCTTTCGGCGCCGAGCTTGGAAGTGCGCGCGGTCATCGAGGCCGGTCCCGTACTTGGGGTGGCGATGGCAGATATCAATAGGGATGGCAGCGACGAGATCCTGGTGGGGACGCAAGATGGTTATCTCAGGGCTTTTAATTTGCAGGGGCTCAAAGTGTTGGAGTGGGCGGCGGGAGATTTTCAGTTGGCGGAAAATGGGGCGATTTTTGCTTACGATGATGGTGAGAAAATTGTGGTGGCCTTTGCGGTGGCAGGGGGTTTTAGGGTGTTGGCGATTGCGAGTGAATAAAGTTTTGTGCAGCTTTGTTGTCTCGTGGATGAAGTACGAAATCCGGAAATCCGGAAATCCGGAAAACTTTTTAACAAGGAGATTAAGATATGACAGATCTTAGAAATGTAATCGGAGTCAGCCTGGATTTAACAAGACGCACTTTAGAGTCGTCCCTGGAGGATGATGGGGCATCGAATGCAAGGCAACCCAGTGCAAATCCTTCGAAGGGTGAAGGATGCCCACGTCATTCCAGCAGAGTCGAGAGTCTTCCCTCCATCGTTTCCGGGCCCAAACTTAAAGAATCAAGAATAGAGAAATTGGCTCCAGCAGCCCTGGCCAACCAACTCAAAGTGGCTTTGGCCGATGGAAGATTGGCCTTTAGCGAAAGTCTGAGGCTCATTGAGGAGGCGAAGCAAGAGGGGGTATCCACAGAAAAGCTGGGTTTGATTATTGGGATGAGCAGTGGTGCGAGTTCAGAGGCTGCCCAGGCGTTTAAGCGGCATACGGATTTTATGGCTGCGGTGGAAATGGCTTTTGTGGATAAGATTTTGGCACCGGAAGAAAAACAAGTCCTTAGAGAGTTGGCAAAAAAGGTCGGATTGAGTCCCACAGAGTTTAAGCAAGCACTTGATAGCATGAAACCGCAAAGTCCTTTACTTGAGCTGTGGAAAATCGATGATTGGCCATCAAAAGATAAGTATTTATCGCCATTGTATGAGAATCCTCTTCTTCGGCTACCGAAAAGAAAATTGCCGCCAATATTGTTGCTGAAGACGAGTGAACAAGCAGGGATAAGTTTAAAGAATAAATAGTTTTTATATCCGATATCCGATAACCGATAACCGATTTCCGAAAACCGATATCCAATTATTCACACGCCATAGCGGCAAAAGATTGATTGGGTGGAGAAAAATCAGTGGTATAGCGGGCATGACCTTTGGTGATTCTGAGATCTTCGAGATGGCCTTCAAATTCACCACTTATCCCAGCGGTGCCATAAGAGATCGCTGCAGCTGACTCCTGCACATTGGCGCCAACATGCAGTTTGCCTTCAAAGGTTGGAATCGTATTAGACCAACTCACATTTTGCAGAGGGCCAACGAGAGGAGAATCGTCGTAAAGGTTGGTGGCTAGAGCGACGCCATTGAGATAAAATTTGGTATCCTCTTCTTCTATGCCGGAACGCACAAGGGCAATATGATACCATTGATTGGTCGTAAAATTTAAGTTGTCGGGAATATTCGATTCGATAAGCAAATGCCAGTCGTTATCGGTTGAGCTCGAACCATTGCCGCCGGAATTGGCCGCAAATTGAAGTTTGGCATTTTTACCTGGAGTATAATCGTCGGGATATTTTGAGATAGCCCAATAGGTTCGGTAAATGGTTGGCGACCTTTTGGATATCAAGGTATGCTGCGTATCGATATCAGCCCAGCGCGCCCAGAACTCGATGGTAAAGTTGCCCTGTCCAAAGTCAAAATCCGTTGCGTTGTTTGGCAACTCCAAATAGTCATCCTCCCCATCAAAATAGATGGACGATGTACCCCATTGCTGCTCGTTGGTATCATGTTGCACATCTTCGTTTACGTTTATCGCATGACCAGACGAAGACGAATCCACAAAGCTGGTATTCCCATCACTGCTATCGGATTGTAAGAGGAAGACAGTTTCATTCCAATTTTCATCGCATGTCGGAGTAGGATCACATGCTTGAGCCGCAAACATGTGCGTAGGCAAGGAAGAAGAAAAGTCGGCGGTGTAACGGGCAATCTGACTTATACGCACCTCTTCGATATAACCGTTCCAGCAATTTCGCGGCCAGCCGGAACTGCGGAGCCCACCGACAAGCAAGTTGGGCGTGCCTTGCATGGTTCCTATAATTTCAGTGCTCTCATCGTGCTTCACACCATCGACGTAAAGACGTACCCCGCTAGAGTCTGCCACAAAAGCGACGTGATGCCAGGTCTCAAGACTAAATCCGGATACGGAATCAGCAACCCAGAGGGTCGTACCGGTATCGTTATTACCACCAAAATATTGGAGGAAGAGGCTGTGGTCCTCTATTTCGTTGGTGTTCTCGTATTCGGCAAGGTGACTTAAGTGCCACTGAATACCACAGTCATCGCCAACCCCGTTAGTCCAATTGCCGTTGTTGCCGGCTTGCGCCATGATGGCATTGTTACCGGGCTCGTTGTCAAATGCGTTGGCATAAACCCAGGCTTCAGCGGTAAAATCGGAGCCATCCAACCAGTTAAAGTCACTACTATAGGGGATCTCAAGGCCACTTTCATCGTCAAAATAAAGAGCGGAAGAGCCGAATTTCTTTTCATCCGTCTCATGATGGACGTCGCCAATTTCAGAAATCGAATGATTGGCGGTTGAATCAATGATGCTGGAGGTTTCGTTGCTCGTATCCGATTGTAAGAGCAAGACGGTCTCATCCCAATCTTCATCACATGCAATCGAACACAGACCCTGGGGGCTGCAGGTGCTGTTGGCGTTGCATGTGCCGCAGCTGCCGCCACAGCCATCGTCACCGCATTCCTTGCTCTCGCATTGGGGCGTACAGACACATGCATTCTCACCGTTGCATGTCTCGCCCGCATCACAACCATCACCACAGGTTCCCTCACAACCATCATCCCCACATTCCTGCCCCTCTTCGCACTGGGGTTCGCAGACACACTGGCCACTTGTATCATCACATACGGTCTCGTTTTGGGGGCATGTCCCACAACTTTCCCCACAACCATCAGGGCCGCAGTCTTTTCCCTCGCAATCGGGGGTACACTCTAATTCGCAGAGCTGCGTTTGCGCATTACAAATGGGTGCGGCGCCCGGACAGGTACCACATTCAGCACCACAACCATCCTCACCGCATTCCTTGTCAACACAGTTCGGCGCACATTCGGTCACACAAAGATGCTCACTCGTGTTACAGATGGGCGCTGCGGCTGGACAAGTATTGCAATCACCCCCGCAACCATTATCCCCACACTCCCAAGTCTCGCCACATTCGGGTATACAAGAGCAGGTGCCGTAAGCTGTACAATACCCATTTGTCGTGCAACGACCACACTCACCCCCACAGCCATCGGGGCCACATTCTTTATCGCTGCAGGCGGGTGTGCATTGTGCCTCACAATCACCAGCGGAAGAACATTCAAATCCGGAGCCACAGCTTCCACAAGAACCCCCGCAGCCATCGTCACCACAGCTTTTACTATTGCAGGATGCGAGACAGGTACATTCGCCAACGCTTTCACAATGCCAATCGTTTGGACACTCTACATTGCTGGTGCAATAGATGGGCGTACAAAAGCTGAGCTGACAGGTTAATGCGCCGGAACAATCCCCGTCATTATCACAGGGCAAGGCTTGGCAGATGCCATCCCAACAAATTTTAGGGGCACCACAGTCCTTGTTGTAGGTGCAACCACTTTCCGCTTGCGGACGAGAATCGGCCTTAAAGCAGCCGCTTAAAAAGACAATGCCGCATAAGAGACCAATGGGTTGAATAGAGAGCCGGACCATGATTTCCCTTCAAAGGAAGTATGGCCGGATTGGGGTTGGGCTGCAAGTTCTCTTTCGTCTGATGTCCGATTTCCGATATCCTAAATCCCTTATTCTCTTTTGTTTTATCTTTTTCCCTTCTCGGTCTTTTTGTACTAGCTTTTCAAAGGCGATGGCAGAAAAGCGCAGACAAAGTATGTTGGGCTATACCCTTGATGGTCGTTTCACGCTTGAAGATGAAATTGGGCGGGGAGGGATGGGAATTGTTTATCGGGCGCGGCAATTTTCCACCGAGCGCTATGTGGCGGTCAAACTCATTCAACCGCACGAGAGTCAGGTTGGTTTAGAGGGCAAACGCCTTTTACGTGAAGCCAAGATGGCCAGCCGGCTGAATCATCCTAATATTGTTAAGATGATCGATTGCGGCATTGATCAAGCCGGTTTTGTTTATTTGGTGATGGAATATTTAGAGGGCGAGGCACTTCCGGTTATTTTAAACGCTGAAGGTGCGCTTTTGCCGCAGCGTTTTTTTGATTTTGCCCTGCAGCTTTGTGCCGGATTAGAGGCGGCGCATCGCGCGGAGATGGTGCATCGCGATCTCAAACTGAGCAATGTTGTGGTCCTTACAAAAAAACCACAAAAAGATGTTTTAAAAATCCTGGATTTTGGTTTGGCCAAGCCCTTAGGCGATGAAGCCCAATTTATCACCCAATATACCTCGGCCGGCCATGTGGTCGGGACCCCGCTTTATGTGCCGCCGGAAGTTATTCAAGGCAATGCCTTTGATAAGCGCGGCGATCTTTATGCTTTAGGTGTGATGTTTTACGCCATGACGCAGGGACAATTGCCTTATCCCAAACCCGCAAGCATCGCCGAATGTGTGGCGCTGATTCACAAACCGATTGAACCCTTTAGAGCCGATACCCCACCGGTTTTACAAAATATCATCAAGCGTTTGCTGAAAAAGAAGCCCAAGGACCGCTATGCGGATATCGCCTTGCTCACAGCTTCATTGCAAGCGGCGCGCGAGCAGATTTTAGGAGAATCAGGTTTCATCGACAGTGGTACCACTGTTGAAAGTGTGGTGGATGTCTCCGCAGAGACCAGCGCTGCAGAGGCGCAGGCTGGCAAACGTCCAAGGCACCTTGGTGGCCTTGCAGCCCTTTTGGCGCTTCTGATGTGTTTGGGTTTCTGGTGGTTTGCACGCCAGGAAAGTCCAGCGCCTCCTGCGAGGCAGCACAATCAAAGCCAAAACCGAATTCCGATAAGCGAGAACCGATTACCGAAAACCGAGAACCGAGAAACGAAGACCGAGAATCGAAAATCGAAGACCGAGAACCGAAAACCGAAAACCGAGAACCGAAAACCGAAGACCGAGAATCGAAAGCCGAAGACCGAGAATCGAAAACCGAAGACCGAAAACCGAAAACCGAAGACCGAAAACCGACAACCGATAAGCGAAGACCCAAAACCGCAGGCTGAGGAGGGCAAACGCCGGTTTTTATTGCCCGGTGATTTTTAGTCCTCTTTGTTGACTTCGATATTGTATTTTTCCAGCCAGCGATAAATTTGCTGGCGGGTTCGGTCGAGGGCTTTGGCGGTAGCACGGATACTCCATTGATGTTCTTCTAAGGCGCTAAGCAACTCTTCTTTGCTGGGCGCGGGGCGGCGGCCTTTGTTTTCGCTCGTCTCTTCTTCCTGAGGTTCGGTTTGGCTCTTGCTTTCGTTTTCCTCGAAAAGCCAGCGGGGCAGATGTTTGCGGCCAATGGTTTCGTTGAAGGGATGATAGCGGCCTAAATGATGCACCAGACGGTCGAGCCCGCGTAAGTTTTCCTGCCAATCTTCTAAGAGCAAAAATTCAGCCACTTCGACGCTCAAGTCCAAAGTGGTTTCTGTCCCTTTGTCCCGTTCTTGTAGCCAATGTTGCATCAGGCTTTCGAGCCAGTCGAGAATATCACCCCGCCGCGCGCTCAGCGATGGGAGTTGCACCTCCCAAAGCGCCAGGCGGGCATAGAGATCGCGGCGAAAATTGCCCTCTTGAATCTCGTTGGCCAAATCCCGATTGGTTGCGGCCAGAACGCGTGTTTTAATTTTAGTGGTTTTGGTCGAGCCGACGGGGGTGACTTCACCTTCCTGAATCACCCGCAAAAGTTTGGGTTGTAAATCCATGGGCAGCTCACCGATTTCATCCAAAAACAGGCTGCCACCATCGGCAGCACGAAAGAGGCCTTCCTGGGCATCGGTGGCGCCGGTAAAGGCACCTTTGATATGACCAAAAAGTTGGCTTTCAATAAGCTGCGGCGTTAAGGCGGCGCAGTTGATGCTGAGATATTGCCCGCTGGCAGCGCTTAAGCGGTGGATTTCGGCGGCCAGGCGTTCTTTACCCGTTCCCGTATCGCCAATAATCAGGACCGGTGAAGGATCGCTGGCACAGCTGCCGACCTCCCGGCGTAAAAGCGTCATGGCCGGGGCATTGCCTGGAATGGCCGCAGTCGAAACATCCTGGCCTTCTTCCATCAGCGCTTCATCCTGGGGCCAAATTTCGTAGACCAGCAGCACATCACCTAAACGCAGGACATCGTTGTTGTCCAAGGCTTGCACCTCGATGTCGAGTTTTTTACCGTTGAGGGCTGAGCCATTATGAGAGCCTAAATCACTCGCGCTGTGCTGCCCGGTTTTTTTCTGCCAGGCGCAGAGCACGTGTTGGCGCGAGACGGTGGCATGCTCAAGGCATAAATCATTTTTGTTGTCTGGTTGGCGGCCGAGAATACGTTTTTGGGTGCCAAGGGGAAAGCACTGGCCAGCCACCGCGGGGGGATAGACAGCCCGCAGGCGCGCACGAATCGGCAGCGCTTCATCGAGTTGGGCAAAGCCACTGGTTTGGGTGGTCGACAGGAGGTCAGATCCGCTCATGCCCTTGTTTTTATGTCAGCTTAGGTCTGAAGGCCAGTGGGAAGTGCTGGTTAAAAGAAAGTCGATCGGGGAGCAAAAGTGCCCCCAAATTTGCGCCCCGATCACCATGACCAGAAGGATGGTTGTCGCATGCTCCTGGCAATGGCGTGACCGTCTTCGAGCTTTCAAGCATGCATTTACAATGCCCCATCGCCGCAAACACCACCGGTGCGTGATTCATCACCTGCGCCCACATGCGGTGTGTTGATGACGGCGCTTAGGGGCTCGGAAAAGTTTGGGGTGGCGGTGCTTTGGCTGCCCAGCGTTTGCCAGGATTGGCCTGCATTGGTGCTGTAAGTTATTTCATAACTAAAGATTTTTAATGGGTCCGCCTGCGGACCGTAGAGGGGGAGATGGTGCCAAGCAAAGCCCTCACCCGCATCTGCTTCGAGTTTGGTGCTTAGGAGCAAGTGCTTTTCCTCTCCTAAGGAGCCGGCATGGAATTCGATCAGGGTTCCGGGTTCGCCGAGAAGAATCATGCTGGCGAATTGTCCGCTGCCAAAGAGGAGTGGCGCTTCGACCACCAATGGTCGCTCTTCTGGGTCAAAGACAACGCCTTGGGTATGTTCGGCGGCACTTTGGCGACGGATATGCACGGTTTCCTCAGAAAATGGCGTATTGTCACCGAGCAATTTTTTGAGCAGGGGTACAACATCAGGTTTTAAGTTCAGGGCGTGACCATGACCAAAGCGATAGTGGATATTCATTTGAATGGGAATTTGCGCCTCTCGAACTTTTTGCACGAACCTGGTCATATGCATAAAAGGTTTGGAGACGTCGTGGGTGGCGGTGTGCAAAACAATTTTCGTGCCCTTGTCTTTGAGTGCATTGATAAAGTTGGGTGAACCGGGTTCGTGTTGGTCTTTGATGGTTTGAGTCTCAGAGCGACCAAAAAGTTGTGTTTTCCACAACATGCTTTGATCGATGTCCGGCGAACCGGGCAGTGTCCAGCCTGGCTTCCAGGCATTTTTATAACCGAGATAGAAGGGCATAGAACCGGTGACCAGTGCATAGGTCGGGTTGGCGCCATCGATGTTTTGACTGGGCTGCGTTTGTGGATTGCTGACCAGAACGTAAGGGACCTTATAGGAATTGTGGTAGGGATTGGCCGCCATCGCCAGAGCCGTGCCACCTCCGCGCGAACCTCCTTTCATGACGATGCGCTCGACGTCGATGGCCAACATGTTTTGCGCTTCGCTAAAAAGTTTGGCCACGTTGTCGTAGGCGGAACGCTGAAAGGTGAGACTGCCACTGGCACCGCCACCGTTCCATAGGATCCCAACAATACCTTGGTTGTGCTCGTTAAAGATGCTTGCCTGTGTTTTTAAGCGCGTCTTGATAATATTTTGATTAAAGGTGGTGCCGTGAATGTCATAAAAGCCGGTAAAGATGACTGGGTAGGCTTGGGCTGGCGACTTTTCCCAGAGCGGCGGCAGGATGAAAGTGGCCAACGAGTCCTCACGGCCAAGGGTATCGGGATCGTCGTGGCGCACAATATGGGCGTGCACGATTTGAAAGAGTGGGGCGCTTTCGAGCAGATCGGGGCTGGAGTTGTTGAGCGCACTGCTGTTGCGATGCTGCAGAGGGAAGCCAGTCTCTTCTAAAATGAGATTTGAAAGCCAGATTGCCGCCGCTTCGCTGACTCCGGAGGTGGCGAAGTTTTCTCCCATATAGCGTTCGTAGCCGGGCGTATCCGCATCAGCCACATCGGTGTCTTTGGCGGGGGTCTCTTCGCTGCCATCGGAGTAGAGCGCATATTTGTCGGTGGCCCAGGCATAGAGACCATCGTCATTGTTGCTCTGCGGGTGGGCGTGGTTTGGATTGGCGTTTTTAATGTTCAAGCCACCTATGGTGGGGGTGTTGCTAAAGATATCGGCATCGATGAAACCCAAGGCATCGCTGGCCCCCTCTTGTTGACCGCCGCGTCCATTGTTAAGCGTCTGATTCCAATGGGTGACAATGGGGTAGTCGTTTTCAAGATCTTCGCTGATGGCCACATAGACGCCAGGGTTTGCCGCGGCGAGTTTAATTGTGCCCGAGTCTTGGTTGATGGCTGTGGGGTTTTTATAGAGCACACCGTTTGCGTCGTATTGGGCAATTTTGAGCGTTGCATTCTGCGCCTCGATCCATTCGAGAAGTTCTTTGGCGACGTTGAGTTCGAGGGTTGTTGAGGCGGTGTTGATTTGAACGAAAGGACTTAAGGGCACATAGGCATCGGGAACAAAAATGCTGGGGAAGTTGCTGCTTTCATCTGTCGATACGATGCCTTGGATTGGGTCGAGTTCAACCTTGCTGCGCTGGCCCGCCTCGAGGAGGCAAGCATGAACCAATAACAAGACACTCATGTGCAGGGCTAAACGGATTTTTTTCATGATTTTCCTTTCCTATTTTATCATTCTATTTTTATGGGTTACGAAGCTTGGGGTTGAGAGGTGTCAAAGGAAAGAAAATAAACGCCCAAGCTTCGTTTCCCATATGTTGATTGATGTTTAGAGCAAAGATGATGCCAAGATGCGGATTTGTGTCGCTTTGTTTTAAGCCTTGGGAATATCAAAGAAAAATATTTTAGACATTGGGCGATGTATCAAGATGCGCTTGAAAATAGCCCTAAGCGACATGGTATGAGCCATGTCTCTTAGATTATTTTGTCCGATGACCGTGCGAGCCGTTTACGGAGACTTATCGTATCTGCGGGTTCAGGAGCAGATACGCTTAGTCGAGTAGGCGAGTGTCCGATTTCCGACTACCGATTTCCGATGACCGTGCGAGCCGTTTACGGAGACTTATCGTATCTGCGGGTTCAGGGGCAGAGACGCTTAGTCGAGTAGGCGAGTGTCCGATAATCGAAATCCGAAGTCCGATTTCCGATTTCCGATTTCCGAAAACCGATGACCGATAACCGAATTCCGCCTTAGCCCGCCTCAATTTTCTTCAGCATGGTATCGACTTGTTGTTCTTCTTTACCCATTTCAATGCCGACCTGGCGGGCGCCATCAAGCAGAGCGATGAGGAGCATGGTGATTTCCAGGGCTTCTTTGCGCCTGTTTTCATCTTCCATGACCACCTGCAGATTATTTAAGAAGTGATAGATGTCTTGCAGACAAAAAACTTGTGAAGGGACAGGAATAGGGCCGGTATTGCTAAAGTCGGGCGCGAAGGCAAAACCTTGCTGCGATAAAACAAGTTGGCTGCCTTGCTCAAATAAAATAATGATATAGGTTTGCCCGATAAGCTCGCTGTTCTTTTTTTCTTCCAAAGCCGCAATGTTGTTCTCATTTAGCGTCAAAAACTTGGCCGTGGCAATTTCCATGAGCACAAGCTCGCTGCCTTCTTCTTCAAAAGCGAAGATACCCTGGTTTTTTCCTAACCAGGTTTTAATGTCGTTAAGGGCGTTTTCCATGGCTATTTTTCTAAGACCACCTGCCAACCGCTGAACTTGGGTGGGCCCAGGAGGGTTCCCGAAGGGCTACCGCCCCGCGCATGGGCTTTTTGAAACGCTTCGCTTTGGGTCCAGTCGGTGAAGGTTTCTTCGTTTTGCCAAATGCTGTGGGAAATATAGACCTGCACGTCCTCTTCCAGGGCGCCTTTGAGCAGATGAAAGGATTTAAACCCGGGCACTTCGTTTAAATAGGAGTCGCGCTCCTCCCACATTTTTTCGAAATCAGAAGCACGTTCGGGATTGACCCGGAATTGATTCATGGCGATATACATAAGACTCATCTCCCTTTCAAAAGGATTTACTTTGGAATTGGCTCTTTTTATTCTCTTTGCCTACCTGACTGCAACCCTTTCGGGTTTTATTGGTATGGCCGGCGGCACCATGCTTCTGGCCTTGATGCTGATGACCGACTGGGATCCAACGATTATTGTGCCCGTGCATGCGGGGGTACAGCTGATTTCGAATTCCACCCGGGTTTATGCGCATTTAAGTCAGGTGCGATGGAAACCTTTTGGTATTTTGGCCGCCTGTGCCGCGCCTTTTCCGCTTTTGGGTCTCTGGCTTTTAGAAGGTGCCGATCCACAAAAACTTCGTATGGTGATGGGGCTGGTGATCCTCTATGCGGCCTGGGTGCCCAAATGGGGGCTGCGCAAGTTGCCCGAGTCCCTGGCTTTTGGTTTGGCGGGCATCATGGGTGGCATCCTTGGGGTGGTGGTCGGTGCGGTGGGGCCGTTGATTGCGCCTTTTTTCTTAAGCGGTGCTTTTGTGAAACGACAAATCATTGCCACCAAAGCCATGTGTCAGACCTATTTGCATATTTTGAAGATTCTGGCCTTCACCACGGTGGGTTTTGCTTTCCTTGATTACCTGGAGCTTCTGGTGCCCATGGGTTTGGCATCGATTGCTGGGACCTATACGGGAAAATGGTTGCTGGGGAAAATTTCCGAAGAGAAATTTATTTATGGCTATAAAGCCATGCTGACGCTTTTGGCCCTGCGTTTGATTGCGCGACCGTTTTTGGGTTGAGGGTAGGGGCGATAACCGATTTCCGATTTCCGATTTCCGATTTCCGTGTGACTTCTATGTGTTTTGCGTATCCGTATTTTCAGGGCCAAACTCCTGAAATAAGGCATAGACAATGGCCAGCAAGATGGGCATCCCCCAAAACACTTCAGGGTCGAGGAAATAATTGGCAAGGAATGCGAGCTTTTCGATATAGAACATGCTGAGGTGCCTTAAACGCTTCGTACAGGAAAGATGGTTTTAGGGAAAAGGGCGCCAACACGTTTTTGATAGCTGACATAGTCCTCACCAAAAACCCGAACCAGCCTTTCTTCTTCGTAGTACATACCAATCACCATATAGGTTGAATAGAAGCAGAGAAAGATAAGGTTATTGATGGTCAGGGGCAGGGAAACGATAAACCAAAAGCCGCCGGCCAACATGGGGTGCCTGATCCAACCATAGACGCCGTGGATTTCCAGTCTGTCGGTACCAAAAACTTTCTGCGGCGGAGGCGTTTTGCCCAGAAGTTTCAGGATGCCTTTATAGGCCTGCTTAAAGCCCAAAAACTCTAAATAATCGCTTTGTAAGAAAGCCCAATAGGTTAAGAAAACACCGACGAGTCGTAGGATGTACATAAACACCCAACCGCTTAAGGGGTAGTCTTTAAGCAACACGCTTTGCTCTGGATGATGCTGATAAAGAACCACAAAAAATGTGTAGTAAAGCAGGTAGTAGCTTATGAAGCAGTAGATGATGCGCCAAAAATATTCGACAAAAAACGGCGACGTGATGCGGCCAAGGGCTTCTTTAAAAGGTTCACGGGCACAAATCGAATGAAAGAGTCCAAAACCTAAAAAGATAAGCATAGAGGGCCAGTAACTTAAGATGATTTGTATGAGGTCTTCTTCCATCATGATGGCCCATATATAAACGCTTAGCCCCTCATAAAGTCAAGTCTGCAAAAGGCTTTAGACAAAAATCCTGGAGACCATTTAAGTGGGGGCGGCGGTTGGTGTACCGTTCAAGGCGCCAGGTTCAAAGAGTTTGCGCAGCCAGATGGGATTCATGCGCGAGAGCATCAATGAGGTGGTGATATGCCAGTAGGCCCAATAATAGGATTGGTCTATCCAGTCCTGCATCGTGAAGAATGAAAAATAGTCGTGGATGGGGGTAAAGGCCAGAAAGAACAAAGTGACCACAATCGTTGTACCCATATAACGCTGCCGCGCGGCAGTGTGTTGCTGGAGTTTGGGCGTAAAAAGAGGATAAATCGACCAGAGGATAAGGTGATACAAAACAATATCTTCAAAGGCGACATAGGTATTAAAAAAGATGAGCGTACACACGATGCCAGCAATCTCAAAAAGAAAACAATCCTGGAGATTACTCTGCGGGTTTTCTTTTTTCACCTCCGCTAAGCATTTGAGATGCATCAGGCTCAAAAGAAGCGTCACAAATATAATGTGTTGGACAAATTCCTCAGCAATCAGCAAATCGTGACGCATGAGTAAGGTATAGAGGGCAAAGTTTAAGGCCACTTTGTTGATGATGAGTTGTCTTTTGTGCAGGCTCTTGTGCAGCGTCATATAGTTTTCACTTAAAGCATGATGAATGCCAAAATAAACGACAACAAGTGGGTCGAAGTCTAAAACCTGCATGCCCACACAGGCGCTGATGAAGAGCACTGAGGGGAGATAGGTGCGTGGCGTTTTGAGTACGTGACGCACGCGATTCTGGGCATAGACAAAAGCCAGGAGATAATGTCCAAAGAGAATTGCGAAAAAAATATAGGCGTAGGTGTTGGCGTCTAAAAGAGTTCGCAAATGTACAACAACACAAACAGAAAAAATGCGTAAACAGGTGAACCAGGGTATCGCCAAATTTGGCGTCATGGATTGCGCTTTTGCTGTGCTGGGCATGAATTGACGTGTGCCTTTTTTAACTTTAAGCGAGTCTTCACATACATCAAGGTTTGTTCTCTGTGCAAGGCTGCGGAGATATCCGAAAACCGATTTCCGATTTCCGATTTCCGATTTCCGATTTCCGACGACCGATGTCCGACTACCGATAACCGATGTTCGATATCCGAAATCCGATAACCGTGCGAGCCGTTTACGGAGACTTACGTATCTGCGGGTTCAGGTGCGAACCGTTGCAAGACTTGCTGCGAAGGCGCGATAGCGATAGTTCGCAGCTTAGTCGCGCAGGTGAGTGGTTGACGCTTAGTCGAGTAGGCGAGTGTCCGATAACCGAAATCCGACGTCCGCATGGTTCTAACCGTCAAATTATGCTAAACAAGAGCCATGGCATCGGATGCGACACTCTCTGCCCTTGTGGCGACTTTGGAGCAGAGTCAGAATATCCTTTTTATCACTGGCGCCGGGGTTTCGGCGGATTCGGGGCTTCCCACTTATCGGGGGATTGGTGGGCTCTATAACGAAGAAGATACGGATGATGGGATGCCGATTGAAGAGGCGCTTTCTGGCCGCGTGCTTTTAAAGGATATGCATCTGACCTGGAAACATATTGGCAGGATTGAAGCGGCTTGTCGGGGCGCTGGATTTAACCGCGCCCATGAAGTGATGGCGCTTTTTGAAGAGCGTTTTGACCGGGTATGCGTGCTGACGCAAAATGTCGATGGTTTTCATCAGGCGGCCGGTTCCAAAAATGTCATTCCCATTCAC
>JASMKV010000448.1 GCA_030749035.1 Myxococcota bacterium | reverse complement strand
CGCTCATGATTGGCTTTGGTGGCGATTGTGGTGCCAATGCGGGAGAAGACCTCTACTGGCCTGAAAATCGGGATGTTAGGGTTCGTATTGATGGTCACAATTTTGATTTTCAAGAGGATGGTTTTATTGATGGACCCTTTTCCCACAATGGTGGCTTTACGATTAAGACCAATGTCGCGGGACATTTAGAAGCGGATATTAAGATCGGTAAGAAAAAAGATGGATACACAAGTGATCTTAATATTCATCTTTCGATTGTTAATGGCATCGCCAGAGTTAAAGGCACGGCCAAAGGTCAGAAAGTTGATGCGCGGGTTAAAATAGTTAAAATAAAAGGCAAAGTTACAATTACTTTTGATGGCCATAAGGTCAGCTGGTAATCGCTCAATACCTCGTAGAAAAATTTAAAAGTTTGTTTAAGCGGGCTGCACTTTTGTGCGGCCCGTTTTCGTTTTGCTTAACGAAGTCGATAGACTTTTGCGACATCGTTATAGGTGCTGTCCATACCCCCTAAAATCCAAATGCCATCATCCCGGGAGACTGGCCGCACTTCGCTTAAAGCCTGCGGCAGAGGCGGCATACTCGACCAGATGCCACTTTCTAAATCCAAACGGTCGACCACATCGACCACCACGCCGTTCTGATTATAACCACCAAAACAGCAGACGCCTTTTCCATAAATTGTGCAGGCCAGGTTCGCCCGTGGTGTGGGTAGATCGTTAACACGCATCGTATCGTCAGATGTCTCCCAGGTATGTGTGGTAAAATTGTAGACCAACACATCGGGACTTAAAGCGATGGGCCCACCATTGGCGCTTTGCGCCCAGCCGCCAATAACATAGGCACGGTTTTCATGGATAATCGTTGCCGCCCCATCGCGAAGTTCCGGCAGGAGCGTTTCGGCCTGCCAAGCGTCATCAGAGTGATTGTAGCGCTGCACGATCCGCGTGCTTAAGCTGCCCGGTCCTTCCCGGGTATAATCCACCTGCTTGAGTCCGCCAAAAATGGTCAAAGCGTTTGGCATTGCCGCAAAACTGTTGGCAAAGGTGCCACCATTGCCGATGGGCGCGCACGCGCTCCAGTCCTGCGTGTTTAAGCTATAGGCAAAACATGCATCTTGTGGCTTGAGCACTTCTGTCGTGGAAAACTTTTCCAAACCGCCGCTTAAGATAAAACCATCGTCTGTTTGCATAAATGCAGCGCCCGCGAGGCCTAAGGGTAAGGGCGTAAGAGCACTTGCCACGCCGCTTATGGGGTCGTAGCTGCTTACACTGCTGCTGGCATCAAAGCTGCCTTGAAAGCCACCGGCCAGAAGAAAAGAACCATCGTCTAAAGCGATCACGGCGGCTGCCGAGCGCGGTGCAGACAAATCCGGCCAGGTCTCCCAGAGTCCGAGCATGGGGATGGCGTTTTGTTTGGCGGGCTCTACTGGAGTTTCAGGCGTTTGGGAGCAGCTTAAAAAGAAAGCCAAACTCAATGGGCTAAGAAGAATGATGATGTTTTTCATCGGTACACCTCCAACACATAGGCGCCATAGGCCGGAAATTCGAACTCAGGGGTGCTGAAACTTTCACAGTTTTCATAGTGCCTGATAAAGGCATCATCGGGTTTATTGAGGAGCGCTTCTAAATCGACCTGGCGTTTAAAAGGGGTGGGGTTGGCAATAAGCCAAACATCGCGATTGTCTAAACTCCAACGTCGCCATTCGAGATGCTGCGCATCGCCGCGTGATTCCTGAGCATCGCTGTAGACCACCGGGATAAGCGCATCCTGGCGTGCATGCATACGGGCAAAAGCATTCCAGCTTTGCGTATCGTCGGCGGCAAAATAACCATCGCGCCCGGCAAATTTGGGCGTGTCACCGGCAAGCTTATAATAAAAAGCACCATGCGCACCTTTGGCCCAAGCCGACATGATTTGGGCTTCGATTTGCTCAGGGTTAGGCTGGCTCAAACCCATGGATTCAATGCCCACCATTTGCAGAACCGGCATCATTGGTACCCCTTGATCGCTATAAGCATCAATACGCCAGGTGCCCCAGGCCCCTTCGTTGACCAATGAGTAGGGCTCTTGCAGGGTGTAGCTTACCGGCATGAGAATGTCATAAAGGCGGGTACCGATGGCCAGGCCTGTCGTGTCCATGACCAGTGCTGCGGTATAGGGCAGGTTGTATGGATCGGCCGCCTCCTGCGTCGTGGGCAGATAGGCATCGTTGCCCGGTTGATAAACATCATTTAAGAGTGCATCAATCTGGCTCGAGTTGCCGTGCAGAATACGTTTCATACCGGCGGCCATCGACCAGGTATTCCACATGCCCGCTTCGTCGGGTCCAAACCAAAAAATCAAATTCGGATTTTCTGCCACTTCACTTATTTCGCTGGCGAGGGTGCTGTTGCCCTCTTCGCTGAAAGGATCGTTCCAGAGCGTGTGGGCAAGCTTCATGCCCTCGCTGGCTGTGATCGCTTCGCGCAGGGCTTCGGGCATATATTTGACGTTCTCTAAAATGACGTTGATCCCAGCGCTTAGTAAAACGTCGACATATTCGTGCGCGTCCTTTGGGTTGGTGGCGGCACATGCGGCATCTGCCGGACAGTTTTCAAGGAGCTGGTTGATTTGGCGACCACCATCGTAGACGCCGCGGGGGATAAAAGGTTGTGCATCCACCCAAAAGCGCTGCTGGCTATCAATACAGCTTCGTTTGTCTAAACAATGTTCAGGGATATCGATCTGCCAAAACGCTGCATGATCTTGCAAACAGGCTTGTGCGTTTAAAGGATTGGGATCGACAGGATATTTATCGGCCTGCGCAGCATCACTCTGTTTCTCGAATTCGAGCTGCCCGGGGGACACACAGGCACCCAGTAGAATGCATAAGCTTGAGGTGAGAACAAAGCTTAAAGACCAAGCTTTGTGCGCTAAAAACTGAGAAGATAACATCAACGGCCCCTTCAAAATGAAGTTCTGCCTGGCTTGAAGCACGATGTGCAAACAAGTTTTAGGCATACAATTTTCGGGGCTAGCCGATCTGCAGAAGCGCAGGATTTGAAGCGCTCATAGAGGATTGGGGCCGTCGCTGTCAAGCAGAGGTGTTGCACAAGGCACTCTTAGTCTCCCAAAGTGCTTAAAAGATCCTGAATGCAGGTATTTTCAGAGATATGGCCCAACATGCTCAATCCATTAACCATATTGGGGGTTTATTGGGTATGTATGGGTACATCCCGGGGCGCTCCACCCTCGCGATACACACTAACACAACAGGTATCAAGGGTAGGAGTTTTCCAATGAGTTTCCAGCAAACTATTTTTGCTTATATCAAAGCGTTTCTTTTTCCTTCATCTTCAGGTTTTCACTGGAGCGATCTTAGCTTTAGGGCTGGTCATCGAATAAATCAGGGAAAGAGGTTTATAGAAAATCATTTGGTTGTTTTGTGCGCTCTGAGTCTTTTTCTCGGCGCCTGCGGCACAGAGTATGACGAGAGTCTAAGCGGAGTGCATTTTGCCGAAAATGCAGTTTACCGCAATGTGAATCAGGCTTTAGAGGAATGGGATTGGGCTGAAGAGCAGGCCATGGCTGCTGAAGAAGCTGATGAGACAACGGATGACACCGATGAAACCACTGACGGGGATACAGACCAGGATTATTTTGACGTCGAGAGCGACACTGATGATGACGCGATGGATACGGAAGCCAAGGATCCCGCCGAAGAGTCAGGCCAAGCCGGCGCAGCGACGTTCACCTTAGAAGATTGTGGGCCAGGTGCGGGGGAATGTAAGGTGGTGATTGATTTGACTCTTGGCGACAAGACGCTGACTCTCATCTTCGAAGCCATTTACCGCGCCATTGCAGAAAAGCTTGCGAACGGTGGCGTACTTGAAGATCTGCTCCACGACAACAGTCTTGCAGATCTACAATACTTAACAGAAGAGATCCAAAATATTCTCGAGCGTATTCAAGAGTTGGGGCTAAATTTACCCGAGTGCGAATTGATTTTGAATATTCACATTAATGAAGCACAGCTTCGTCGGCATATTAATGAGCTCATCGGTAGACTTGTGGCCGATTTCCCTCTTCGCCGCGGACGTTTTGGCCGTTGTCGCTCGCATCCCTGGATTGGTGGGAGAATCGCTTGCGAAAGAGGTATCATCTATCGCAGGGTCGTCGAGCCGATGGTGTCGCAAATCCTGGGGAATTTAGAACAACAGGTCATCAATTTTGTTGCCGGCAATTCTTCGATCACAGTCAATATTCTCCTGACGGCAAGAGCCCGTGAGGATCTGCATGTGGTCATCAGGCATAACGATAGGCAGGTTATCAGTGTCAGCGGGAACGACGTCGACGATTGGATAGATATTTTTCGAGGGCTCAGTTCTACACTGGCACCGAGCACTTGTTACGAATAGAGTTGGGGCTTTGCAAAAGAATAGCTTATCGACAACGATTCTAATCTTTTGTTTGCATGCTCTCTTCTAAGTCCACACCTAAGCCTTCAGCGATGCGATTGATGTAATTAAAAAAACTGATGACTTGCGCCGCATCGCTGATGGCACTGTGGGAAAAGCCGTGGGATTCAAGCTCTTTGATGTCATCTCGAGAGGCTTTAGAAGGATATAATGTTAATTTCTCCGCCCAGGCGCAAAGGGCCGCATCGCCCGCATTTAAATCAGCGCTGCGCCAATCTTTTTTAAGTTTCTCTGCATTTTCTGCGTCATTGACTTCAGCCCGGAAGTCATTCCCGTGGGACTCAGTTCAGTAAAAACATTCGTTTTTAGAGGAGACCACTGTGGCGAGCATTTCCCGCTGCGCGCGGGAGAGTTCAGATGGCGCAAACATGCTGGCCATATACGTCTGCATCATCGTTTTAAGCGCACCAGGGCTGCGGCTCAGAACTTTGAGAATATTGGCAATATGCCCGGCGTTTTGCTGGGCTTGGTCGTATTCGTTTTTGAGTACTCCGGTGGCGTCTTCGGGTTCAATAAGTTCAATATAAGCCATTTGATATCCTTTACTTAGCAGAAGGTAAAATTTTCATAAATGATGCTTTAAGGCAACCCGATTCAGCTCAGATGCTGTTCTCCCGGGTATATGTGGACAAGTCCCGAAGTGCTTTAGCCTCGCTAAGGACACGATTCCTTGCTGAGGAAGACCTTGGTGCCGACATGCAGTGCGTTTTTTAAAAAATAAAACGTACTTTTTCAAATAAAAAACACGCATATAAAACAATAACTTAAGCTCTTATGGTGGCTTTTATGCTTTGTCCCCATGATTTTTAAGCAACAGCTTGGTCTTTGGGGCGATACTTAAGGTGATAAATGCCAAAGCTGTGCCCAGCGCAGAATTGGTGAAATAGAAATAGAATAAAATAGAATATGGAGCCCCCGCCATGAGTCCACGTACCGCTATTCGTGTGTCCACCCTTACCTCACAACCTTCAAACCATCGATCCGATTGCAGTGATTCGAGTCCGCGCGGACTTTCGTCTGCGACGAATACATGCGCCTCGAATGCTTCAACACATTCAGGCTTACACTCTCAGGACGAACCTCTGTAAAAAGTTATATCAGGGATTTGATTCATTCAGGTTTACATTCTCTGATGCCAGGTGTGTGCAAAGAGACACACGCACCAGGCAATCTTAGGCCGCCGAGCCATTCTGGATTTAGCTTGCGAACCCCAGTGTCGCCGACGAGCCTGGCACCTTCGGCGAACGATAATTCGACATCAGAAAATCTGGTGGCCGATGCAGTCAGCGCTGTAGAAGTACCTGTATCTGAGCCTAAAACCACCGATGAAATTTTAGCGATCCTTCAAGAGCGCTCGGTGAAATCGGCACAATCCGAATTGGCCGCAGGCGTGCGGGAGATTGGCAGCACCAACCGTTCACCAAGAGTAGATGCCTATACCCGCGCGGCACGTATGTCTTTAGGTGGTGAATGGTGTGGCTATTTCGTGAATTGGAATTACCATGTTGTGGCCGAAGAACTTGGTGGCCGCTTTCGTTTGTCCATGCATTCATTGCAAAAAGGTCGCGACTCTTATCTGTATCGCTCCTATACGAGCCACAGCAGCGCAACCAAAGCTAAGCTTGATGCTCTGGCGGAGACACATCGTGAGCAAGGCAGCATGCGTCAGCTTTTTGCCTTTGAAAATTCTCCGGGCCACAAAAGAGCACAGCGTTTAGGTAAGCCGGCGCAGATCACCAACGACTACCAGAAGTTGCCCATTCGTCCTGGCGATACGGCTTTGTTTGAATGGGGACATTTAGGCTTGGTTGAAAGCTATGATGCCAGTACTGGCCGTCTGACGACGATTGAAGGTAATGCGGGTAATCGTGTGAGGCACAAAGTATACGATTTAAGTCAGGCTTCGGTTCGGGCAAAGTTTGTTGGCTTTGGTCGCCCAGCTTTAGGTGATTTTCATCTTTCAGAAAATCAAATTGAAAGTTTGGCCAACGACTAGAAGTACTTTTCGTCAAAGGTGTTGTTTTCGCGAGTCGCCACTTTCATAAGCGACGCCTTTGATGAAAAGTGAGAGACTTACAAAGAGATGTTATCGAAGGTTCGCGTAGAAGGAGAGAGTACCCATGAAGATAAACATCTTGGGGCAGGAGGGTACGACGTCGATGGTATATGAGCATATATTTCGACGTTGTGCCTTCCTCATACTTTATAAGATGTCATGGGGTTATGAGATTCGCGTAGAAGGAGAGAGTACCCATGAAAATGAACATCTTGGGGCAGGAGGGTACGACGCCGATGGTATACGAATGTGTATTTCGACGTTGTGCCTTCCTCATACATGCACGAACCTGCTTCTAAGGCTTTATAATTGGTACTA
>JASMKV010000447.1 GCA_030749035.1 Myxococcota bacterium | reverse complement strand
AGGGCTACTATTGGGCCAAGCTCTTGGGGGGGGCGAAATGTTGGGTGACCAGGGCGCCGGGAAAATCCTTTGCGGCCTCGAGCGTCTGTGCCGACGAGTTTGCTCGTCAGCATGGGATACCAGGGCTGACCTTAGAGATGGGGCAGAAGGGTTTAAGTGAGTTGGCGGGGGCCGTGAGCAAGAAGACGATGCTGCGTGCTTTGGATATCACCGAGCGTTTAAAGCAGGGCAAAACACTCAAGGTGCAGGCACAAGGCCTTGATGAAGAACTGGGTTTTTATGAAATTGTTTTTGCACAAAGTTTTGCACATGCGGGCATGGCGTTGCATGCGGGACTTCACAATTTTACCCCTGTGCAGGCAGGAGAGGTTCTTGGTCAGGATGGGGCAGGGGGCGAGCTTGTTTGTCCGCAAGAAGGGGTCTTGCTTTTTCCCAAATATCCGCCACGTGATGCCCAAGGGTTAGCGCGAGAACCTAAGCCTAAGGAAATTTATAATTTAGCGACGAAAATGCAGACACATCCAGCCGAAGCGTTTGGCCTTCCTGAATCGTAGAGCTTAATTTTTATAACATTCGACAATGTAGCGCTCGGGTCGGCAGATGGTGTGGACCGGCGAGGTGCAGACGTCGTTGGCAAAATAAATACGGTGCCCCGGTTTGGGGAACGTTGCACAAAATACATAGCCACCGGATGTCTTGGCAACCAGACAGCCTCTTAAGGTGGTGCCCAAGGCCTTATGATGATGTTGCCAGGCACCGCTTTGAATATTTCGCACCGCGATACAGTGCTCGGCGCGCATGTGATATTCGGTGTTGCGGGTAACCAAAATCTTGTGAATCCGGCGCTCTGGCCCCAAATAGTCGATTTGTGTCGTCATTGAACCCACATCTTTAGCCTGTGATGGCGTTGGTGTCCAATTTTTTGTCCAGGCATGTGATCTTATTGTCTTGCCTTGCCATCCTTTGCGGTTCATTGATGATCTCTAGCAGGAGCAAGCCCATGCAGACCTATCGACTTTGGATTTCAACGCCCGATCAGCCAGGACTTATTTATAAGATATCAAAAAGTCTTTTGGACGAAGGCTTCAACATCGAAGAGAACCATGAGTTTGTCGATAAAGAGGGTAATTTATTTTTGATGCGCACCGAGATTGTTGGTGAAGGTGCAGCCGATATTCTTGAACAAAAATTAACCACCGTTTTACCCGAAGATTCAACCATTGAAGTCATTCCGGCGCGCAAAAAGAATATTGTTGTTTTAGGCACCAAAGAAGCCCATTGCTTAGGGGATATTCTTATTCAGCACGACAGCGGTGAGTTGACCGCAGACATTCAGGCCGTGATCAGCAATCATCAAGTCTTAGGGGAATTGGTGCAACGTTTTGAACTGCCGTTTCATCATGTGACCCATGAGGGATGTACCCGTCAGGAGCATGAAGCGCAGGTGATGGACATCATCGACAGCTTTTCGCCAGACTTGATTGTTTTGGCGAAATACATGCGCGTGCTGACACCAGCCTTTGTCGAACGCTATGCGGGGAAGATATTAAACATCCATCACTCATTTTTACCCGCCTTTGTGGGCGCTAACCCTTATAAACAAGCCCACCAGCGCGGCGTGAAGATTATTGGCGCGACCGCCCATGTGGTCAGTGATGATTTGGACGAAGGGCCAATCATTGCCCAGAATGTGGTGCATGTGGACCATTCCTATACGTGGCAGGCGATGCGCCAAGCGGGGCGTCATGTGGAAAAGGTGGTCTTGACCAAAGCCCTTGAACTTTTGTTAGAGGATAGGGTTTTTGTCTTTGGCAATAAGACGGTTGTTTTTTGACATTGAGGCAAATGTTTTAGAAGAGACTATGGGGTTGTCCACATCGCTTCAATTTGTGCCCAGTACTTTTGTCGAAGTTCGGCCCATTCCAAGTGCAGCCATGGGCTGTAGGCTTGTGGCTTTTCTTTTAGCGCCGCATCCAGATCGTCTGGCTTGATATAGCGGGTTTGCGCAATTTCATTTGCATTCGTTTGCGGGGCGCTGTCGCTTTGGCCGATAAGAACCCAACACAACTCATGTTCTGAGCCTTTATCTGTATAGCTGGCTTGATATTCGAATTTGTATAGAAATTCTAAGTCGGCTTCTATGCCCAACTCTTCATTCAGTCGGCGCAATGCTGCATTGGGGACCTCTTCGCCTTCACGGGGATGAGAGCAACAGGTATTGGCCCAAATATTCGGCCAAAGCCGCTTTTGTGCGCTGCGCTCTTGTAAAAGAACCTCACCGGCCGAGTTAAAAATAAAGACCGAGAAGGCGCGATGCAAAATGCCCTGCCCATCGTGACAGCTGGCTTTGTCTTGATGACCCAGCACTTCGTCATCCGCATTCACTAAAATTAACGGTTCATCGGCAAAGGAAACTTGTTCTGTATGCATTTTAATTACTCCCACCAATTTCTGTTTGAATGGCTTGATAGCCGGCCTTAACCATGGCGGCAACCACCGCATCGGCATCATCTGGACAAAGGGCGACCATGGAACCACCACCACCACCACCGGTAAGTTTCGCACCAAGAGCGCCATGGTCTCGGGCAATCTGGATGAGCTCTTCGAGTTCCCAGCTCGAAACACCCAGTGCATTGAGCATGCCTTGACAAACATTCATCAAATCGCCGAGCTGTTCGAGCTCGTAGTTCTCGACCGCCTTGACTGCTTGCAGGGTAAGGTTGTCGATGTCTTTAAAAATATTGTCGTAGCGGTGTGGGTTACGTTTATGTTGGTTTTCAACTTTGGCCACCATTTTTGCCGTGAGCCCTTCGGTACCTGTTAAACCGATGACAATCGGGATGGCTTTGGGGACTTTGATGTCTTGCATCAGTGGCGGGTCACCTTTTTGGAAGAGAATAAAGTTGCGATAGGTGGCTAAGGTATTGTCGATGCCCGAAGATTGGCCATGCACGATTTGGTCGGAAGCAAAAGCAAGCTCATTAACCTGCGCATCATTTAAGTCGAGCTTAAAGTGTGACGAAAGGGCGCGCACAATCGAGACTGCCAGTGCAGCCGAGGCGCCCAGACCCATGGCGCGGGGCACATCGGGCCAGACTTCAATGTCCATACCCTGGCCAACGAGTTCCAGTTTGTCTAACATCATCGCCATCGACGAGGTCAGGGAATTGTCGTGTTGGTTTTCAATATGGAGTTCTTGTTCAAAGCCCCAGCGCGGAATGCTTAAGTGAACACCTTTTTTGCGCGCATGGACTTGCGTTTCGATGCTTAAAGAAATGGGCGCAGCAATGGCGTGGGAGCCGTAGACCACCGCATGTTCGCCAAGCACAATGACTTTGCCATAGCCGCAGTGCTTTTCCCGGGTTGTGTTGCTGGTTTGCTTGCCGTTGTTTTTGGGTTGGCCATCTTCAATCGAGGTGATGATCTCTTTGGCTTTCCACATTTTGACTTCGCCCGAATCAATGAGTTGATTGACCACTGTATCAAAATGCTCCGGTCGGGCACCGGCGCTCATGGCTACGGAACGGGCGTGCAGTCCCATATGGCCGCGCTGAATGCCTTCGGTGCTTAAGGCTTTAAGGGCCGAGAAGTTTTGTGCGAGGCCCACCGCCGCCATCACCTGCGCAAGCTCTTTGGCACTTTTGACGTTAAGGATATCGAGACCTAAGGAAACCGCCGGATTACTCCGTAGATTACCGCCAACGATACCGACTTTTAAAGGCAGATGGATCGAGCCGACCAGGTTGCCGTCTTTGTCCTGATGCCAATTGGTGAGACAGGTATAAGAGTGACCGCGTCCCGCATAGGCGTGGGCAGCAGCTTCGATGGCGCGCCAGTCGTTGCCGGTGGCCAGAGCGACCGCATCGACCCCATTCATGATGCCTTTGTTGTGGGTGGCGGCGCGATAGGGATCGATGGCCGCAAACTCGTTGGCGAGAATAATACCGTTACGCACTTCTTCACCGCTGTAACCATTGTCCTTAAGGGCATCTAAGGGGATGGTGGCCTTGGCTTTAACCATGGAGCGGTCGGTGAGGTTCGAGAGGATGCGCAGAAAAACTTTGCCCTTGGTCAGCTCCTCAATCAGATGGGCCACACCTTCGCACATGGTGTTGACCAAATTGGCACCCATGGCATCGCAGGTATCGACCAAGAGGTGCACCACCAACATATCACCGCGCATGCTGGAGGAGGGGTGAATGGTAATCTCTAAATCTTTGGCACCACCGCCACGGGCCACCATATTCGGATGCAGGCTGTTGGCAAGATTTAAGATTTGTTGACGATTTTGCAGGAGCGTTTGGCGGGCTCTGGCCGGATGGCCCACATCCACCACCTGGATTTGGCCCATCAGAAGAGAGTCATCCATTTCCGCCTGAAAGCCGCCGCCGGAGCTGATCACTTTGGCTGCGGAACTCAAAGCAGCAATGATGGAGGGTTCTTCGACCACCAGCGGGACAATATAGGGCTCCTCGTTGATGATAAAATTGAGTCCTAAGCCAAGAGGTAGACCAAAAATGCCGATGACATTTTCGACCATGCGGTCCGCCGCATCGATTTCCAGAGTTTGGTGATTGGCCTTTAAGGAGGCAAGTTGCTCATCAGATAAAATGCCTCGTTCGTGTAGGATGGCGAGACGTTTTTCAACGGATTCCTTATAGAATCCGGGTATGCGTGAACGGTCCATATTGGCGCCGTTCTACAACCCCTATTGCATGAAAGCAACAGGGGTTTAGTACCTGTTTTTTCAGGGGGTTAAAGGGGGCTGGTCGGCGTAGAGGTGGTGTCATCTTAGAGCTGCGATGAAGTTCATCATATGCACGGTGTGAATGTATGCGCACCTAAGTTTAACGGGGGTTTGGGTTCGAGTTTTCTCCAGAGCCAGCATATTCTGCCAACATATCGCAGTGATTAACACTGACTTGATTCCCCATTACCCAACATGTACCCCAAAGAGCATCCTGAGTAGATTCGTAGGATAAGTCGTTGGCAGCTAGACAAGCGCCAAATTCTTCCAGACATCCATAACATGCGGCTGCATCCCATGCAGAGGGATTCATTAAGCCTTCGCCGCCCCATTGACCACATTCATCTTGTGTACAATCGTTGTTTGGATCATCATCACAGACACCACAGTTGTCGAGGGCGTAGTCCTCGCCGATACTTGTACACGCATCTTCGATTGGATCTCCAGAGCCAGTATATTCTGCCAACATATCGCAGTGATTAACACTGACTTGATTCCCCATCTCCCAACATGTACCCCAAAGAGCACCCTGAGTAGATTCGTAGGATAAGTCGTTGGCAGCTAAACAGGCGCCAAATTCTTCCAGACATCCATAACATGCGGCTGCATCCCATGCAGAGGGATTCATTAAGCCTTCGCCGCCCCATTGACCACATTCATCTTGTGTA